>JANQQG010000062.1 GCA_028285065.1 Phycisphaerales bacterium
TGCTCGCTCGCCGGGGTCAGGCGGGGCGATGCCGGGTGCGGCATCGGTGCGCGGGGCTGCGCCCGCAGCCGGGCGATCGCGCGTGACCTGGCCGAGCCCGGGTGCCGCGTCGATTCCCTCGGTCTCCTCCGGGTCGAGGTCCTCGGTTCCCTCATCGTCCTCGCCGGGGCGCGGCGGCGCTGGGACAAGCACGAGCGCCCGCCCGGGCTCCGGGCGGAGGCTCATGTGGAATCGAGTCAGCAGCAGCCCCTTCTCGTCCTCGGTCTTCGGCTGCTCGTTCAGGACCAGCTCTTCGGTCATCGACAGCATCCCGAGAGGGTCATCATCACGCTGGGCCTCGCGGTGCTGCGGGATCAGTTCAAGGTGGAGGCGAGACACGGGCGCGGTCTGCGACGGAACGGGCATGGTCCAGCAGCGCATGAGCAGCACGAGGCGCCCTGCGGACAGCCTGAGTCGCCCGGTGTCGAGCGCAAGACTGGAGGCGTGGTTGATGCGCGGCCCGCGACCGATCACCGTCCAGAACGGGGCCTGCCCGAGCCATTGCCGATCGATCCCGCCGATCAAGCGAAGGCGCGACTGGAGCGCGTCGAGGTCCTCGATCCTGATGCTGACAACGTCCAGGTCGTTGGCGAGCAGCAGCGCGTGCTGCTCGGGGGTGACCCCGACCGGCGGCTGGCCGAAGCGACGGAGGGCCGCCTCGAGTGAGGAGTCGGCCTGGCGGGTCAGCCACCACCGAACCTCGAGCCCGTCCTCGGCTCCACGGGCGATCGGCTCGGGGGCAGCCAGGGCGCCGGGGCGGGTCTGCTCGACCTGGCGTGCGCAGGCGCCCAGAAAACACGCGGCAACAAGTGTCAGCACCCCGCCCAAACAGGCGGTTCGTAGGGAGAGAAGCCGGCTTGGGGGTGTCTGTGACGCCATTCGAGGAGGTCGGAGGCCGGGCAGCGGGGGATGGAGGCGGGACTGGGGGGGCATCCCGGAAGCGGGGTGGTACGTTCTTGTTAGAGGCCTTGGCCTGACGGAGGTTCGATCGTGATCCCCAGAATCGTCTCGCGTGTGTGCATCGTTGGCATGGTTCTCGCCTTGAGCCCAGCCCCGGTCTTGGCCGGTGATGAGGGCGAATCGAGCGGCTCGAAGGGGCTGATCCGCGTGCCGAGCAACGCGCGCGTCAACCACGCCCCGCGCCTGCGTGTGGCGCCGACGCCGCGTGTGGCGCTTCGCCAGGGCGAGGGGGCCGACGGCGCTGTCGCCCCGGACAAGGCTCGTGCGGCCCGGCAGCGTGCCGAGGCGGGCGAGGCGGCCCAGCGCGCGCTTCAGCGTGAGGTTCGTTCGCGCGGCGAGGATCGTGCTCACCGAGCGCCGGCGGGCGATGTGCGCACGGACGTGATTCTCATCCCGCACAACGCCTTGCTTGCAACGCGCGACACCGTGCGTATCGGTGGCGAGGTGATCCCGGTCCAGACCGAGACCCGCGGCGTCATCCGCTATGCCGAGGTCCCGACCATCGAGATCGAGCGAGATGGCTACATCCAGTCGATCCCGCTTGGCCGGACGCGGGCCACGCGCGTGCAGCGCAGCCATCTCGACTACGCAGATCCGGCGGGGCATCTCGCGCGGAAGCACCAGCTTCAGTTCCACCGCGCGACGCTCTCGCCGGCCGGTCGGGCCCGCTTCGATCGAGGAACCCACGTGCGCTATCGCACGGTCGGGCGCCCGCACGGGGTCTGCCGCTAGCGATCTCGCTCTGTGATTGGGTCGATCGTCGCGAGGGTCTTCTTGACCCTCTCGCGGATCGGTCCCCACTTGGCATCGGCGTGCTTGCCGACGGTGACCCAGTCCCCGTTGATGAGGATGTTGCGGACGCCGTCGATGGCGAAGAGCGCGACGGCGACGGGGTCATCACCCGCGTCATCGGGGGTCAGGAACGAGCGCGGGCCCGTCGAGAGGCGTCCGTCGAGGATGCACTTGAGGGCGTCGGGGTTCGGTGTTGGATCGAAACGGATGACGTTGAGGGGCATCAGCCGAGAATAGGGGGGCTGCGCGCCTGGGTCGGCGCGACAGATAGACTCCGATGCAACCCACGCCGCCCCCCGCTAGGCGCGGGGGCGCGCCAGCACGAGGAGGTCCGGATTGGGGATCGAGCAGCGGCTCATGCAGCTCGTCGAACGACTCGGCAGCTACCCCCTGTGGGAGGTAGCGATCGAGTTCCTCCTGATCTGGGCGGCTGTCTTTGTCGTGGTGCTCTTCGTACAAGGCACCCGAGCTGCCGGCGCACTCAAGGGCTTGCTGGTCGTGCTTGTTGTCACAACGGTCGGCGTCGGTCTGCTCGGGCAGGGCGGCGCGTTCGGTCGCCTGGCCTTCCTCTACAAGAACTTCCTGGCGATCGTCGCCGTCGCGCTGATCGTCGTCTTCCAGCCTGAGCTGCGGCGCGGGCTGATCCGCCTGGGCGAGACATCGATCGGGCGTCGCGGGGGCGGGAAGCGCGAGGTCGTGATCGAATCGATCGTCGAGGCGTGCACCTACCTCTCCAAGCAGAGCTTCGGCGGGCTGATCGTCATCGAACGCTCCGCCGGTCTGCGCGGGCTCGTCGAGGGCGGGACTGGCCTAGATGCCGCGATCTCCTCGAGGCTCCTGCAGACCATCTTCTTCCCCGGCTCCGCGCTGCACGACCTCGCGGTCGTGATCAAGGGGACGGAGATCACAGCCGCCGGCGTTCAGCTCCCGCTCGCCGATCCGGAGGACATGCCGGACCCGGGTCTGGGTTCGCGTCACCGCGCGGCCGTGGGTCTGACCAAGGAGTGCGATGCGCTGGTGGTCGTGGTGAGCGAAGAGACCGGCACGATCAGCCTCGCCGAGCGCGGACGGCTCGAGCGAGGGCTCGACGCGGATCAGTTGCGTGAGGCGTTGTCCAAGCGTTTGACGGCGGGCGCGACTTGGTCGGAGGAGGCCGCGGCGGCCCCGGGGGATGAGTCCTGATGAACCGCTGGGTGTCCAAGATCGTCGTCGTGACGCTGCTGAGCGTGATGGTGTGGGTGTGGGCAGAGTCCGAGAGCGTCCAACAGGCGGAGCTGACGCCGACGGTCGCGTTCGTCGACGGACCCGAAGGCACGCTGGTCGTGCGCGTGCTCACGCCGAGCTTCGACGGTCAGGTGCGACTTCGGATCGAGGGAACGACGGCGAGTCTCGACCGTGCCGAGCGCGCTCTTGCCGGGGTCCTCGAGCTGCGCCCGGGCGTGGCGGTGCCGTCGCAGCCGGGTGTGCACCGGGTCCGCATGGCCGATGCGATCCGTGAGGTCGCTGAGGCCGGTGTGTCGGTGCTCGTTGCAGACCCGGAGTGGGTCGAGGTCCAGGTGGTCCGGTTGGTTAGCGGGACGGCGCCGATCCGGCTGCTTGAGCCAGACGGGATGGAACTGGATCAGGTCGCGACGCGCGTCAACCCCGAGCAGGTCACCGTTCGTCTGCCCGAGCGGGCCGAGGCGATGCTGGCGGAGGGCGTCGAGTTCCCCGCGCGGCTTCGGGCTGAGGAGCTTGGGCGTCTGCGCGAGGGTCAGACGGTGACGCTGACGGCCGTGATCGACGTGCCGTCGGAGTTGCTGGGGCTGGAGGCGCTCGAGTTCGAGCCGCGGACGGTGCAGGCGACGGTCCGGGTGCGAGCCCGTGAGGAATCGGTCACGGTGGACGACGTGCCGGTCTGGGTCTTCGCCCCGCCGTCGGTCCTGGGCGAGTTCGAGGTCTCGGTGGCCGACGAGGACCGTTCGCTGGTCAACGTGGTCGTGACGGGTCCCGGAGAGCTGATCGACCAGATCCGGAATCAGGAACTGGTGATCAAGGCGATGGTCGAGCTGCGGGGTTCGGACCTTCGCCGGGTGGTCACGGAGGGGCAGGAGGAGTTCGAGGCGATGGTGACTTTCGCCAACCTGCCGACCTCGCTGCGGTTCGAGACGGACCGGCGGGAGGTGACGGTGCGGGTCAAGGCCCTCGGCGAGGCCACGGATGGCGGGGCGGCCCTTCCGTAGCCGGCTCGGGGCTGGGGGTCGGGGGGCAGACCGGGACGAATCTGGCGTGTGCGGGTGGTCGTCGGGCGAGACTTCGCGCGGGGGGGCACCTATCGTCTTGGCCCGTTCCGGAAGTGGCTGCGTGCCCCCGGATCCGGTTCAAATCGCTGATTCCGCCGACGATGTGGGAGCCCGCACAGTGAAGATCAAGACCGACGAGATCACCAGCGTCATCAAGCAGGAGATCGAGCAGTACGCCGCAGAGCTCGAGATCTCCGAGGTCGGACGCGTCGTCGAGGTCGGCGACGGCATCGCGCGCGTCTACGGCCTGTCCAAGGCCATGGCCGGCGAGCTGGTCCAGTTCGAGACCAACGAGGGCCCCGTCATGGGCCAGGTCATGAACCTCGAGCTCGACACCGTCGGCGCCGTCATCTACGGCGACTACCTCAACGTGAAGGAGGGCGACCTCGTCAAGGCGACCAACCGCCTGCTCGAGGTCCCCGTCGGTGAGGGCATGCTCGGTCGCGTCGTTGACCCGCTGGGTCGCGCGCTCGACGACGGCCCCGCCATCAACGCGGACTCGACCCAGAAGGTCGACGTCATCGCCCCTGGCATCGCCGCTCGTCAGCCGGTCACCGAGCCGCTGCAAACGGGCATCAAGGCCATCGACGCCATGATCCCGATTGGTCGCGGTCAGCGTGAGCTGATCATCGGCGATCGCAAGACGGGTAAGACGGCCGTCGCGATCGACACCATCATCAACCAGCGTCAGTACTGGGGCACCGACGAGGCCGTCGTGTGCATCTACGTCGCGGTCGGCCAGAAGGAGTCGACGGTCGCGAGCGTGGTCGAGACGCTGAAGAAGAACGGCGCGATGGACTACACCATCGTCGTCAACGCCGGCTCTTCCGACCCGGCGCCCATGCAGTACATCGCGCCGTATTCCGGCTGCTCGATGGGCGAGCACTTCATGTGGGCCGGCAAGGAGGCGGGCAAGACGCTCGCCGACGGCAAGCCCTACCCGAAGCACGCCCTGTGCATCTACGACGACCTCTCCAAGCAGGCCGTCGCGTACCGCCAGCTCTCCCTGCTGCTCCGTCGTCCGCCCGGCCGCGAGGCCTACCCGGGCGACGTGTTCTACCTGCACTCCCGTCTGCTCGAGCGCGCCACCAAGCTCAGCGACGAGAACGGCGGCGGGTCGCTCACCGCGCTCCCCGTCATCGAGACGCAGGAAGGCGACGTCTCCGCCTACATCCCCACGAACGTGATTTCGATCACCGACGGCCAGATCTACCTCGAGCCCGAGCTCTTCTTCTCGGGCGTCCGCCCGGCCATCAACGTCGGTATCTCGGTCTCCCGAGTCGGCGGTAACGCCCAGGTCAAGGCCATGAAGAAGATCGCCGGTTCGCTGCGACTCGACCTCGCGGCCTACCGCGAGCTCGAGGCCTTCGCGCAGCTGGGCACCGAGCTCGACAAGGCGACGCAGCGTCAGCTCGATCGTGGCGCCCGGATGGTCGAGCTGCTCAAGCAGCCGCAGTACCAGCCGTACGAGGTCACCGATCAGGTCATCTCGATCTACGCGGGCACGAAGGGCCACCTCGACGAGGTGAGCGTCCCGGAGGTGCCGGAGTTCGAGAAGGGTCTGTTGGACTACTTCCAGACCGCCGGCAAGGCGACGCGCGACGCGCTGGTCGAGAAGAAGGCGCTCGACGACGACATCGTCAAGGGCCTCGAGGACACGATCGCGGCCTACAAGGCGCAGTGGGCGAGCGAGAAGTCCAAGGGCTGATCGGCCCGGTTGCAACCGAGTGAATCCACGAACGCCGGCGCGGAAGCGTCGGCGTTTTTCGTTGCGCGCGGCATGCCCGCGGGCGCAGCACGGGGTGGTGTGACCTTTCAGAGGGTGACGCCGCCCGTGTTGGACGGCGATGCACTCTGGAAGGAGATCACATGAAGCTGTACCTGTTCGCTGCCATCGTCGGTTCCTTCATCACCGCTCAGGCCTCGGCGCAGGATCTTGCGGTCTCGAACGTATCGATCGTCGGCGACCGACTGAGCGGGGAGGTCGTCCAGGTCTCGTTCCGCGTCACGAACGTCGGGGCCTCGAGCGGCCAGTTGCGGAGCGTCGAGGTCTCGGTCAGCAACGACCTGCAGGTGGACGAGTCGGGCGTGATCGCTTCGTTCAGCTCGGGGCAGTCTCGGACGTTCACCGCGCCGATCACCCTCCCCACGGTGGCGCCGGGGAGCGCGCTGAGCTCGACGGTGCGGGTCGTGATCGGTGGGCTCAACGACTTCAACTTCTCGAACAACACCGCCACGATCTTCCCGACTGTCTTTGGGCGTGAGCCCGATCTCGAGTGCTACGCACCGCCCGGCTTCAGCGGGCCGCTCGTCGTCTCGACCTCGACGGGGACGACGACGACCAGCCCGGTCTTCACAGACGCCGACCCACTCTTCGTGGACTTCGCGGTGATCAACACCGGCGACTCGATGCTGCCCACAGGAGGCGGAATCCAGGTCCAGATGTTCCTCAACGGCGCCTCGGTCTCAGCGCCCACTCCGCTCCCCCCGCTCGCGCAGGGCGCGTTCGACGACCGCTTCGATGTGCCGCTCGGCACGCTCCCGGCGGGTGACTATCTGCTTGAGCTCGTGATCGACGCCGATGACTTCGTGTTCGAGTCCGACGAGGGCAACAACACGTGCAGCTTCAGCTTCACGGTTGTGCCCGCGGCGCCGAGTATCGACCTCGGCTTCTTCACGGCGCCCGGAGCGCCGGGGCCGATCTTCGTCTCTGCGCAGGCTGCGCCAGGGCTGCGCGGTCCGTTCACCGAGGGCGAGGTGGTGTTCCTTAGCTTTGCCTACAGGAACCTCGGAGCCGATCCGACTGGCCTCTTCGCCGTCGGGATCGCCGTCAACGGCGTGCCCGTTGCCACGTTCGATGATCAGTTGTCGGGTGGCGCCGAGCGGATCATCGAGGACGTCGAGGTGACGGGGCTGCCCGTCGGCGACAACCTCATCCAGGTCTTCCTCGACGCGTTCGAGGAGATCGACGAGTTCAGCGAGGGCAACAACGTCGAGTCGGTCTTCGTGACCGTCGATGCGCCCTGTCCTGCGGACTGGAACTCGGACGGCACGCTCAACGACCAGGACTTCTTCGACTGGGCGAACGACTTCTTCAATGGCGCCGGCCCGCAGGGGGATGCTGACTTCAACGACGATGGGAACGAGAACGACCAGGATTGGTTCGACTTCACGAACGCGTTCTTCGATCCCGCGCCTTCCTGCGGCTGAGGGCTCGGGCGTGCTCCGGTCCGGCAGTCCTCGAACGCGCCGTCGCTCCCCGCGTCGGCGCGTTCTTCGTCGCCCACGACGCCCCAGAGCGGTGTCGTTGGTTCCTCCTTTGTCGCGCGCCGATCACGCTGTACGCTGATCAAATGGGAACGCCCCTCGTGGGGAGGCGGCCGATCCCCCCTCCCGCTCCGGGAAGAGGAGGCGCCAATGGCGTTGATCCAGCGATCCGCGATCGTCGCTTTGTCCGTGTGCGGCGCTCTCGCGAGTGTTGCACAGGCACAACCAGACGTCGGCGCCGGCGTTGCGCCCGCCTACAACCGGAGCGTGCACGCCGCCGACATCACGTACGCACGCCATCCCGCCCCAACGCCGGGCGCTGAGTGCATGATCACCGGGCGCGTGCTATACGCGACCGATGGCGCGGCGGATCGTGATCTCGCTTGCGTCGTCACGGTGTACGTCAACTCGATCCCCGTCGGGGGCGGGCCGGGTCAAGGCGGCGTGCTGGGTGAGTGCCCGGTGCTCGGAACGGGCACGACGCAGCGCGTCAAGGTCGGGCACGGCTTCCCGATCGGTGGTGAGCCGGGGATCACGTACTTCAACTGCGAGCTCTTCTGTGCTGATTGCATCGGGTTCGACGTCAACGTCTGCGTGCCGCCGACGGTTGGCTTGCCCAACGACCCCAACTGCATCTGCGTGCAGGCGTGCCAGACGTACCGTACGACAGGGTTTGCCGTTCCGGTCGCCGAGCTCAACCCAAACGACGTGATCGAGATCGATCTGACGGTGTTGCCCGGCGCCGAGCCCGAACTCGAGCTTGGTGACGACGTCGCGAGCACGACTGTGGCCGCCGCAACGGTCTGCCTGGCGGACTGGAACCAGGATGGGGGCCTCAACGACCAGGACTTCTTCGACTGGGTCAACGACTACTTCACCGGAGAGGGCCCGGTCGGCTCGGCCGACTTCAATGCCGACGGCTTCGAGAACGACCAGGACTGGTTCGACTTCACCAACGCGTACTTCAACCCCGAGCCGGCCTGCGACTGAGTCTCTTGGGCGTCCGACAAGGCCTGCCGCGTCCATCCTGCCCCGTTCCCCCCAACGTTCCTCACCACGGTGCAGCGGGTCCGGTTCGCCGCGCGTCCGGTGATTGCAACCGGATCCGCGGCCGAGCCGAATCGGGCCCGGGGCCCGCGACGTCCCTTTTCTGGACCCGGGGCGATGGCCGGGTAGCCTTGGAGTACAGCGATCCCGTTCGGGATGTCGTGAGGGAGGTCTCCGGATGATCGGTGTTATCGGGTTCGGGCGATCCGCCCGTGTTGGGTTGGGTGTGCTCGCACTCTGCGCGTCAAGCACGCTGGCGCAGACGCCGCAGACAGCCACGCTCCCGGCGATCAAGGACAACACGATCTTCTTGGAGACCGGCCCGTTCTTCACAAGCAACGGCGCCGGTGGGCACATCTTCAGCGGGACGAACCAGGGCCAGCAGCCCAGGCGTGCGTTGATCGAGTTCGACGTGTCCTCGATCCCCGCCGGTGCGGTGATTCAGAGCGTCGAGATGCGCCTGTACATGGACCGTACACGCGCGGGCACGACGAGCATCAGCGCGTTCCGACTCGAGCAGGAATGGGGGGAGGGCGCTTCGCAGGGTGCGGGCGGCGGCTCGAGTGCTCAGCAGGACGACGTCACCTGGATCCACACCTTCTTCGACTCCGCCATGTGGCTCAGCCCGGGTGGGGACTATGACCGCACCGCCAGCGCGAGCGTGAGCGTCGGCGGCATCGGGTTCTACAGCTGGTCCGGCGCGGGCATGGTCGACGACGTCCAGGCCTGGGTCGACGGAACGCTCGGCAACCATGGCTGGATCCTCATCAACGCCGAGACAGGCGTCACAGCCAAGCGCTTCGCCAGCAGGCAGAACGGTTCCCCCTCGTTCCATCCGCAGCTCACAGTCATGTACACGGCGCTCCCGCCGACCACTGGCGCCTGCTGCATGTCCGACGGCACCTGCTCGATCATGTCTGGCCCCGACTGCGCAACGGCGGGAGGGGTCTACCAGGGCAACGGGACTGGTTGCTTCCCGAACCCGTGCGCGCTCGGCGCGTGCTGCTTCCCTGATCTGACGTGCGCCGAGTTGCGCCAATCCGACTGCGAGGCGCAGGGTGGCGTGTACCGGGGTGACGACGTCCTGTGCGCCGACGTCGAGTGCCCAGTCGTCCTCGAGCCGTTCGTCGACGACCTGCCGATCATGCCGATCGCGCAGCCGAGCTCGGGCGTGCTGGGTGGGGCCGCGACGTACGACATCCCGGTCGTGCAGGTGCAGCAGCAGCTGCACCGCGACCTGCCGCCGACGACGCTGTGGACGTACGACGGGATCTTCCCGGGCCCGACGATCCTGGCGCGCAAGGGCCAGCCGGTGACGGTCAACTGGCTCAACGACCTTCGCGACGAGACCGGGTCGTACCGCACGGACCACTTCCTCGACGTCGACCTCTGCCCGCACGGGGCGGAGGACCTCCCGAAGACGATCGTCCACCTGCATGGAGCACACGCGCCGCCGGACGTCGATGGGTACCCGGAGGACACCGTGCTCCCCGGCGGGCTGCACAGCTTCGAGTATCCCAACATCAACCAGGACGCCTCGTTGCTCTGGTACCACGACCACGCGCTCGGCATCACGCGGATCAACGTGTACGCGGGGCTTGCTGGGGCGTACATCGTCCGCGACAGCGAAGAGGACGCGCTCGACATCCCCGGCGGCGACTACGAGGTGCCGCTGATCATCCAGGACCGGTCGTTCAACGCCGACGGGTCGCTGCGTTACCCGTCCGAGCTGACCGAGATGTACTTCGGGAACACGATGCTGGTCAACGGGAAGATCTGGCCCAAGCTCGACGTCGATCGCGCCAAGTACCGCTTCCGCGTGCTCAACGGGTGCAACAGCCGCACGATCACGCTGGCGCTGAGCAACGGGCAGGCGTTCGACGTGATCGGTTCCGACGGCGGGCTGCTCGAGGCGCCGGTGACGATGTCATCGATCACGCTCGCGCCGGCCGAGCGGTCCGACATCCTTATCGACTTCTCCGAGGGCAACCCGGGCCAGGAGATCCTGCTCCTCAACTCGGCACCCTCCCCGTTCCCGCTCGGTGACCCCATCCATGAGCTTCCGAACGTGATGAAGTTCGTGGTCGGTGCAGATAGTGGGCCCCGCCCGGCGACGCCCGCGTCGCTGCGTCCGATCAACGAGCTGGACGAGTTTGATGCCGTCGTGACGCGCGAGTTCCACCTGCGCCGCTTCGCCGAGATGCCGCACGGCGGCGGACATGGCGGTGACGGCTGCGACGGCCCGGTGTGGCTGATCAACGGGCTGACCTGGGACGACATCACGGAGCGTCCGCGCATCGGTGATATCGAGATCTGGAGCTTCATCAACCGCTCGGGCATGATGCACCCGATGCACATCCACTTGGTGTTCTTCCAGGTGCTGGACCGCCAGACGTTCGAGATGCAGGGCGACGTGGTCGTGCCGACCAGCCTGCGCATGCCGCCCGCGCCCGAGGAGGCGGGGTGGAAGGACACGGTGCGCGCGAACCCGGACGAGATCGTGCGCGTGATCGCGCGGTTCACCGACTACCCGGGCATCTTCCCGTACCACTGTCACATCCTCGAGCACGAGGACCACGAGATGATGCGCCAGTTCGAGGCCGTCTGCCCGGCGGACTGGAACCTGGACGGGATGACCAACGACCAGGACTTCTTCGATTTCGTCAACGACTTCTTCACGGGCTCGGGTCCGCGCGGCAACTCGGACCACAACCTCGACGGGTTCGAGAACGACCAAGACTGGTTCAACTTCATCGGCTCGTTCTTCGCCCCGCCCAACGGGTGCGAGTACGGAGACGAGTGATCGTCAGCGTCCCTGCATCGAGCGCCGGAAGGCCGCCGGTGTGACGCCCATCGCGCGCCGGAAGTGCCTGCCAAGATGGCTCTGGTCGGCGAAGCCGCGGCTGTAGGCGATGTGCGTGATGGACTCGGTCGTCGAGGCCAGATCTCCCGCAGCCAACTCGATGCGAACAAGGCGTAGGTACTGGCCGGGCGTGCACCCGACAGTCTTGCGGAACGCGCGCGCCAGGTGCGCGGGATGGACGCGAGCCTCGTCAGCCAGCTCCTCGAGCGACGGTGCCAGCACGGGTGCCGTCCGCAGGATCGCGATCACTCGGTGGACCCAGGGACGGGCCCGGTCCTCGACGACGCGGACCGAGCGGAGCAGCCCGCGGAGCTCAGCGGCATGGGCTTCGATCGAGAGTCGTGCGGCGTCGTCGGCGCTGAGGAACTCGCGATAGGCCGCCAGCGTGATCGGTGTGACGCCCGGGTGTCCTTCGGGGGCTCGCGGGTAGGCGTCGGGCTCGTCGTCGAGCAGCAGCGTGAACTCCGCGAAGCCGAGCGAGGAGACCCGGCCCGAGACGATGCTCTCGGCCGGTCGGTAGTGGGCGCGCCCGGCCATGAGGTCGCGCTCGGTGCCCGCGCAGCACTCGTGCCCGCCGCCTCGCACGCCCAGTTCGATCCGCGCGTGGGTCGAACGGTTGGGGCGGACCTCGAACCCCGGGGCGAACCAGCGGAGGGCCGCGTAGACCCCGTTGCCCGAGAGCGTCTCCATCCGCCGGATGCCGGTGGCGTGGAAGAGCAGTTCAGGGAACAAGCCGTGGTGGTCGGGACGCCCCTGTTCGTGTGCTGGACGGGATGTCGGGGCGGTTTGGACCATCACTGGGTCTACAGGGGGGTTGGGGGCCGGGTGCCGGTCTCTTGGCGTGTGCGCAGGTCGCATTCCAGTGGGACCTCAAGTCGGTGGTTGGCGTGGGCTGCGGCGTGCCCCCCCCGAGGGGAGGGGCCAGACGGAGTGGGGGGTCGGTTTTGGGGGGATCCTCTGCTATATTTCTGTTTGCCCGACTGTGTCTTTCTGGCCCCTGGAGGCGACCCCTTGCGCGATCTCACCACGATCTGTACGGCCCTGCTCGTCGGCGCGGGCGCGACCAGTGCGCACGCCCAGTGGGACGACGCCTACCTGCCGCCCGCGTCGTACTACAACAGCGTGACCGCGACCAGCGGCGCAGCGCTCAAGGCGCAGATCCAGTCGAGGACCTCGATCGCGCAGGTCCAGAGCTATCAGTTCGCTCGGGATGTGCTCGGCTTCATCGACCAGGATCCCAACGACCCAACCAAGTGCATCCTCGTCTACAACGCCGCGTCCGTGCAGGGCGCGTGGTCCAGCGGCGGCGTGATCTGGAACCGCGAGCACACCTGGCCCCAGAGCAAGGGCGCCTCGCAACTCCCGCTCAACAGCGACCTGCACGCGCTCCGCCCGTGCAATCCGAGCGTCAACAGCTCACGTGGCAACAAGAACTTCGGCATCGGCGGGACGTTCTGGGACCCCAACGCACTCGGTGGGCCCGATCGCGGCGAGATGGCCCGGACGATGTTCTACGTCGATACCCGCTACGGCCACGTCACGCTCGTGAACGGCAACCCCGGCGGCTCGAACCAGGTTGGCGACCTCGCAACCCTGCTCCGCTGGCACTTCGATGAGCCGGCGGAGACCCGCGAACGCCGGCGGAACGACGTCGTCCACGACAACTACCAGCTCAACCGCAACGCGTACGTCGATCATCCCGAGTGGGTCTGGGCCGTCTACGGCGGCGCGCCGAACAACAGCCAGCTCCACCTCGGCTCGCCCGACGTCGACGGCGGTTCGGTCGTCCAGGTCGACTTCGGTCGCACGATCGGCGCCCCCGGCGCTCTGATGACCGACGTGACCCTGACCAAGACGGGTGTGCACCCGACGACGTTCACGCTGAATGCGACGGGCGATGCCGGCGTCACCGGCGCGCTCCCGCACGACGCCATGCCGTACGACCCCGGTACGCGGACGCTGAGCGTCTCGCTCGACGCCTCGGGCGTGCCGGGCCTGTACTTCGGTGAGGTCACCATCGACAACACCGACCTGACCAGCGCCGGCCAGGGCATGGGGGCGGCCGACGCGGACGACACGATCCTGCTGACGGCCGAGGTACTCGAGGCGTCGGAGGGCTCGTTCTCGCCCGGCGCAGACCTCGACGTGCTCGCGCTGAACTTCGGCGACGTCGACGCGAACTCCGGTCCGGTCCAGCTCCCCGTGCGGATCTACGCGCTCGGGGGCCAGAAGGCTGACCTGGACATCGACAGCGTCATCACGCCGCTGAGCTCATCCGCGATCACCTTGTCGGGGGGTCTGCCGACGACCGTGAGTGCTGGGTCGTTCGTCGAGTTCATCCTCACGTTCGATCCTGCGCAGGCCGCGGGCCCCGGCGTCGAGGTCGCTCAGTACGTGTTCGGTGTGTCGGATGAGGACATCGCCGGTGCATCGTCCGGCGCGAACCTGACGCTGAGCGTCGTGGGCACGATCGTCGAGGCGTTCGACCCGGCCGACTGGAACCAGGACGGCGCGGTCAACGATCAGGACTTCTTCGACTTCGTCAACGATTACTTCACGCAGTCCGGTCCTCGCGGGTCGTTCGACTTCAACGACGACGGCTTCGAGAACGACCAGGACTGGTTCGATTTCGTCAACGCGTACTTCTGATCCACCGCCGGGCCCTGTCGCCCGCCCACGGCCCACTTCAGCGGACGCTAGGATCCTTCCGTGGTGAGGCTGCCAAGCGAACTCGTCGAGCGGGTCAGGCCCGGGATAGCGGGCCGTTCCGTCGTAGTGACAGGCGGCGCCGGTTTCATCGGCGGGCACATCGTCGATGCGCTCGTCTCGATCGGGGCGAGCGTCACGGTCATCGACGACCTGTCCAACTCCAACGCCGAGCACCTCGGGCGCCTGATCGACCTCGAGCCCGATCGCATCGGCTTCGTTCATGGATCGATCCTGGACGATGGCGCGCTCCGTGATGCCTTCGCCGACGCGCGCGACGCGATCGTCTTCCACCTCGCGGCCATCGGGAGCGTCCCGCGTTCGATCGAGGATCCGCAGCGGACGATGGACGTCAACGATGCGGGGACCGTGCGCGTCCTCGAGCGTGCCCGGCGCGCCGGCGCTTCGCGGGTGGTGCTCTCATCGTCCAGTTCGGTCTACGGCGAGGCCGCTCACGCGGGGTCGAATGGCGCCAACGGCGCATCCGGCGTCGACGCCAAGAGCGAGTCGCAGCGCCCCGACCCGATCTCTCCCTACGGGGCCAGCAAGATCGCGGCCGAGCACGCCATGACCAGCTGGGCGCGCTCGTTCGAGATCGACACCGTCAGCCTCCGCTACTTCAACGTCTTCGGCCCGCGCCAGCCCGCCGACTCGGCCTACGCGGCCGTGATCCCCGCGTTCATCGATGCGGCTTTGCACGATCGTCCTCTGGTCGTGTACGGGGACGGCGAGCAGACGCGCGACTTCACGTTCGTGGGCAACGTCGTGGCCGCCAACCTGCTCGCGGGCGCGCGCGAGGCTCCGCTCGGTGGCGAGGCGCTGAACGTGGGGACGGGCAGGAGTGTCAGCGTCAATGAGTTGGCGCGACGCATCGGCGAGGCGGCGGGGAGCGAGGTGCGGATCGAGCATCGCGATGAGCGTGCAGGCGACATCCGCCATTCCGTCGCGGACGTGCGCCGGGTTGGGGAGCGGCTTGGACATTCGCTCGTGACCGAGCTCGACGAAGGGCTGTCGATCACGGTGGACTGGGCCCGTGAAGCGCTCGCGGGGGCCGGCTAGGTGCGCGCCCTCTGGGGCTTGTTGATGACCGCTTGGGCGATCCGCTTCCGCTTCCGGGGGAAGTGGTGGGCATGGCGCATGCAGACGGCGTTCGGGCGCGGGATGCCCCCAAAGCCGGAGCTGCGCCGCGCCGGCCTGCAGTACGGACGTTGGATCACCGACATGCGTCGCCACTTCAGGGGCTAGCGCCGGCCCCCAATTTCATGCTTTCGCCCCGCCGCATCCTGGGCGCGGGCGCGACGCGCCCGGTATCCTCTTCCTCTGCGGCCCGTTCCGGGCCCGACGGAGCACGCACCGATGACCGACGCCAACGCCGATGCCGGACGCAGCTACATGACCGCATTCCTCCCGGGGCTGGTGGTCGGCCTCGTCGTGGGATCGATCGCGACCGCCGTGCTCCTGCCGTACCTCGACTCCGGGCCCAAGCCGCGTGGGGGCGACACGCCCCGTATCGTCGATGGCACGCCCGAGGGGCACAACCACCCGGGCGAGACGGTCGAGGATCCGAACCTGGCCGTGAGCGAAGGGGACGTCGACCCGATCGGCGATGGCGATGCGCCCGATACCCCTGAGACGCCCGAGTAAGCGTTTCGCCACGCGCATCCGCCCGCTAGGCTGTGGGCGATGAGCACAGACGATCAACTCCGCAGGATTGCCGCTCAGCACGCCCGCGCCGAACGTGCGCTCGGGGTCGAGAGCGTGCGCATCGAGCAGGGCGATGCCGATCCGCCAACACCCGCGCCCGAGGCGGCGGCTCGGACCGCCCACGCGGCGGTGCAGGTGGAGGCCAAGGCCCGTCCGGTCGTATCGCCGGCGGATCGGGAAGCGCGACAGCAGGCCCTCGACGAGATCCGCGAGCGCTACGAGCGCGACGCCCCGCACCAGCACTTCGTCACCGCCCACACCAACATCGTCTTCGGCGACGGCGATCCCTGTGCCAGGCTGATGTTCGTCGGCGAAGCCCCGGGCGAGGAAGAGGACAAGCAGGGCATCCCCTTCGTCGGGCGCGCGGGGCAACTGCTCAACAAGATGATCGTCGCGATGGGGCTTCGGCGCGAGGATGTCTACATCGCCAACGTCCTCAAGACGCGTCCGCCGAACAACGCCACGCCGACCATTGACGAGGCCATGCGTTGCGCGCCCTACCTCATGGACCAGATCGGCGTCGTCAGCCCCGAGGCGCTCGTGACGCTCGGGCTCCCGGCGACCAGGCTCCTGCTTGGTTCGACCGACACCATGGGACGCCTCCGAGGGAAGTGGGTCACCCTCGACCACCCCGGAGGGCGTACGAACGTCATGCCCACCTACCACCCCGCCTACCTCCTGCGTGCGTACACGAAGGAAAACCGGGCGAAGGTCTGGTCGGACCTCAAGCAGGTCGTCGACCGTCTCGGGCTGACCCCCGCGGCGACACCCGGCTGATTGCCGAGCCTGCATCCCGGCTTGGGGAACCGGCGAATAAATGGGGCGTCAGGAAATAGACGGCGGGACGCACCGGTTTCGACTGCTGCGGCCTCCCGCAGGCCGTTTCCGCCTAGCCCTTGCGGAACAACAGACCCCCACGAGACCCGGCGCGTGACTCTTCGGAGCTGCGCGCTGGGTTTTTTCTGATTGTGGGCGTTCTCGGGCCTGCTCGGCCGCCCCGTCGTGTTACTCGGACGGGAGCTCGAGCGGCATGCGCGGGGAGAGCTTGATCAGCTTGAAGGTGCGGTACTCCATCGCACCCCCGTTGCGCCACACCGCGAACCACGCCTCGACCTTGTCTCCGACCGACAGGTCTGCAAGGTCCAGCCCTTCGGCTCGCGGGAAGGGCATCGTCATCGCCGACATGCCGACCATCTCGCCCTCGGCGTTGACGAAGTCCGGGATCGCCTCGTGCGTCAGGCTGAAACCCTCGAGCGGGCGCTCCGGCGTCGGCATCGTCCGGATGATCCCGCGGACGGCGTAGGTCTCGCTGGGTTCGCCACGGGCATCGAGCTCCGCGCGGAAGGGCGAGCCCGGAGGGGCCGCCGGACGCATGCGCATCGGCGGATCCACCGTTCCCAGCGGCTCGATCGAGGTCAGGACGAAGTCCGTGATCGGTTCGTATCGAACGTCGAAGGTGAAGCGCACCGCGTCGCCTCCGCGGAAGCCGGAGATGTCCACGCCCTCGGCGAGCGGGAAGCTCATCGACATCGCACCCATACCGACGACGGCGCCCGAGGAATCGACGAACGTGTCGATCGCCTCGTGCTCGATCGCGAACATGCCCTGCATGTCGGGTTGGACGTAGCCGCGTACGTCGTACGTCATCGGACCGGGCGGGGTGCCCTTGTCGGTGCCTTGCTTGTCGGCCTCACCCTCCCCGCCGCCGCAAGCGACGAGCCCGAGGGCGAGTGCGAACGAGGCGATGGCGCGGACGATCGGGCGTGCGGTGGTGCTCATGGTGATCAGGCCGGCTTGATCTCGAGGTACGACTCGACGGAGCGGAGGTCGTTGGCGAGGTCCGGCGTGAACGGCATGGTCCACGAGGCGCCGTCCTTGACGCGGGCGAGCTTGCCGACGCGCTGACGGTTGAACCACTCCTTGCCGCCGCGGATGTAGCTGTGCATCGTGCGACGCCGGCGGGACTGTGCCTTGCGCAGGCCGGCGCGGATGCCCTCGTCGCGGCGCATGAGGCGCTGGATCGTCTGGAACGGGGCCTTGGCTCTGGGCACCCGGGTCACGGTGCAGGTCACGTTCTGGCCGGGGTTGAGCGTGTCGATCATCGGGCAATCTCCGCGGTCGCCTGGTGCGATCAAATGGGCGGCAAGTCTAGGCGCGCGCTCGGCGTGGGTCGGCGCGCGCCTCCTACCATGGGCGACCATGGAAGACTCACAGCCGTCCCCCTCCCCCTCCAACGGTCCCACCCCCTCCAAGTTCGAGGGCCTCCCGCACCAGGAGACCCCTCGCCTGCGCCCGGTCCGGCTCTTCCCGGCTCAGATGGCCGGTCCCGATGGGCAGAAGGTCCAGGCGCTCGGCCTGGCCGACGCACGCCAGGTCTCCCAGCGCGTCGTCTTCACGATGCCGGCGGTCCAGGTCCTCCTGCCAATGCTTGACGGAACCCGAACAATCGACCAGGTCGTCGAGGAGGTGGGGCGAGGGCTCGAGCGGAAGATGGTTGAGCAGCTTGTCGGCCAACTCGATGACGCCGGGCTGCTCGAGGGCCCACGCTTCGACGCGATGCTCGCCACGATGCAGGAGGAGTTCGACAGCCAGCCGAACCTGCCACCGTCGGCAAGCGCCACGTTCGTCGAGCAGACGATCCGGCATCGCGAAGGTGCGGAGACCGAGGTGACCGATGAGCGGCTCGACGCCGACGGGCCCGGCGTGATCGGCTCGGCCTTCGACACGTGGATCGACGAGGCACTCCGCGGCGTGGACGAGCCTTCCTTCGACGCCCTCCCCAAGGGCATCGTCGCTCCCCACCTCGACTACTGGCGGGGTTGGCGCGGGTACGCCAACGTCTACGGACGGATGCGCGTCTGCGACCGGCCCGACCGCGTCATCATCCTCGGGACCAACCACTTTGGTCGCGGCACCGGGGTCGTCGTGTGCGACAAGGGCTTCAAGACTCCGCTCGGCGTCTGTGAGGTCGATCAGCCCCTGCTTGATGCCCTGCGCGCCGAGCTCGGCGACGCGCCGTTCGAGCACCGTTTCGACCACGAGCGGGAGCACTCGATCGAGCTGCACATCCCGTGGATTCAGCATGTGTTCGGTGATGCCGAGGCGGACAAGCCCAGCCCCGACGTCGTCGGGATCTTGATCCACGACCCGTCTGTCAACGATTGGGACTCGTACGACGCCCAGGGCGTGGGTCTGCGTCCGTTCCTCGATGCCCTTCGCAAGGCGATCGACGCCCTGCCCGGGCGGACCCTGGTCGTCAGTTCCGCGGACCTCAGTCACGTCGGTCCCGCGTTCGGCGACCAGATCGTCCTGACCGCGGAGAACGACGAGGCGAAGGCCCTTCTCGAGAAGGTCCGCGAGACCGACAAGGACCTGCTCGACCAGATCAAGGCCGGTGACATGGACGCATTCGTCTCCGGCATGGCCTGGCGCGGGAACCAGACCCGCTGGTGCAGCGTGGGCAACATCGCGGCCGCCGCCAAGCTCGTCGAGCCAGAGTCGATCGAGTTGCTCCACTATGAGGGAGCGCTGGATCAGCAGGGGCAGGCGTTGGTCACGAGTGCCGCGTTGGTGATGCGTTGACGACCGCGGAGGCCTTCCTGATCGGGGCGGGGGTGACTCTGGGGCTCCTTGGAGGGGTGCTGCTCTGGTCGCGGGGAGCCGGGAGGCCGGCGGGCCTCGGGCGTCTCGTGGGTGCGGGGGTCAGCGAATCGACGCGTTTGAGCGCTGGGCTGGGCTGCTTGATGATCGGGTACCACCTGGTGATCTGGTCGACCCAGGCCGGCGCGCCGGCGGTGCCGATGCGGTTCTGGCCGGTTCTGGTGGGGATGATCGTCATCGCGGTGGTGGGCAACGCGATGATGGACCGGTCCGACGGCACCGGATCGGTCGGGGACGTCACTTCGGAGGGCGTCGATGTTGACGAATCGGGTCGGCGGTGATGCAATGGCCCTCCCCGCCGAGCGCCGGCGGGGCTCGGAACCCGTATGTTCGGGGCTCCGTATGGTCGGTGCGCGAGGCTGCCGGTGCGCCCTCGCGTCGGGCGGGCGGGCTGGTTGACGGGATAGATCGGGAGAGGTCATGCCTTCATCGACGGTCTGCTGGGGGATCGAGCTTGGTTTCGGCGGCGTCAAGGCCGTCAAGCTCGAGCGGGACGGGGACAACCTCCAGGTGCTCGATTTCGCGGTGATCCCGCATAAGCGGGTGCTCAGTTCGCCGGACATCGACCAGAACGAGGCGATGCGCGTCTCGCTCGGCACGTTGGTGAGCCAATACGACCTGACGAACGCGGCGATCGCGGTCTCGGTACCCGGGCACGCGTCGTTCGCCCGGTTCGCCAAGCTCCCGCCGGTCGAGAAGAAGAAGATCCCGGACATCGTCAAGTTCGAGGCCGTCCAGCAGGTCCCGTTCCCCATCGAAGAGGTCGAGTGGGACTACCAGACATTCCAGAGCCCGGACTCGCCGGACATCGAGGTTGGGATCTTCGCCATCACGCGTGATCGCGTGATGGAGCGCCTCGCCCTCTGGGAGGACGTCGGCGTCACGCCGGACTACGTCACGATCTCGCCGGTCGCGGCGTACAACGCGATCGTCTGGGACCAGCAGTTCACGGAGAAGACGCCTGGCACGGTGATCGTCGACGTGGGCACGGTGAGCACCGACCTAGTCGTGGCCGATGCGGGTCGCGTCTGGGTCGCGACGTTCCCGATCGGCGGGCACCAGTTCACCGAGGCGTTGGTCTCGAGCTTCAAGCTCAGCTATCAGAAGGCGGAGAAGCTCAAGCGCGAGGCGCAGCAGAGCCGCCACGCCCGCCACGTCTTCCAGGCGATGCGTCCGGTCTTTGCGGACCTGGCCCAGGAGATCCAGCGCCGGATCGGGTACTACCAGGGCCTGCATCCGGATGCGAACCTGACCCGCATGATCGGCATGGGCTCGACCTTCCAGCTCCCCGGGCTGCGCCGCTACCTCGGGCAGCAGCTCCAGCTCGAGGTGATGCGCCTGGACCAGTTCCAGCGACTGCCCGTCGAAGGACCGCGTGCCGGCGAGTTCCACGACGCCACCCTGAACCTCGCGACCTGCTACGGGTTGGCGATCCAGGGGCTGGACCTGCAGACGATCGACGCCAACCTCATGCCGCGCACCGTGCTCCGCGAGGCGATGTGGAAGCGGAAGACCAAGTGGTTCGGTGCGGCCGCCGCCGCCGCGCTCGTCGCTGGGGCCGTCAGCTTCTGGACGCCGGCGCTCGAACGCATGCGCCTGAACGAGCCGAAGCCGACGGAGATCGAGCGCGTCAAGAGCAAGATGAACAAGCTCAAGAACGATTGGCGCACGATCAAGGACGGGTTCGGGACGGCCGACCCGCGCGCCAACGAGGCGATGAAGCTCTTCGGGTCGCGCGACCTCGTCCCACACGTCATCGACGACTTGGGTCAGATGGTGGACTTCGCGAGGTCCCGCGCCGCCGGGGATGTTGACGCGGTCGTCTTCCGCTCGTTCGACGTCGCGTACGAGCCGTCACGAGACGGCGGTGCGGTCGACGTGTTCGATCCGACCGAGTACGACGATCGCGGCGAGTTCATCGGCGGGGGCTCCCAGCCGGCCGACCCGTTGACGCCCGCGAGCGGCGGCAGCCCGCGCCGGCTCCGTCTGCAGCTCGAGGTCGACACCACCCTCGCCGAGGGCGACGCCGATCGGTTCATCACCGACACCCTCCAGGCCTGGGTCCAGCAGAACAGGGAGCGCGACGGCGTCCCGTACACCGTCCGCTTCAGCGGGTGGACCACGGTCGGCGATGAGGGCAACAACAACAACAACCCGTTCGGTGCTCCGGGCGGGCTCGGTCCCGGCGGGTTCCCCGGGCTTGATCGCGGGGACGGGCCGCAGCGACCGCCGGATCGCGGGCCTCCCGGCCTCGATCGACCCGGCGGTCCCGGTGGCGGGCTCGGGCGTCCGGGCAGCATCGAGGAGATCGCGCCGCTCCCGCGTCCCACGCCGGTCTTCGAGCCGGGCGCTTCGGTGCGGACGTACCGGGTGACGTGGTTCGCCGAGATCACCGATCAGGCGCCCAACACCGGGGAGGTCGCACCATGAAGGGCGCAATGGGCTGGGCCAAGACACACTGGGCCATCGTGCTGTTCGTCGTGATCCTTCTGGCGGCTCCGCCGGCGATGATCTATGTCAGTACCGACATGAGCGCCAAGCAGCGCGACACCTACCGCCAGGCCGTCATGAGCGACCAGCAGGCGCTCGGGCGGTGGCGCGAGCGCTACGAGGTGCCCGGCATGGACGGGCAGAACGCGTTCTCCTACGACGGGACGGTCAACGACGCGATCACGTCGCACTTCGACTCGATCGGGAAGGCCTACCTCGCTGAGGTCGAGCAGGTCGCCGAAGCCGGACGCCAGTTCAACCAGCAGGGGCATGGTCCGCTCGTGGCGCGGCTGTTCCCCAGGCCGAGCGAGGAGGGCCTGGTCCTCCAGCGTGCGATGGCGCGCACATACCTCGGCATGGATGGCGCCCACGCCGCCCTGCTCAACGCGATCGGCGCCGGTTCTCCGCCGGATGCCGGTGCGGTCCTAGACGGGCTGACACAGGTACGCGACCGCAAGGTCTTGGACATCCAGACCCGCACCGGGCGCGACAAGCTGACGGAAGAGGAGGCCGAAGCGCTCCGGACGGAGCTGGCCGAGAACCGCGTCTTCCTCTACGAGAAGCGCTCTGGTGAGCTGAGCGTGTACGCGGATCCGAGTGTCTTCGCCGGCGTCGGCAGCGCCGTCCCGTCGGCCGATGCCCTCACGCTGACCTGGCTGTGGGACCGCCAGGAGCGGTTCTGGATCCACCAGGACCTGACCCGCGCCATCGGAGCCGCCAACGCCGGCACGGACGGCGTCAAGGGCGCCGTCGTCAAGCGCATCCTGTCCGTCGTCGTGGACGACACCTCGCTCGGGTTTGGCGGCGCCGCGCCGATGGACCCGGGCATGGATCCCCTCGGAGCGCCGGCCGCTGCGGCCGGTCCGACGCCGGACTTCAGCCGATCGTTGACCGGGCGCTCGGGCGGGAACAGCGTCTACGACGTGCGCAACGCATCGCTGCGCGTGATCGTGGACTCGGTGCGGATGCCCGAGCTGTTCGATGCGATCAGCAAGACCAACTTCATGACCGTCGTCGACTGCGACCTTCGCCGGTTCGATCCGGCAGAGCACCTGCTCGAGGGGTTCGTGTACGCGGATGACGACCAGCAGCTCGTCATCGCGGAGCTCAGGATCGAGACGATCTGGCTGCGCGAGTGGACCAAGGAGCTGATGCCGCCCGCGGTGCGCCAGGCACGCGGCATCGCGGACGCGCAGCAGGCGAGCGGGGCCCAGTGATCCAAGGGCGCCCAGCGGCGCACGGAGTGGCAGCATGAGACTCAAGGGCATCAATCCCATCGAGCAGCACGTCGAGAAGATCGTGTTCGTCGTCGCGCTCGCAGGCCTCGTCGGCGTCCTGCTCTGGCAGCTCGCAAGCCCGCCGGCGACCATGAAGGTCGGGGTGCGCGGCCAGCGCGACGTCGAACTCCCCGATGCGTACAACGAGCTCAACCGTGACGCCGGCATGCTCAAGGGCGAGATGGAGCAGCCCGCGCCGCAGGACCTCCCGCAGTGGGAGGAGGGCACGCTCATCGCCAACTTCCAGCAGGGCAAGGCGGAGGGCGTCGCTCCGTCGACACAGCTCGCTGGCGGTGGCTTCGGGCGGCGCTCACCGGCACTCACCGGCGTCGGTCCGGACGGGATCGGCCCGGGTCTCGATGCCAACGCGTACGTCGTGCCCGTCGTGCCCGCCCCGGTCCAGATCGCCGGCGCGATGTTCCAGGGGACGGTCCACCCGGCCGAGGTCGCCAAGGTGCCGGAGCTCGGTGACCTGCTCCAGCCGGAGCAGCCGTTCGACATCCCGATGGTCTCGATCCAGGGCGTCTTCGACGGCGAGGAACTGAAGCGCCGGTTCCTGCCCACCGACGGGCAGGCCCGCCAGATCCCGACGGCCTGGTTCGAGGGTCGTACCGAGATCTTCGAAGTCATCCTCGAGCGTCAGCAGTTCGTTTCGGGTCGGTGGGGGGCGGTCGAGCGGATCGCCCGCGTCCCCGGACGTCTCGCGCTGCTCGCGGACATCGAGGACGGCGTGACCCAAGAGGAGATGGACGACCTGATCACCCGCGCCCGCGATGGGCGTGAAGCGCTGCGCCGCCCGCGTGCTCCGCAGTTCATCTACGGGCCCGAGTGGATCGAGCCGGTCGACGTCGTGCCCGTCGAGTACGACCCGGACCGCGAGGACACGATCGATCGCAAGAGCCGCCAACTCGAGCGCGCCCTCCGGCAGCTCGAGCGCATCAACGAGCGCATCGCCGACGCCGGCCTGCTCCCGCAGCTCGAGCGCCAGCGTGACCAGGTGCGTGAGCAGATCACGACGATCGGGGCTGAGCTCCGTGCTCTCGGCGTCGACGTCGAGGGCCTCGAGGATGAGGAGCCTGGCGTTCCCGACCCGGTCGAGCCCGGGCCCGCCGACGGGGCCGAAGAGGAAGAGGAGCCCAAGCTGCTCGAGGACAGCGCCGTGCGCATCTGGCGTCACGACCTGACCGTCGAGCGAGGCGCGACCTACCGCTACCGCCTGCGCGTTGTGATCAACAGCCCCTTCTTCATCGCCCGCGCATCGCTGGGCGAGGACCAGAAGTCACTCGCCGATGAGCCCATGCTCATGGGCGAGGCTTCTGAGTGGTCCGACCCCATCACGGTCGACCCGCGCGACCTGTTTTTCGTTACCGGCGCCTCCGCCGGCGCCCAGATCGGCAACGCGCGCATCGGCGCCTCCGCTCGCGCCGAGGTCGAGGTCTTCACCTTCTACAAGGGTGAGTACCGCAGCACCAAGGTCACGCTCGAGCCGGGTGATCGCGTCGCCGCGATCGTCACCGCCCCGGACCTCCCGCTCCCGAGCATCGAGGAGTTCGAGGAGGACGCGGACAACCCAGGCGGGCGACGTCCGCCCCCTCCGCGCGATCCGGGTCTCGATCCCAACGACCCCAATGCCCCGCTCCCCGAGCAGCCGACCGTCGACCTGCCGGTCTCGCTCGAGTACATCATCGCCGAGGTCGAGAGCACGACCGGCGGCACCCGTCAGGACGAGGCGCAGGTCTACATCGTCGGTCCCGAGGGCCTCGTGGCGTTGCACCTGCCGTCGGTTGACGCGGCAATGCAGTTGTACAAGCGGGCCGCGGTCTCCGCCCTGCGCGGGAGCGAACAGGTTGAGCCTCGGCGGATCGACATCTCCGACCTCGGGCCGGACGGCGACTTCGGCCCCGGCCCCGGTCCGGGCCCCGGGGACGACCGGGATCCGTTCCCGCCGCCGGACGGGCGTCCGGGCGAGCGAGGCCCTGGCGGCCGACCCGGTTTCTAGGGGCGTCGCGGCGCGTCTGGGCGCGGTCGTTGGCTCCGCGAGCGTCGCGTCCCCGGCGGCCTCCCGCCGAAACCGGGGCTGGCGCGGTCGGCCCGGGTGATTTCGGCCGCGGAAGATGGTCGCGAGAGCGTGAATTTCGAGCATGGCGAGGTTGACTCGATCGGGCTTGCGCCTAACCTTGCCTTCGCGTTCGCCGGAAACAGGCGGGCGTCCGGAGTGCCTCGGCATGCCGGATCCGAGAGCCCTGGAGTGATTCCGGGTGCTTTCGGGCGGGTTCTTTGACATCCGCAGACGACAGGTGCGGAACGCGACCCGATCGGGTCTCGCCGGCGATTGCCTCGCTGGTGGGAGCGATCTCGGCGGGTCGTGGGAGCACCGAGATCCGAGCGTCAGGCGAAACAGATTGAAGCGTTACTGTGGTGGCCCAAGCCGGGTCGTCGAGACGGGTGTCCTTCGGGGCATCGGGATTGGCGGCATCGGGTTGGAATGATCAAGCCACCAAGGGCGCACGGTGGATGTCTTGGCGTCGAGAGGCGATGAAGGACGTTGGAACCTGCGAAAAGCCCAGGGGAGCTGGTAACCGAGCTGCGATCCTGGGATCTCCGAATGGGGAAACCCACCCGCAAGGGTACCCATGACTGAATGCATAGGTCATGGGAGCGAACCCGGGGAACTGAAACATCTCAGTACCCGGAGGAAAGGAAATCAACCGAGACTCCGTAAGTAGCGGCGAGCGAAAGCGGATCAGCCAGTTGAAGGATGAACGCGTTGGAATGCGCGGCCGAAGAAGGTGAAAGCCCTGTAACCGGATGCTGGTCAGCCCAAGAGTAGAGTCGGTCCCGTGGAACCCGGCTTGAACATGGGGGGTCCACCCTCCAAGGCTAAGTACTACTCGACGACCGATAGTGAACCAGTAAGGCGACTGAATGATGACAAGCACCGCGATGAGCGGGGTGAAAGAGTACCTGAAACCGTGCGCTTACAAGCGGTCGGAGCCCTGCGGGGTGACGGCGTGCTTTTTGCATAATGAGCCGGCGAGTTGGTCTCTGTAGCGAGCCTAAGGTCTACCGGACCGGAGGCGGAGCGAAAGCGAGTCTGAATAGGGCGTTGAGTTGCAGGGGCCAGACGCGAAACCCGTGTGATCTACCCATGGCCAGGGTGAAGTCGGGGTAAGACCCGATGGAGGCCCGAACCGGTTGTCGTTGAAAAGACATCGGATGAGCTGTGGGGAGGAGTGAAAGTCTAATCAAACCGGGAGATAGCTCGTTCTCTCCGAAATAACTTTAGGGTTAGCCTCAGGGTGCAAGCATCGGGGGTAGAGCTACTGGATGGGTGGTGGGGGCTACCCGCCTACCCCACCCAACCAAACTCCGAATACCGATGCCCAAGTCCTGGGAGATAGACTGCGAGTGACAATATCCGTGGTCAAAAGGAAAACAATCCAGACCGCCAGCTAAGGCCCCAGATCGACGCTTAGTTCGAAAGGAAGTCAGATTGCCGTGACAGCCAGGATGTTGGCTTAGAAGCAGCCATCATTTAAAGAGTGCGTAACAGCTCACTGGTCGAGGAATCTGGCGCCGATAATGATCGGGAATAAGCGTTGAGCCGAAGCTGCGGGCTCTCTTTGAGAGCGGTAGGAGAGCGTTCCTGTCGGCGGTGAAGCGGACCCGGAAGGGTTCGTGGAGCGTCAGGAAGTGCATATGCCGGCTTAAGTAACGTGAAACAGGGTGAGAATCCCTGTCGCCGAAAGCCTAAGGGTTCCTGGGGAAGGTAAATCCGCCCAGGGTTAGCCGGGACCTAAGGTGAGGCCGAAGGGCGTAGCCGATGGACAGCAGGTTAATATTCCTGCGCTCCCGTGGAGATCGAAGCATCGTGCGGATCCGTAAGTCCGGATGGGCAGCCAGAGTGCCCAGGCCAACAGGCTATTTCCGGAGGATCGGGTTCCTAGAAAAGCGGTGTGGGCAAAGCGGGACCCGTACTAAAACTGACACAGGTAGGCGTGGCGAATAGCCTCAGGCGCTCGAGAGAACGATCGTGAAGGAACTAGGCAAATTCACCCCGTACGTTCGCAAGAAGGGGGCCCTTCGGGGCGCAGAGAATAGGCTCTGGGAACTGTTTATCAAAAACACAGCACTGTGCTAACTCG
>JANQQG010000063.1 GCA_028285065.1 Phycisphaerales bacterium
AAACCTCTGCATGATTATGGCATCACGGGGCCTCCGGGTCAAGGGGGGGTGGGATGGGGCGGGATCATGCGGGCCCGGATCAAGTTGTTAGCAATCACAAACAGAGGGAACAATGCCCACGTCGTGCGCCTTCGTGTCTGTCGATGCGGATTCGCCCGGCTCGCGAGATGAGTCGGGCCGCCCACTCGAACGGGACCCCAAACCCCTTGACGAAGGAGCAGGCCGATGACTCGGTTCGTGATCGCTGCGCTCGTTGCTTCCCTCTTCGGCGCGATGGGCGCCACAGCCCACGCCCAGGACGCCCCCGTCACAAGCGAGCCGCGCGTGCTTGCGAGCACGACGCTCTGGAAGAAGGACGCGTACGAGGTCAAGGGTCTGATCAGCATCGTCGAGCGAGACGGGCAGCGCACGCTCACGCTCAGCCGCGACTTCTCGACTCGCGCCGGTCCGGACCTCAAGCTCGTCCTCAGCCCGCTCACGATCGACAAGGTGCGCGCCAAGACGGCGCTGCAGGGCAGCCGGGTCATCGCGCCGCTCAAGTCAGAAACCGGTGCGCAGACCTACACAATCCCGTCTGATGTCGAACTCGAGCGGTACAAGTCGATCCTGATCCACTGCGAGAAGTACACGAAGCTGTGGGGAGGCGTCGCGCTCCGCAAGGGCGAAGTCGTCGGCGTCGGCGATGCGTGGACCAAGAAGACCAAGCGCACCAAGGGACGCTTCGAGATCGTCCGGGTCGGCCAGGGTGGCGACGCCCGTTACGAGATCCGCTTCGGACCGGCCTTCTCGACCTCGAAGGCGCCCGAGCCATTGCGCGTGGTCTTCAGCCCGATGACCTCGAGCCAGGCGAAGGACGAGAACGCCATGCGTGGCGGCACACTGGTCGCCAACACCGGTACCTATAAGGGCGCACAGGTCATCCGCGTCCCGCAGGGGATCGACCCGACCAGTTCCAAGTCTCTGCTGCTGCACTGCGAGAAGTACACCAAGCTCTGGTCCGCCGGCGACATCCGCTGGATCCAGTAGAGCACCGGATCGCGACCGTACGGTTGCAGCGAGAGCGCCCGCGCGTCCAAGTCGCCCGCGGGTGCTCTCGTGCGCGCCCGCATCAGCCAGCCTTGGCCGCTCCCTCGGGCGCCGGCGTCTTCTTCCGCCACTCGCTGACCCGCTGGATCACCACGTACAGGACCGGCACGAACAGCAGGCTCACGACCGTCCCGACCAGCATCCCGCCGAAGACCGTCGTCCCGATCGCACGACGGCTCATCGCCCCCGCGCCCGACGCGACCACCAGCGGGACCACGCCCAGGATGAAGCTGAACGCCGTCATCAGGATCGCGCGGAATCGAAGGCGCGCCGCGTCAGTCGCCGCTTCGACGGGCATGCGTCCGGAATCGCGCCGCTCACGGGCAAACTCGACCAGCAGGATCGAGCTCTTTGCCGAGAGGCCGATCAGCAGGACGATCCCGATCTGTGTGTAGAGGTTGACGTCGAGCCCGAGCAGCAGCAGGGCCGCGACGGCGCCGAGCAGAGCCGTGGGGATCGCCAGGATCACCGAGACCGGGAGCGACCAGCTCTCATACTGCGCCGCCAGCACCAGGTAGACCAGGATGATCGCGAGCAGGAAGACGGCCGCCGCGCCGCCGGCCGCCTTGGCCTGGAACGCAAGCTCCGTCCACTCGAACCCGTAGTCGTCGGGGAGCGTCTGCGCGACCATCTGCTCGGTCAGTGCGATCGCTTGCCCGTCAGAGACGCCGGGCGCCGGGGTGACCATCACCTTGGCGGCCGGGTAGACGTTGTAGCGGCTGATCAGCGACGGGCCGACCCTCGGCTCCACCGATGCGAACGCGCCAAGCGGGATCATCTCCCCGCTCCTGTTGCGCACCTGCAGGTCGAGGATCCCCTCAGGCGTCGCTCGGTACTCGTCCTCGGCCTGCGCTCGGACCTGGAAGATCTTGCCCGCGATCGTCACGTCGTTGACGTACGCCGAGCCGAGCGCGGCCCCGAGCGTCGAGAAGACGTCGTTGATGGGCACCCCACGCGACTCGATCGCCTCGCGGTCCAGGTCCACGAACAACTCTGGGTTGGAGGACCGGAACGTCGATCGGACCGAACTGAATGCGCTCTGCCCGGAGCCCGCCACGGCAAGCTGGCCGAGCGCCCCTTCGAGCGCGACCGGCCCGAGCGCCCCCTTGTCCTCGAGGTACCCCGCGAGCCCGGCGCTGTTGCCCATGCCGGGAAGCGACGGGAGCGGGAAGCCGAAGCCCATCGCCTCCTGGATCGGGAACAGCTTCTGGTTGATCGAACCGATGATCGCCGCTTGGCTCAGCTCCGGCGTCGCTCGATCGTCCCACGTGTCGAAGATCACGAAGAGCGTGCCCGCGCTCGACAGGGCTGCGCCGTCCACGATCGAGAACCCTGTGATCCCGACCACGTCCGCCACGCCGGGCGTCTCGCCGGCGATCCGAGCGGCCTGTTGGACGATCTCATCCGCGCGGGCCCGTGACGAGCCGGGCGGGAGCTGGATCGACACCATGGCCCACCCCTCATCCTCCTGCGGGATGAACCCCGTTGGCACGCGCGCAAACCCGATGACTGCCAGCGCGATGATCCCGAGGAAGCCGACGAACGCGAGCGGCGCCACACGGATCAACAAACGCGCGATGCCGACGTAACCGCCGGTGACGCGTTGGAGCGTTGAGTTGAAGAGCCGGAACGGGGCAGCAGGCCGCGTCGGCGTTGGGCGGAGCAGCACGCCGGCGAGGGCGGGGCTGAGCGTCAGGGCGTTGATGGAGCTGAAGACCGTCGCGATCGAGATTGTCAACGCGAACTGACGGAAGAGCTGGCCCTGGATGCCCGGCAGGAAGGCCGTGGGCACGAACACCGCCAGCAGCACCAGCGTCGTCGCGATGACCGGCGTCGTGACCTCCTTCATCGATGCTCGAGCGGCCTCCTTGGCGCTCATCTTCGACTCGTCCAGGTGACGCGTGCAGTTCTCGACGATCACGATCGAGTCGTCGACCACGATGCCGATGGCAAGCACCAGCCCGAACAGCGTCAGCAGGTTGATGCTGAAACCGAACGCCAGCATCACCGCGAGTGTGCCGATCAGCGACACGGGGATCGTGGCGGCCGGGATCAGCGTCGCCCTGAACGACTGCAGGAACACGTACACCGTCAGGATCACGAGCACGACCGCGATCAGCAGCGTGACCATGACCTCCTTGATCGATGCGCTGATGACGTTCGACGACTCGTAGACGACCCGGTGCTCGACGTCAGCCGGAAAGGCCTTGGAGAGCTCGGTCATCTTCGCGCGAGTGCCGGCCACGACGTCGAGCGCATTGGCCCCGGGCAGTTGGTACAGCGCAACGCAGGCGGTCGGTGATCCGTTGATCCGCGCGATGTAGCTGTAGTCCTTGGCCCCGACCTCGATACGCGCCACCTCGCCGAGGCGGACGATCCGCCCCTCCTCGTCCGTCTTGATCACGATCTGCTCGAACTCGGTCGGATCGCGCAGACGCCCCTTGACGCTCACGGTGTACTCGGTCGCAACGTCAGGAGGAGCGGGGGGGGCGCCGATCCGCCCGGCCGCGACCTGCACGTTCTGCTGCCGGATCGCCCCGAGCACGTCCGTCGTGGTCAGCCCGAGCGATCGCAGGGCGTCGGGGTCGAGCCAGACGCGCATGGAGTAGTCGCCCGCGCCGAAGATCACGACGTCGCCGACGCCGGGGACGCGCGCGAGCTCGTCGCGCACGTTGAGCGTCACGTAGTTGCTCAGGAACAGGTCGTCGTACGTCGCGTTCGGGCTCGAGATCGCGATCAGCGAGGCGATCTCGACCGATCTCTTCTTCACCGTGATGCCCTGGCGAGCCACCTCTTCCGGCAGCTTCGGTTCCGCCAGCGAGACCCGGTTCTGCACGAGCACCTGGGCCATGTCGATGTCCGTGCCGACCTCGAACGTCACGTTGATCGTCACGAACCCGTCGCTGCTGGACGTGCTGGACATGAAGATCATGCCCTCGACCCCGTTGATCTCCTGTTCGAGCGGGGCCGCGACCGTCTCGGCGACGGTCTGCGCGTCCGCGCCGGGGTAGACGCCAGTCACGGTGATGTTGGGCGGCGCGATCTCGGGGTAGCGTGCGATCGGCAGCGCCTGCAGCGCCACCAGACCGGCGATCACGATCACGATCGAGATCACCGAGGCGAAGATCGGTCGTTCGATGAAGAGCTTGCTCACTCGGGGCTCCCCGATCCGTCAGGGCCTGCCTCGCGCATCGCATTCACCTTCACGCCCACACGCGCACGCATCATGCCGTTGACGATGATCGACTCCGTCCCGTCGAGCCCCTCGTCGATCGCGCGCCGTCGACCGTCGAGCGGACCGAGTTCAACAGGCACACGCTCGACGACGCCCTCGGCGTTGACCGCCAGCAGGTACGCGCCGCCCAGGTCGCGCTGCACGGCCTCCTCGGGTACCACGAAGCGCTCGACCGGCTCCTCCGTCAGCTCGATCCGGGCGAACATCCCGCTGACGAGCATCCCCAAGGGGTTCACCACCTCCGCACGCAGCGTCAGGGTCCCGGTCGAAGCGCCAAGTTCCGGATCGGCATAGTCCACGAGGCCGCGGTGCTCGTAGCGGCTGCCGTCGGCGAGCAGGATGCCCACGTCGAGCTTCCCGCGTGCCTCGCCGGTGCGCCCTCCGGCGCGCTCCAGGTAGCGGAGCAGGTCGCGCTCGCTGACCTCAAAGTACACGTGAGCCTTGTCGTCCTGCACGATTGTCGCCAGCAGCGTCGCGTCACCGGCGCCCACGAGGTTGCCGATGTCCACCTCGGCCTGGGAGATCCGCCCGGGGCCGGGGGCCTTGACGGTCGTGTAGTCCAGGTCGAGCTGAGCCGTCTCCAGGGCCGCCTGCGCCTGCAGCACGCCCGCCTCGGCCCGCTTGAACTCCGCCTCCACGCGCGCGACCTCGAGCTCGTTCACCGCCGAGCGCTCGAACGCCTGACGTGTGCGATCGCGCGTGACCTGCGCGAGGTCACGGGCGGCCTCGGCATCAGCGAGCGCCGCCTCCGCTGCCTTGACCCCCGCGATGAACGGCTCCTGCTCGATGATGAACAGCACCTCGCCGGCATCGACGAGGTCACCCGCCTCGAACCGGCGCTCGGTCAGGAAGCCCGAGACGCGGGCACGGATCTGGATCGTCTCGATCGGCTCGACGCGCCCCGGGTACGCGCGCATCGGCGCGATGTGCTCCAGGCGGGCCTCCCGGACCGTCACGGGAACGGGCGGGGGCTCGACGAAGACGTTCCCCGAATCGCCGCACCCGACGAGCAGGGCGGACACAAGGGCGCACGGGATCCAAGAGCGCTGCATGAGACGTCCTCCACGACGGTGATGACGCACGCCGACACGCGACGCCAACGACCAGGACTTGGTGCCAGAGCTCGTCAGGGAGCCGCGGCGAGACCCGAACGCCCAGCCCGTGCCCGGGGGGTAGGGTGGGGGGCGGATCGATCGCCAGACGCCCAAGATAGACTCCTCGGGAGGAGCTTGCCGTGACGATCTCGCGATTCCTGTCTGTCCCGCTTCTGGGGGTCGCCCTCGCGGCAGTCCCCGCTCCGTGCGCGGAGCCCGATCAAGATGTCCGTGTCCACGCGATGCTTGACGCCTGGCACGCGGCGGCAGCGAGCGCCGACGAGCCCGCGTACTTCGGCGCCTTCGCCGACGACGGGGTCTTCTTTGGCACGGATGCGACCGAGCGGTGGACAACAGACGAGTTTCGCACCTGGGCCGCTCCGTTCTTCGAGAGAGGGCGCGCCTGGACGCTCGTCCCGGTCGAGCGGAACGTCTTTCTTGACGCGAAGCAGCGCATCGCATGGTTCGACGAGGAGCTCTGGACCGAGCACCTCGGCGAGTGCCGTGGGACCGGCGTGTGCTCCCGCGATGGTGGCGGCGTCTGGCGCATCGAGCAGTACAACCTCTCGATCCCCGTCCCCAACGACATCGCCGACGAAGTCATCGACAAGGCCGAGGCGACCACCGAGCGCCACGCCTCGCTGACGCTCGACGCGATGTCGTTCAACATCCGCTACGACACACAGAGCGACGGCCCCAACGCTTGGGAACATCGGCACGACCTCGTCACCGACCTGATCCGCACCGAGCGCCCCGACGTGCTCGGCGTCCAGGAAGCACTCCTTCACCAGCGTGATGCGCTGCTCGAGGCCCTCCCGCTCTACGCGAGCATCGGCGTCGGTCGCGACGACGGCATCGAGGCCGGCGAGTTCAGCCCCATCCTCTACCTGAAGGGGCGTTTTGAGGTCACGGATTCCGGCACCTTCTGGCTCTCCGACACCCCGGAGGCGCCTGGCTCGGCCTCCTGGGGGAACGCGATCACACGCATCTGCACGTGGGCGCGCTTTGTTGATCGCGCGACAGAACAGGGCGTGTATGTCTTCAACACCCACCTCGACCACCGATCAGCGCCGTCACGCGCCAAGGCGGTCGAGCTGATCGAGCGACGCATCAACGGACGTGCGCACAAGGATGACCGGGTCATCCTCATGGGTGACCTCAACGCGGGGCCGGATTCACCGCCGCTCCACGCCCTCTTCGCCGATGGCTGGCGCAGCGCGCTCGTCGCCCTCGACCCCGACGAGCACGCCGAGCCTGGCGATGGCGTGGGCAACGGCACCTTCAACGCCTGGCGCGGCCGCTCCGACGGCCCGATGATCGACCACATCCTCGTCCGGACCGGCGCCGCGGTGCTCGATGCCGCAATCGTCAGGACGGCGCGTGACGGGCGCTACCCTTCGGATCACTACCCCGTCACCGCCCGCATCCGGCTCGATCGAGACGGGACACCCGCCGACGAGCCGCCCGCACCGTAGAAACGCCCACCAGGCATGAGCACCGTCGTCACTGAACCCGCCCCCAGCGCGGACGTCGCCCAGTCCGCCGACGCGCCGGCTCCCGTTGCGCGCAACCGGTGGCGGATCGCGACCACCATCGGCTGCCATGCCGTCATCGACTTCTTCAGCTTCACGCTCATCCCGATCGTCAGCGTCCTTGAGGGGCACATCGGCCTGACGGCCGTCCAGGGCGCGACGTTCCTCTCCGTCGGCGCCATCTCCAGCGGCGTCGCTCAGCCGATCGTCGCGTGGGCCTCCGATCGCCTCAACACGCGCGCCATCGGAACGCTCGGCTTCCTCATGGCGGTGCTGGCGGTGGGGATGGTCGGATTCGTCGACACCTACCCGCAACTGCTGGTACTGCAGTTCTTCGCCGCCGCCGGCATCGGCGCGTTCCACCCGACGGCGGCCGCGAGCGTCGGCCACCTCGCCGGTCGTCACCGCTCGGGCGCGATCAGCGTTTTCTTTTGCGCGGGCATGCTCGGTGGGATGTTCGGCAACTTGGTCGTGCCCAACTACATCAAGGGCATCGCCAACGCGAATGCCGTTGATGGCGTGCCCAACACAGCGCTCGGCCTCCAGTCGATCGCCTGGTTCATCATCCCCGGCGCGATCGCGGCCTTCCTGCTCATGCGCGCGATCCACTCCGTCCCGCACCGCGACGACAACGCCCACGCCTCGCACAGCGCGCTCCCGCGCGCCGAGCGGCGGAGCCGGTGGTTCGGTGTCTGGGCCCTCTACGCCTCGAACGTCCTGCGTTTCATCGTGGACATGAGTCTCGTCATGCTGCTCGCGCGCTGGACGGAAGAGCTCGCCATGGCCAAGGCGGGCGCGACCGAGCTCAGCGAGGGCCTGCGCCTGCAGGCGTCGGCGATGAACGGCCCGCTCCAGGCCGCCAAGCAGCTCGGCATGGGGGGGCTTGGCCTCCTGCTCGGCTGGTTCCTGCCGCGCCACCTCGAGCGTCGCGCACTGTGGATCATCCCGATGATCGGGTGCATCACGTTCGTGATTCTCCCCTTTACGGGGACGATGCTGGCCGGGTGGCTGGCGCTCGGTGTCTGCGTCCTTTGCGGCGCCAGCTTTGGGGCCGTCATCCCGATCACCATCAGCCTCGCTCAACGCCTCATCCCGCACCGCACCAGCCTCGCCGCCGGCCTGATGATGGGCGGCGCCTGGGCGTTCGGGGGGCTCGGCCCGCTGCTCGGGCAGGGGCTCTACAAGGCGTTCGGCATCGAGGTCGCATTCGCGTGCGTCGCCGGGATCGTCTTCATGGCGGGCGCGATCACCATTGTGATCAGCCGCGCCGGATCGGCGACGTCCAACCTCACATCACACTGACGAGACCCAGCGTGCCTAGACGGTCCCGGGATCACCCATGCCCAGCGGGATCCCGAGCGAGACCCAGATCAGCAGCAGGATCGTCCAGATGATCGCGAACACGATCGTGTACGGGAACATCATCGCGATCAGCGTGCCCATGCCGCTCTTGGGCGCGTACTTCTGCATGAACACCAGGATGATCACCAGGTACGCGTTGAGCGGCGTGATGATGTTCGTCACGCTGTCGCCGATCCGGTAGGCGATCTGCGTCAGCTCCGGCCGGATCCCGATCAGCATGAACATCGGCACGAAGATTGGTGCGAACAGCGTGTACTTCGCGCTCATCGATCCGACGAACATGTTGAAGACCATCGTCAGCAGGATGAACGCCACGATCAGCACCATGGGCGACAGTTGCTGCTCGAAGAGCCACGCACCGCCGCTGAACGCGAGCATCTCGCCGAGGTTCGTCTCGCCGAAGTAGGCGACGAACTGGCCCGCGAAGAACGCGAGCACGATGATCGGCGCCATCCCGGCCATCGAATCGATCATGTGCTTGGCCGCGTCCTTCGTCGAACGCACGTTCCCGACGCACATCCCGAAGACCAGCCCCGGGAGCAGGAAGCCGAAGAACATAAGCGGGACCACCACCGCGACCCAGCGCGGGAAGATCCCGTCGAGCCCGTGCAGCGGGCCGCCGGGGATCAACGACATCGCGAGCGCGACGACCACGAACACCAGCAGCGTCATGCCCGACCACATCACGCCCTTGAGCTCAGCGGCGGTCAGCTCGTTCTCGGCCTTGGCGAGTGCGGCCGCGGAGTGATCCGGTCCGCCCTCGTCCGGAGACTTCTTCTCGAGGCGTCGCTCGATGAACAGCGCGGTCGTCAGCCAGCCCGCGCCCGTAATCACGAACGTCGACGCGATCAGGAACCACCAGTTCGCCGTCGCGGCAACCTGACGAGTCGGATCTACAAGCTGGGCGCCCTCTTGCGTCAGCTCCGCCATCAGCGGCTCGAGGCTCGTGATCAACAAGTTCGCGTTGAACCCCGCACTCACGCCGGCGAAGACCGCCGCGATGCCGACGAGCGGGCTGCGCCCGGCCGCCAGGTAGATCGCCGCCGCCAGGGGCGGGAGCACCACGTACCCCGCGTCCGTTGCGAGCGAACTCATGATCCCGATGAACACCATCGCCGGCGTGAGGAAGTTCTGCGGCACCACCTTGGTGAAGAGCTTCAGCAGCGCAGCGATCAGACCCGTCTTCTCCGTGACGCCGATCCCGAGCATCCCGAGCAGCACCACGCCCAGCGGCGCAAACCCGAGGAAGTTCGACTCCATCGAGCTCAGGCAGAAGTACAGACCCTCACTGGTCAAGAGACTCGTCGCGAACGTCACGCGCCCCGTCGGCACCAGGCGCATGGTCTCCTCGCCAGCCTCGTCCGTCTCCTTGACCGGCTCCTTGCTGAAGACCGCCCAGCCGCGCTTTGCGAAGTCGATGGGTGCGCCCGCCTCGTCGGTCACGAATCGGTCAGGCCCCTCCGCGCCCTCGATCGCGAGGTACGCCATCGGGGAGCCGTTCGGGCCGGTCAGCACCTCGTCGTCGGGCCCTGTCGGAACCTCGAACTTCAGGCGCTCGTAGACCGTCTTCCCGTCCTCGTCTTTGACGACCTGTCCCGCGGCGTCGCGCTTGGGGCGCTCGACGTGCGAGACGTGTTCATCGACCTTGCCCAGCGCGTTTCCGACTTCGGTCCAGCCGACGCGATAGCCGTCCGGCAGGCTCGGGGCCGCAAAGTGCGATGCGACCATGACAAGGACCGCGCCGATCAGGAACAGGAACGCGGGGTCCGGCAGCTTGTTCCCGACCCACTCGATCGCGTCGAGGATGCCGCCTCGCTTCTTCGATGTCGCGTCCGCCATTGGTGCCTCCGATCCGCGCGGGGGCTGATCCGCACCCGGCGCGACGGGACACCATACCGGATCCGCCGGTTAGTGTGGAGGCGTGACGAAGGGTGGGCGAGGGGGGGGCGGCGTC
>JANQQG010000066.1 GCA_028285065.1 Phycisphaerales bacterium
CGGCCCCCCCCGCCCCCCGCGACGTTCGCTGGGACGGGCCCTCGCCTCTTCCGCCCGTTGCGGGCGCATGACGATGGACGACGAGACCAACCCAGAGCCTCCTGAACGAAGTCCGGGCGCGCCGCCACACGCGGACGCGCCCGCCCCCGGCCACTTCCCCGACTGCCCGGCTTCGGTCGATGTGCTCGATCCACACACTCTGATCGCACACCAGGACGCTCACGCGCTCCGGGACCTCTGCACCCGCGCGCTCGAAGCGCTGGGCGCCCGCGGCGAGCTCCGCGTCCTGCTCGTCGACGACGCACGCATGACCGAGGAGCACCTCCGCCACAAGGGGCTCGACTCGACCACCGACGTCCTGACCTTCGACCTCGCCTCGCCCAACGAGAGCCGGCTCGACGCCGACGCCATCGTCTGCGTCGACGAAGCGCGCAGACAGGCAGACGCCCGCTCGATCCCGCTCGTCCACGAGCTGCTCCTCTACAGCGTCCACGCGGCCCTGCACTGCCTCGGCTACGACGACCTCACCGAGGCCGAGGCCGACGCCATGCACCAGCGCGAGGATGAGGTCTTCAAAGCCCTCGGCCTCGAGCCCGCGTACCGAGCCTCCGCGCACCCGACCGACGGAGGGAGTGCGTGATGGGGGACTACGCGATCTGGATCGCCATCGCCGCGGCACTGCTCGGCGGCGTCTTCTCGAGCCTCAAGCTCGCGCTCACGCTCGTCACGCGCTCCGAGGTCGAGCTGCTCGCCAACTCGCGCAACCGACCGAGCGCGACGCGACGCGTCCAGATCATGCTCGACGATGCAGAGGCACACGCCAGAGCCGTGGCGGCCCCACGCCTGCTGTGCAACCTGGTCGCCGCGTTCGCGGTCCTCTGGTGGATCCTCACGCTGATGGGCGCAACCGGCGCAGATCCCGCCGGCACAGCCGGCGAGCCGAGCCCCGCACTCGAGCTCGTCCCCGCCCTGATCGCCACCGGCGCGGCCGGGGCGCTCTTGTGGCTGACGACGATCATCATCCCCAACAGCATCGCCCTGCACGCGGGCCCGCGCCTGCTGTACGTCGCGTCGCCGCTCGTCCGGGGCGTCGCGCTGATCGAGCGCCCCCTGTGGCCCGTCATCCGCGTCCTCGATGAGATCATCCGGCGTCTTGCCGGTGGCGAGAGGCTCGACAAGTCCGCCGAACTCGAACGCGAGATCATGTCCGTGCTCGAAGAGGGCGAGCGCGAGGGCTCGCTCGACGAGACCGAGCGCGACATGATCGAGGCCGTCGTCCAGTTCCGCTCGACGGCCGCGAGCCAGATCATGACCCCGCGCACCGAGATCGACGCGCTCGAAGCGACGGACGACCTCGACGCCATCGTCGCGTTCATCGAGCGCATCGGGCACTCGCGCGTCCCCGTCTTCGAGGCAGACAAGGACCTCGATCACGTCGTCGGAATCCTCTACGCCAAGGACCTGCTCGGCTTCGTCTCCAACGGCTCCGAGGAGTTCCGACTCGCCGACGTCGTCCGACCCGCCCTGTTCATCCCCGAGACCAAGACCATCCGAGAGCTCATGGGCGAGCTCATCGAGAAGAAGGTCCACCTGGCCGTCGTCGCCGACGAGTACGGCGGTACCGCCGGGCTCGTCACGATCGAGGACATCGTCGAGGAGGTCTTCGGCGACATCCAGGACGAGTACGAGCCGGAAGAGGACGCACCCCCGGGCGTGAGCATCGATGCCGCCAACCGCTCGGCGAGGGCCGACGCACGCGTCCACATCGACGACCTCAACGACGAACTCGAGGACCTCGGCGTCGAGCTGCCCGAGTCCGACGACTACGACACGCTCGGCGGTTTCGTCGTCACCACCCTCGGACGCATCCCCGACCCGGGCGAGTCGCTCCGCCACGAGCGCCTCCTGCTCAACGTCACCGACGCAACGCCCACGCGCGTCAAGACCGTCCAGATCGAGGTCCTCGAGAACGACGACGACACCCCTCTCCCGCCCCCGCCCTCCGACGAGCCGGGCCCCGATGCCTCGCCCAGAGCCGAGAGCAAGAGCGAGAACGGCTCCCACCCAGCCAGCTGATCGCCGGGCGATGCGCCGGAGATACACTCTGCCATGCCGACCAACGCCGATACGGCGCTCCTGCGCCTGCACAACACGCTGACCCACGAGGTCGAACCCTTCGTCCCCGCCGACCCTCAGCGCGTCACCTTCTACACCTGCGGGCCAACCGTCTACGACGATGCGCACATCGGCAACTTCCGCTCGTTCCTCGCGGCCGACCTGCTCCGGCGCTTCATCGAGAGCCCGCTCTGCACGCTCGTCGACGACGCCGGCGCCCCGCACCACGGCCCGCGAAGCGTCGAGCACGTGATGAACATCACCGACGTCGGGCACATGACCGACGACGCCGACGCAGACGGCGGCGGCGAGGACAAGATGGCCGTCGCAGGCCAGCGACTGCTCGAAGCCAAGAAGTCCGGACGCCTGCCCGCCGACGCCGATGTCGATCCGGCCGACCCCTACGCCATCGCGGACTTCTACGCCGAACGCTTCCTCGGCGACGCGCGGGCGCTCGGCCTCAAGGTCGCGATCGAGGCCAAGGAGCGCCCCGAGCTCATGCCGCGCCCCACGCGTTGCATCCCCGAGATGCTCGAGCTCGTGCGCACACTCCTGAACACCAAGAACGACGACGGCGAGCCCTACGCCTACCAGACCGGGTCCAACGGGCGCTACGCCGTCTACTTCAACGTCCAGGCCTTCCCCGACTACGGACGACTCAGCGGCAACACCATCGACAACCTCAAGGCCGGCGCCGGCGGACGCGTCACCGAGGGAAACCAATCCGAGAAGCGCCACCCCGCCGACTTCCTCCTCTGGAAGTCAGACCCCGCACACGTCATGAAGTGGCAGTCGCCCTGGGGCGAGGGCTACCCCGGATGGCACCTCGAGTGCTCCGTCATGGCAGACCGCTTCCTCGACACCGGCGGCACCCACGTCGTCGACCTCCACTCGGGCGGCGAAGACAACATCTTCCCCCACCACGAGTGCGAGATCGCCCAGTCCTGCGCAGCGCACGGGACCGACCGCTTCGCGCGAACGTGGTTCCACCCACGATTCCTCTTCGTCGACGGCAAGAAGATGTCCAAGAGCGCCGGCACCTTCCACACCGCGCGCGACCTCTTCGAGCGAGGCATCGAGCCGGCCGCCCTCCGCCTCGAACTGATCAAGACCCACTACCGCTCCAACTCCAACTTCTCCGAGCAGGGCCTCAAGGACTCGGCGCGCCTCGTCGAACGCTGGCGCCGCTTCGTCGCGGACGCCGAGGGTTCGAAGAACGCCGGCTCGGCCAACGAGGGCATCCGCGCCAGCGTCGCCGACGCCATGCACGATGACCTCAACGTCGCCGGCGCCATCGGCGCGATCAACAAGTGGATCGCCGACACGCCCCACCCGACCAAGGCGGACGCGGCCCTGATGCGCGAGTTCGACGCATTCCTCGGGGTCCTCAGCCTCGAGGGCCTGGCCAAGACCACGACCGGCATCGGTGTCTACACCGGCGGGCTCGCGCCCACCGACGAGGTCGAGGACCTGCTCGCCCGCCGACGCGACGCGCGCAAGGGCAAGGACTTCGCCACGGCAGACGCGATCCGCGATGAGCTGGCCGCCAAGGGCCTCGCCATCAAGGACATCGCCGGGGGCCAGGTCGAGGTCAGCCCCTCCTAGCCCCCCGCCCCCCCGCGGTCTCCGCCGCCCCTCGGCCCCTCTACACTCGCTGCGATGAGCCGGAAGCCGCCCACCGTCGTCTGGCGATTCCTCGTCGCGGAGCTGTGGCGGCTGATGCTGCTCACAGCCGTGGTGCTCGTCGCAACACTCGCTTTCGCCGCGGCCGTCAAGCCCCTCGCCGACGGGATCCTCGGCCCCCTCGACACGCTCAAGTTCATGGCCTTCGCCATGGTCCCGATGCTCCAGTACGCGCTGCCCTTCGCAGCGGGCTTCGGCGCAACCCTCGCGTACCACCGGATGGCCGCCGACAACGAGCTGACCGCCTGCCACGCCGGTGGACTGAGCCACCGGGTCGTACTCATCCCGGCCGTGATCTCCGGCCTCGTGCTCGCCGGTGTGCTCCTGCTGCTCTCCAACTCCACGATCCCGCGCTTCCTCCAATCGATGGAGGGCCTGATCACCGAGGACGCCACGCGCCTGCTCGTGTCGAAGATCGACCGCGGCGAGCCGATCGACCAACTCGAAGGTCTCCAGGTCTACGCCGAGGAGGCCCACGCGCTCGGACCCGACCCCGAGCGCGGCGCATTCCAGGAGATCTGGCTCGGACGCGTCCTCGTCGTGCAGATCAATGACGAGGAGGGCGAGAACTTCGGCCAGATCCAGGCCGAGGGTTTCGCCAAGGAAGCCCGGCTCTGGCTCTACCCCGACCACGGGAACGACCCCGAGAACGCAGGACGCTCCGTCGCCACGCGCATCGAGATGCGCCTCTTCGACGTCAACGGAAGGCGACCCGGCGAGGGGGCCTTCGAACAGGCGACCCTCGACTACGAACTGCGAATCCCCAACGCATTCAAGGACGATCCCAAGTTCCTGACCTGGTCCGAGCTGCGGAGGCTCCGCGATGAGCCGCGCCGCATGAACTTCGTCGATGCACGCCGACGCACACTCGCGACACACCTCGCCCAGCGCCAGACCCTCGACCACCTGCGCGCGCTCTTCGCGAACTCGCCGAACGCCGCGCAGTTCGTCGATCCGCTCGGACGCGTCGTCACGATCCGCGCATCGCAGATGCGCTGGGACCCGGCGATCGAACGCCACGTCCTGCGGCCCCTCACCGGACCAGATTCGGACATCGTCGTGACGCGCGTAGACGAGAGCGGGCGCATCGACGAGCTCCGAGCGTCCGGCGCTTCACTTCGAGCCCCACCCGAGACCGACGACCTCGAGGCCGGCGTGCGCATCGATCTGCTCCTCGACAACGTCCAGCTCGTCCGGCAGGGCGAGGACACGCCCAGCGGCAGACGGCGCGAGTGGCGCCTCGATGACCTCACCCCCACAGACTTCGGTGTCGACGACTTCGTGAGCCGTGATTCCGCCCAACTGCTCGACATCGCGGACGCGCACCTCGCGGTCCGCCCCAACGACGCCTTCATCGAGAACCCCGCCAAGGACCTCCGCAAGCGCATCGACAACCTCAACCGAGAGATCACGTCCAAGCAGCACGAGCGGCTCGCCATGGCGAGCGCATGCTTCGTCATGGTCCTCTGCGGCGGCGTGATCGCGCTCCGCCTGCGCGACGCGCTCCCACTGCAGGTGTACCTCTGGTCGTTCTTCCCCGCCCTCGCCGCCGTCCTGACCATCTCCACGGGCCAGGGCATGGTCCACGACCACGGAGCCGCGGGCCTGCCGGTGCTCTGGGGAGGAGTCGTCCTGCTCAGCGCCTTCACACTGGCCCAGTTCTACCGGCTCGCGCGCCACTAGGCCTCACCACCCAACCACATGAGCACCAACGCCACCGCGAACACGACGCCCGACCCGCGCCCCTACGCGTGGGTGCGCACGTGGTGGCCCACACTCGCGCTGATCGGCGCGATCACCCTGGCGCGACTGATCTACCTCGCCCTGCTCTGCCCCTACGCGCTCGTCGAAGACGAAGCCCATTACTGGGAATGGTCACGCCGCCTCGACCTCTCGTACTTCTCCAAGGGCCCCGGCATCGCCTGGCTCATCCGCGCATCGACCGAACTCGTCGGGCACACCGAACTCGGCGTCCGCTTCTTCGCGCCGATCTGCTCGGGCATCCTCGCCCTCAGCGCGGCCGCAACCGGCGCGTCAGTCGTGCGCACGAACCCGAACGCAACACCCGGACGGGCCATGCGTCTCGCGTTCGTCTCGGCACTGATCGTCCTGCTGATCCCCGCCTACCAGCTGCTCGCCCTCCTGATGACGATCGACTCGCCCTACCTCGCCTGCTGGGCGATGGCCGCCCTCTTCGCGCACCGAGCACTCTTCCGTGCAAGCGCCCTCGCCTGGCCCATGCTCGGCCTCGCGATCGGTGCGGCATTCCTCTTCAAATACACGATCCTCCTGATCGTCCCCGGCCTGATCCTCGGCGCATGGATGGGCAGACGGGGACTCAACCTCACCCCCGCGTTCAAGCCGCTCGCACTGCTCGGGACCTTGCTGGCGCTCGCCGGCCTCGCCCCCGTCATCGCCTGGAACGCCTCGCACGACTGGGCCACACTCCACCACCTGCTCGACCACCTCGGATTCGGCCACGAGCAGACACAAGGCGAATCCAAGCCCTTCGACACGCGGCGCCTCGGCGTCTTCGCGCTCGAGATGATCGGGATCCAGATCGGCATCATCGGACCCGTGCTCGTGCTGATGGCCGCGAGCGCCTGGCGTGCACGACGCGACGATGGAAACGACCCCGAGTCACCCTCCGTCCGCTTCCTCGTCGGCTGCGCGCTCCCGTTGCTCGCCTTCTACCTCCTCGTCTCCTTCTTCACGCGCGTCGAAGGAAACTGGCCCATCGCCGCATGGGTCACGCTCGTCGTCCCCGCAGCGGCAGTCGTCCTGCGCGAGCTCGAGCTCTGGCGCCCCCGGTTCCTTCACTGGAAAGCGCTCCCCCGCCCGCGTCCGCGCGCCGGCACCATCCGGCGCTGCCCCGAGTCGCCCGCGCAGGGCGTCTGGCACACCACCATCATCTACGGCCTCGTCGCCGGCCTCGCCATGCTCGCCCTCAACCTCCTCGCGCTCACGCCCGTGGTCGGCAACGCCATCCCCGTCGGTCGCCTGACCTCCGCGAAGCCGATGGCCGACCATGTCGCCGAGCTGGTCGGAGAGTTGCAGAACACGACGGGCCTGGAACCGTTCGTGGCGACCCAGCACTACGGACGAGCCTCACTCATGGCGTTCTACCTGCACGACCCCTCGGCCCCCATGGATGTCGTCTGCGCCGGGCGTGCGCTCGGCGGCGAGGGACGCCAATACGATCTCTGGCCCGACCGCGTCCTCTCCAACCCCGCTCTCGCCGGACGACCCGCCGTCCTCATGGGCGCGACACAACAGCAATGGGAGGCCTTCTTCCAACGCGTCGAAGCGGTCCCTTCACCAGACGATCCCGAGCGCCCGGGCATCCGCGGCGACCACAAGAAGAACCGCCGAGCCTTCCTTGGCTGGCGCTGCACGCCACCACCCCCACCACCCCCACCACCCCCACCGACCCCGCCAAGCGAGACCAACCCGTCGTGAGCACGCACGCCGACAACCCGCCTTCGCTCAGCGACCTGACCGGTCAGCGCGTCGGCCCGCGCGGGCGCATCGTCAACCTCCCCCTGTGGGGATGGGCCGTCGTCGTCGTGCTCTCGCTCGCGTGGGACCGCGCGTTCTGGCTGCACGTCTCGATCCACGATCACGATCGTGCCGCGCTGCTCCCCTCAAAGGACTGGTATGCCGCACTCAGAATCCTCGGCTTCATCGGCACCTGGGCTGGCGTCGCGGTCCTGCTCTGGTTGATCGACCTCGGCCATCGCGGCTGGTGGAAGCGAGGCGCTTACCTACTCGGCTCGGCGATCGCTGGCGGAGCAGCCGCCGAGATCCTCAAGCCCATCGTGGGGCGCCTCCGCCCCGAGGAAACCGACGGGTGGTACGTCTTCCTCGATCTCGGCGAGCGGATCAGCCGCAACAGCGACCTCGGCATGGCCTCTTCGCACACGGGTGTGGCGTTCGGCGCCGCCGCCGCGATGGCGCGCCTGGTCCCCAGCGCCTGGCCGGTCTTCCTGCTCGGGGCCGCCGGCACCGCCATGACCCGCATCATCGCCGGCGCCCACTTCCTGTCGGATTGCGTGGTCGGCGCGATGCTCGGGTACGCTTGCGCCTGGGCGATCTGGCAGATCGACCCGCGCAACCGACGCGCAGCGACCCCGGAAGCCGAAGCAAGCGCGTCCGCCAAGGGAGCCGAGGAGGGGGATGACTGAGATGAGCATCCTCGACCGCTACATCGCGCGCCAGTACATCCTCAACACCGTTGCGCTGCTGGTCATCCTCTTCTCCTTCGTCGTCACCGTCGACGTCGCCATCAACATCAACCGCTTCGCACGCGTCGCATCCGACTACGCCGGAGAGGACGCGTCCGGCGTCCGACGCGTCCTCCTGACGGCCTGGGTGATCGCCGACCTCTGGGGGCCACGCCTGCTCCAGCTCTTCAACTTCCTGATCGGACTGGTGCTCGTCGGCGCGATGGGCTTCACGCTGACGCAGTTGGTGCGTCACCGAGAACTCGTCGCGGTGATGGCCTCAGGGGTGTCGCTGTACCGCGTCGCGCGCCCCGTCCTCGCGGTCGGGCTCTTCTTCATCGGGCTCCAACTGATCAACCAGGAACTCATCCTCCCCCGCATGGCCCCCCTGCTCAGCCGCGACACCGGTGACGCCGGTAAACGCCAGTGGGATGAGTTCCAGGTCCCGCTCACCCGCGACGCCAACGGCAACGTCCTCTGGGCCGGCGCCTTCGACCCCGACACCTCCACACTCGCCCCCGTACACGTCTGGGTCCGGGCCGAGCCGGGCGAGCCGCCCTCCATGCGGATCACGGCCGACGAGGCGACCTGGGACGGGGACGCCTGGGTGCGGGCCGACCCTGTCGGCGTCACCCTCGCCCTCGCCGAGACCGGAAGCACCGATCTCGACCAGGCCCACGCCGACCCGCCCGAGCGATTCGAGACCGACATCTCGCCCACCCGACTGCTGGTGAGGCGCTACCAGTCCCTCCGCCACTCCCTCTCGACCGCGCAGCTCACGGACATGGTCCACGCCGCCGACCTCGAGCCCTCCGTCCGCGCCTCGCTCGAGCGCGTCCGGTTCGGGCGGTTCTCGATGGCCATCTCCTCCCTCCTCTCCCTGCTCATCTCGCTCCCCTTCTTCCTCACCCGCATGCCAACGAGCATGCTCAAGCAATCCCTCAAGTGCGCCCCAGTCGGGATCGGCGCGATGGTCGTCGGCGTCCTCGGCGCCTCGACGCCCATCCCCGGCCTGCCCGCCGCCTTCGCCGTCTTCCTCCCCGTCCTGATCCTCGGGACCGTCGCCATCGCCACCTCGATGAGCCTGCGCACTTGAGATCCAAACGCAACCAAACGACCCCGCACTTCCGACGGCACCAGCCGACGCCCTGTTCCCGAGTCTGAACACTCCAATAGCGCTCGCGGTCTTGCCGCGGCCAGCCGATCCCGTATCCTCAACTGGGAGACTCGGTTGGGAGGCGAATCGTGCCCGGCGTCGTGATGTATTGCCAGATCCACCAGCCCCACCGGCTGAAGCGGTACACGGTCTTCGACGACCACCCGTTCTACTTCGACCGCGCAACCGACCAGCGGATCATGACCCGGGTCGCCGAGCGTTGTTACCGCCCCGCGATGGGCGCGCTCATCGATACCGCCAACCGCCTCGGCGAGCAGTTCGGCTTCGCGCTGTCGATCAGCGGCGTTGCCCTCGAGCAACTCGAGGAGGACGCCCCGGACGTCATCGGACTCACCCGCCAACTCGTCGAGACCGGCAGGGTCGAACTCCTCGCCGAGACCTCCCACCACTCGCTCGCGTTTCTCTACTCGCGCGAGGAGTTCCTCGAACAGATCGCGCTCCACGAGCAGCGCCTCGTCGAGCTCTTCGGCGTCGTCCCGCGCGTCTTCCGCAACACAGAGCTCATCTACGCCGACGACCTCGGCGCCTTCCTCCGCGATCTGACGCGCCCCGACGGCTCGGCACGCTACGACGGCGTCCTCGCAGAAGGCGTCGACAACCTCCTCGGCTACCGCTCGCCCAACCGCGTCTACACACTGCCCGGCGCGGGCGATGAGCGCCCCTTCGGACTGCTGCTCAAGAACCACCGGCTCTCCGACGACGTCGCGTTCAGGTTCAGCCAGCAGGGCTGGTCCGAGTGGCCCCTGAGCGCATCCAAGTTCGCCGGATGGGTCGCCTCCAGCCTCGACGACGCCACCCCCATCTGCAACCTGTTCATGGACTTCGAGACGTTCGGCGAACACCACGACGCCGGCTCCGGCATCATCCGCTTCCTGGCCGAGCTGCCAGACGAGTTCGCCAAGCTCGGGATCGACATGCTCACCCCCAGCGAGGCCCTCGCCCGCCACGAGCCCGCCGACACCTATCAGGTCCCCGAGATGACCTCCTGGGCCGACACCGAACGCGACCTGAGCGCCTGGCTGGGCAACGCCATGCAGTCAGGCTCCATGTCCGAGCTCTTCCGCCTCGAACACGACGTCAAACGACGCCTGACCCTCGCCCGCACCGCCGGCGACGAGCACGAGATCTTCGAGGCAGAGCACGTCGTCAACGACTTCCGACGCCTGACCACCTCCGACCATTTCTACTACATGTGCACGAAGCACTGGGCGGACGGCGAAGTGCACCGGTTCTTCTCTCCGTACGACTCCCCTTATGATGCCTACATCAACTTCATGAACGTCCTGGACTCCGTCCGAGCCAGGGCGGATTCGACGCATCTGCTCCACCACGCGTGACCCCCGTTCTGGCGGTCCGCCAGCCTCCCACCCCCCACCCCCCACCATGCAACGACGTCATGCACCGTTGTCCCTCGTGCTCCCCGCAAGCACCGTCGCCCTCCTCGGCGTCGCCCTCTTCCTTGGCGCCTGCGAGAAGAAGGCACCACCCCCGCCGCCCCCGCCGCCGCCTCAACCCGTCGCGGTGCCCGAGCCCCCGCGAGTCTTCACCTCAGACGTGCAGATCACCGGCCCGAACGCGGCGAGCGTCTACGACGAGATCTACGAGCAGATCGGCCCCGCCTCCTGGGAAACGCTCCGTCAGGCCAGCAACCGCGAGTACGTCGATGCGCAGCTCGATTCACGCCTCAGCGGCGCACAGCCCCTGATCGAACGCGTCCTCGCCGCCAGCGAGTATGAGTGCGACTTCGACGTCGACTACGGAACCCACGGCGTCGAGACCGAGCTGCCCCACCTCAAGACCGTGACCGCCATGCTCCTGCTGCTCCGGGTCGACGCGATCCGGCTCAGCAGCATCGACCCCGACAAGGCCACCGAGCGCGTCCTCGCGATGATCGCCATGAGCCACCAGGTCGGCCGGTGCTCCCACACGCTCGCAGAGTGGGACGTCGCACGCATGCAGCTGCTGACCGCCAACGACACCGCCCATCTGTTGGCCCGCCGCGGTGTGTTCGAGGACGGCCTCCGCCGCTCGCAGTTGCTCGAGGCGTTTGATGACCTCGACCGCGAGGACCTGCTTGGGGCGACGACCGCGATCGAGCGCTACGCCGAGTTCATCATGTACTGCCTCGAGGAGAACAAGCTCGACGCGCGCATCTTCAAGGACTTCGAGATCTTCGCGGACGACGACCGTGCCGTGCTGGCAGCCACCGTCGAGGAGTACTACGACAGGACGCTGCAGATCTGGTACGACCCGGACCCGGACCTGAAGTTCGAGAAACTCAGGTACGACTACCAGCGCTCGCGCGTCGGACGGATCCTCGTCAACTGCGGGTTCATGCACGACAACATGCGCAAGGCCTTCGAGGCCATCGACGAGACGATCGCCGAGATCAACCGCATCGACCCCTAGCCGATCACCTGTCGCGCGCGTCCTCGCCCGACACGACCGACGCCTCGCGCGCGCTCAGCGCACCCGTCTGACGCAGCCACTTGGCAAGCTGTGTCAGCACGACGCCCGCCGAGCCGTCCGCGCTCCTGCCCGTGCGCGACACCCCGCGCAGCTCGACGTAGCGCACCGTATCCAGCCCGCGCTCCGACGCAGCCCCCGCAAGCGATCGCGCGCTCTCGACCGGCACCGATCGATCACGATCCCCGTGGATCAGCAGCACGGGGATCGGCAGCCCCAGAACGTCGGCGCGCGGAGACTCCGGCAGGTAGCTCGCCCAGCGCCGGTACGGATGACGACCCCAGCGCTCAAGCGAGTCCGGCTCGGCGTCGACGCCCGCCAGAGCCGCGTCGAGCTCCGCAACATCGTCCGCCAGGTCGCTCTCCCCTCGGCGCACCAGCTCGCGCACCTCCTCCTCCGGCGTCCACCCGCCCCCGACGCCGATGAGCACCAGGTGGGTGACCCGAGAACGAAGACGCGCCACGCGGGCCGCCACGTGCCCCCCCTCGCCTACCCCGATCAGCACCAGAGGGCCATCGGTCGGCCACCGCGCCACGGCACTGTCCACCGCGCCGAGCGCCGCGCCCACCCGGTCACCCTTGCGGCTGCGCTTGGCCGCCTCCTCGCGGTCCACGCTCTCGTCCAGGTTCACCCCCGGGCGCTCCGCGATCAGCAGCGTCCCGTCGATCTCGCAGAACCCGATCAGCCACTGCGCATCATCCAGCGCCGAGCGGTACCGATCATCACCAACGTAGACCACCATGATGCGCCCCCCGCTCGCGCCCACGGTGCGCACTTCGTACACGACCGACGGACGCCCATCGGGCCCGTGCACGACCGTGCCGACGCCTTGCAAGCGCGCCCCCTCGATCGGCGCGGGCGCACACCCGCCCAGCGCGAACGCGAGAACGAGGGCAACCACCATCAACGCCGTCACCGACAAACCCCGCATCACGCGCTGCTCCCGTCCCGCCCCGACCCCCCACTGCTCGTCGACACGAGCGTATCACGATCCTCCGGCGGACCGCCGCAGGAAACGCAGCGTTTCTGACCGGCGCGGAACAGCAGCCCACAACACGAGCACCAGCGGACCCTCGAGACTGGCGCACCTCTCGCGTCCGCCAGCCTCCGTCGGGCAGGCTGGCATCTCGCCAGGGACTCGGCCCGCTCATGCCCGCATTCGGGGCATTCGGTGACCCGCTCGTCCAGATCACCCAGCGGATACGCGCAGCCGAGGCAGATCTCGAGCCCCAGATCACAGATCGCACGACGAGTCTCCCCGCGCCGCATGCGCGACCACACCCCGAAGAACGTCACGGCCCCAACGAAGACCCCGGTCGGCGCACCCACAGTCGGCGAGATGACGTACGACAGCAACAACCCAAGCCCCGCCGACACGACCAGCATCAACACCATAAGCCACACCAGCCCCGTCGCCCAACGCACCCCGCCCGACTCCCGCGCGATCTGCATCCCGCGTGCGCTCGCCTGCCGGTAGAACGTCAGCCGATCCCGCGGCTCGATCTCGAGCCCCTCCGGGAACTCCTCCGGACGCCGCATCCGCGCCAGGAAGTCACGCAACGTCACGGCGCGCCGCCACTCAGCTTCTTCAGGATCAACTCCCGCGCCGCCTTCGCGTCCGCCTTCCCCCCGCTCGCTTGCATCACCGCGCCGATCAGCCGCCCGATCGCGGCCTGCTTGCCGGCGCGCACGTCATCGGCCGCCTGCGCCTGAGCGGCGATCGCCTCGTCCACCCACGCCTCGAGCTTGCCCGTATCGCGCTCCATCAGCAGCCCGGCCCCCTCCGCCACCGCGCGAGCCTCCGCGCCCGCGTGCTCGGCCTCGCACAGCATGCCGAACAACTCATCCGCCTGCGTCGAGCCGACCTCCCCCCGCTCGCGCAGCGCCACGATCTGCGCGACCTGCTTCGCCGAGATCCCAAGATCCGTCACCAACACCGGGTCCGCCCCCTGCCCCTGCTCCTCGATCCGCGCCTTCGTGCGCTCGTTCGCCCGCTTCATCCCGGACTGGAGCACGAAGTTGGCAGCCTGCTTGCCCGCCGCCGCCCGGTCAACGCCCGACTCGACCGACGCCTGCACCGCGTCCTCGTAGAAGAAACACACGTCGCGCTCGTCGGTCAGGGCCGCGGCCTCCTTCGGCGTCAGCCCCGCTTCGTCCATGTAACGCTTCATGCGCGCAAGCGGGAGCTCACCGACCCGATCGCGCACGCGCTTCATCCACGCGTCATCCACGATCACCGGCACAAGGTCCGGCTCCGGGAAGTACCGATAGTCCTGCGCGTCCTCCTTCTCGCGCTGAACGAACGTCACCTGACGCGCCTCATCCCACCCGCGCGTCGTCTTCATCCCCGGCCCCATCTCCAGCCCGTCCGCCGCCCATCGACCCGGCTGCTCGCGCAGCTCGAACTCGATGGCGTTACGAACCGACCGGAACGAGTTGAGGTTCTTGACCTCGACGACAGGTGTGCGCACGCGACGCCCGTCGGCCAGCTCCAGCTCGGCGTTGATGTTCGGCTCGAACCGTATGTGCCCCTTCTGCATCACCCCCTCGCTCACGCCGAGGAAGCGGCAGATGTTCCGGAGCACACGCGCAAACAGCACCACCTCGTCCGCGCTCGAGAAGTCCGGCTGCGTCACGATCTCGAGCAGCGGCGTCCCCGCGCGGTTCAAGTCCAGGATCGACCCGTCGATCCGCCCGCCCCCCGGCGCCTCGTGCAGCAGCTTGCCCGTGTCCTCCTCCAGGTGCGCCCGGATGATCCCAACCTTGCGCCCCCACTCGCCCCACACCACCTCGCCATCATCGCCGAGCTTCGGCAACTCGACCGACCCGTCGTAGCACAGCGGCAGTTCGTACTGCGAGACCTGGTACCCCTTCGGCAGGTCCGGGTAGAAGTAGCTCTTGCGATCCCAGCGCGACTCGCCCGCCACCGAGCACCCCAGCGCAAGCCCCACCATCATCGAGCGCTCGACCGCCTCCGCGTTCATCACCGGCAGCGACCCCGGCAGACCAAGTGTCACCGGATCGATCAGCGTGTTCGGCGCGGCCTCCGGCGCGCCCACGGCCGCCGGACTCGGGCAGCGCGAGAACATCTTCGTCTTCGTCGAGAGCTCGACGTGGATCTCCAGCCCGATGATCGGGCGCGCGCTCACAAGGCCGGATGTCGGTTCAGGCGCGGACATCCACCTATGATATCAGCGGCGGGAAGACCACCAGATCGGCGGAAGCCCATCCGTGCGCTACACCCTACAAGGCGGCTCGCAGTTTCGATCAGCGCTCTCGTGCTCTGCCTCGGCTACCTCATCGCCACGTGGTACGCGACCCCGACCGGGATGACGACGGCGCCGTGGGTCAAACGGCTGTTCCCAGACATGCTCACCCTGCCGTCATTCCGGGTGGAGGGCGCGCGGATCATCGAAGGTGATCACGGGCACGAGATGCACCTGCAGACCATCCGACCCGTCCCACCCGGCGTCATCGCCGAGATCGGTCACGGAAGGGATATCAAGACGTTCGGCCTGTGGATCCCCTGGCACGAGACCCACCTGCAGCAACTCAACCTGGTCCCTCACAAGGATGAAGCGCTCACCAACGCCGAGCAGACCGCGTTCCGCGCCGAGTTCCTCGCCGCGCTCGACGACCCGTCCTCACCCGTCTACTGGCCCGGCGCGAACCCGGCGCTGCTCACCAAGACCTGGGCAGGCCACAAACGCATCCGCCCGCTCCTTCTCGCCGGCGACATCGTCGCGGCGCTCGCGCCGCTGGTTCTCCTCTACGCCCTCGGGACCATCATCCAGACACTCGTGCGGATCGACCGAGCCCGGCGCAACCGCTGCTGGCGCTGCAACGAGGACCTGGGAAGCCTGACAGGGACGACCTGCCCCGGGTGTGACTCCCCGGTGCTCCTCTAGGCGGACCCGCGACGGTGTACGCCAGCACACCACCCGCACGCAACCGCGCCGAGTGGGCCGCGCTCGTCAATCCACCAGCGGCCTGAGGTACTTCTCGAGGAAGTCCAGGAAATCGTCCGCGTACCGCGCCCAGTTCAGGTTCCGCGACACCACCGGGTACTCCCCCTCGCGATCACGCTGCGTCAGATCGAACGCGAACACGCCCTCGAGCGCTGGGCTGAAGAACGTCAGCAGATGCTCGGGCTGCAGCCCGGAGCTCAGATCCTGCCGGCGTACCGAGCGGATGACGCGCGACGGGTTCACCTCGTCGACGTGCTCGCCCGCAAGCCCGAACACGTCGTGCTCGCGGATCGTCCCACTCCCGTACAGACGCAACCACCACTTGAACGACTGCGGCAGCGCGAACCCCAGGTCGTGCTCGGCCTGAACAATCCACGACTCATCCACGCCCGTCCCGAACACGACCACGCCCTCCGGCAGCGCATCGATCAACTGACGAACGCACTCGCACCGCTCGCCGGGATCCCCGAACGACGGCGCGCACGAAACCGGCACAGGCTTCTTCGTGGCACTCTTCGGCGCGTCCTGCGGAGCGGCATCCTGAGCTGGTGCAGCATCGACGACCGCGTCGCTCACGGGCTCGTCCGAGGGCGCCCTCTTCGGCGCTCGCTCAGGCGCGGCACGCTCGGACGCACCCTGGCCGGCGCCGCCGGAGGATCTCGTCCCCGTCACACCCGCCGCCGCAACCACGATCACGGGCGCGTCGGAGACGATCGACAAGCGCCCCCAATCCCCCTCGAGCCGCCAGAGGTCACCCTTCTTCGTCAGCCCCGTCAGCCGCCCGAGGTCCGGCTCGGCGCCCGCGTCGCGCGACGACAGGAACCCGACGTCCCCGGAGCAGCGACGCAACCGCTCGAAGAGGATCACACCCTCTCGGTAGCAGTGACGCTCCCGACGCGCGGGCGCCGCGTAGTCCGGGTGCCCGGGGAGCAGCGCCGTGTCCAGGCGAACGCGCACGGCCTCGCCCGAGACGTCGATCCCCAACACCCAACTGTCCTCCAGGCACACATGCTCGAACCCGGGCAACACCCCGCGTTGCTTCGTACTGCGCTTGACCTGAGAACCGGACGTCGTCACGCCCCGATGATCGGCCATCCTCGAACCCGACTCGTGACAACTTCCCCCCCTCCCCCCTCCATCACAGCCCGTACCCCTCGCAGCCCCCTGGCCGACCTCCCAAGCCGCACGAGGGCCGGTCGAACGTGCACCGACCAGAAAACCCGCCCCGATTGAGCCAAGAACCCGACTGGCGCGCTGAAAGACCGGAGCGGGAGGTTGCAAGGGGCAACGAGGGGGCAAAACAGCGGGTCGGCGTGGTAGGGTTTTCGCACGCGCCCCGCGCCCCACGAACCGGACGAACCGCGCAGCCATGGCCGACCACCCCAGCAGACCGATCCTCACGACCAGCGCACTCGTCGGCTTTGCCTACCTCTGCGCCGTCCCCTTCGTGATGCCGCCCCCAGACCGCCCGGACCACTTCACGATCAGCATGTCGATGATCGGCTCGGGCGGCGTGTACGAGTTCGCCGTCTCGGAATCGGCGGGCTCGAGCTACCTCGAAACGAAGACGATCGGCGCGGGCCCAACCCTGCACACCGTGGTCTTCAGGCGCACCGAGCGCGTGAGCGGGCTCGTCTTCGACTGGGCCAACGTCCGCACGGACATGATCCAGATCGTCGGCCCGGCAACCGGTGCAGAACTCGACCTCGTCCGCACCGCGGCCCTCGGCGAGATCGGCGGACGCATGGACCCCGCGCCAACCCTCGCCAAGCGTGACACCCACTCCGTCCACCGCTTCCTCCCGATGGGCCCCATCGCGGACCTCTTCCTCATCCTCTCGGTCGCCTGCGTCTTCATCCGCTCCGCCATCAGCGTCCATCGATCGCGCATCATCCCGCGCACAGCGGCGGCGTACGGCGCATGGCGCCGCCGGCGCGAGATCGAGCGAGGACTCAACCGACGGCTCACCCGCGAGGAACGACGCCTGCTCCGCGGGCACTGCCCCGCCTGCGACTACGACCTGGCCGGCATCACCGACCCACGCTGCCCCGAGTGCGGACGCAGCGTCGACCACAGCAAGATCGGTGTCGACCCGCGCAGGTCGTGATCAGCTCGCGTCCGCAGGCGCATCGGAGGCCCCGTCCGACCCGCCACGACGCCCCCGGTACACCGGAAGGTGCAGGTCCCAGGTGATGCCCGCAGCGCGCAACGCGAACGCAACCACGACGCCCGCCACGACCGACACCTCCGCCGGCGCACCAAGCTCGTGCAGCCCCACCAGCGCACCCGCCCCCGCGAGCGCCGCCGAGATGTACACGTCCCGGCGCAACACCAGCGGAAGCTCGTTGCGGATGATCTCGCGCAACACGCCTCCACCGGTCGCCGTGAGCGCCCCCATCAGGATCGACGTCAGCGCCGGCGCGCCCGCCTGAACCGCGATCCCCGCACCGATCACGCTGAAGACCGCAAGCCCGAGCGCATCGCCCCAGACCAGCGCCCAGCGCAGCCGCTCGAGACGCACCCCCCAAAGGAATGCCCCCAACGCACCAGCGAGGCACAGCACGATGTACTCCGGCTGGTCCGCCCAGAACACCCCGTCGCGACCCAGCACCACGTCGCGCATCGTCCCCCCGCCAACCCCAGTCACGAACGCCAGCACGAAGAACCCGCCGAAGTCCAGACGCTTCTCGGCCGCGGCCAGCCCACCCGTCACAGCGAACACGAGCGTGCCGATCAGATCCCCGTACTGGATGAGCGCCTGCACGGGCGCACCATACGACAAAACGACACCGCCCGGGGCACAGGGCCCCGGGCGGCGTGTGGTGCTGAGTTCAGCGATCGGCCCTAAGACCGATCAGAGCGATCAGCGGATGCTCTTCGTGGGACGAGCGACCTCGGGGGTCGAGCGGCCGTTGCCGAAGAACGCGTTGATGAAGGCGGTGAAGTCGGCGTCGTTGACGATGCCGTTGCCGTCCACGTCAGCGATGTTGCTCTTCTTGGACTTGCTGACGGTGGTGTCGACCGCCGCGCCAGCCGGGTCCATGTCAACCGAATCCTTGCGGGAGCCGCAGACGAGGAAGGAGAGCTCGCGATCATCGCCATCGCCGATGAAGGAACCGAAGTCCTCCCAGTCGCCCACGGAGGGCTTGAAGAACTTGGCCGGCGAGATCTTG
>JANQQG010000072.1 GCA_028285065.1 Phycisphaerales bacterium
GAGGGTGCGTGAAGGGGGCGCAGGGCGGGTGTGAAGGCGGCTGGGGGGTCCTGAGGGGCGTTTTCGATGCTCGGGTGTGCTAGAGTCGATCGATGCAACTCTCCGAGCGTGAGCAGAAGCTGTGCCGCGAGATCGAGTCCCGGGGGTCCGCCCTGTTGGAGGATCTGCGCCTGCACGTCGCGATCCCCACTGGCGGGGGCAACCAGGCGGGGCTCGACGAGACGCGGGAGCGTTTCGCGGCCCGCTCGACGGCGCTCGGCTCCGACTTTGAGCTCTACGACGGGACCAACCGCCCGGACTGGCTGCCGGGCAAGGCCGGTGACGGCAAGCCGCTGCCGACTGCGGTCTGCCGGAGGTGGAAGGGCGAGGCGCCCAAGACGCTGATCGCGGGTCACCTCGACACGGTGCACGACCCGGCGGGCGACTTCCAGGAGCTGTCGATCTCGCCGGATGGCAAGACGGCGACGGGTCCCGGTTGCGTGGACATGAAGGGCGGGTTGGTCATCGCGATGGCGGCCCTCGAGGCGCTCGAGGAGGTTGGGATCGAGGCGTCTTGGACGTTCTCGATGAACAGCGACGAGGAGACCGGGAGCTACTACTCGGAGAACACGCTGCGCTCCGAGGCGGCCAAGCACGACTGGGGCCTTGCGCTCGAGCCTGCGATGCCGGGGGGCGAACTCGCGATCGAGCGGATGGGGAGTGGCCAGTTCATGGTCGTCGTCAACGGGCGCTCGGCGCACGTCGGGCGCGACTTCGAGAGCGGGGTCTCGGCCGTGACGGCACTCGGGGAGGTCCTCCAGCGGATCGGCGCGATGGCCGATCCGTCCAAGGGGCGGCTGGTCAACGCGGCGATCCTGCAGGGCGGAACGGCGACGAATGCGGTGCCGGACCGGGCCCGTGTTTGGGGGAACGTCCGGTACCCGACAATGGAGGTTGCGGACGAGCTGCGGGTGATGTTCGAGGCATTGGCGACCGATAAGGACGCCATGCCCCAGGTGGAGGTCCACACCAGCTTTGCGCGCCCCGCGAAGCCGCTGATCCCGGCGACGGAGCGGCTGGCGTTGTTCGCGCGTGAGGCCGCGGGGGCGCTGGGGCAGGAGCTCCCGTTCGCGAAGACGGGTGGTGTGTGCGACGGGAACATCCTGCAGGACGCGGGGCTGCCTTCGATCGACACGCTTGGGGTTCGGGGTGGGGGACTGCACACGCTTGACGAGTGGATCGACCTGTCGAGCCTGGTCGAGCGATGCCAACTGCTGGCCCTGGTGATCGCACGGATCGCCGAGGGACGCCTGCCCCGTGCTGCTGGAGCCGGGGCGCGGAGCGGTGTGGCTGGTTGATGGAACTCGCGCTGTTCGGCGCGAGGGAGGATGTGATGGGCAACGGAGCGGAGACGGTGGCGAACGCCGGGACGATCGGTGACGAGATGTGGGCGAGCGGCGCGATCAGCGAGGCCGCGGACCGGCTGGTCGCCGAGGCGAGTTCGTACAACGAGCGGATCGCGGACGTGCGTCCGGCGTCGCCGGAGCTCGCCGAGTCGTTCGATGAGCTGCTGTTCCGCGCCGGCGAGACGCGCGGCCGCGGCAAGCTGTACCCGTACCTCGGGTCGGGAGCCGGCAACGGTGCGCTCGTCGAGCTGCGCGACGGCTCGGTCAAGTGGGACATGATCACCGGCATCGGCGTGCACTACTTCGGGCACGGCGACCCGGACCTGATGCGCGAGGGCGTGCTGGGTTCGATCGGCGACACCGTCAAGCACGGCAACCTCCAGGCCAACTGGGAGTCGTACGCATTCGCCGAGACGCTGCTGGGTGAGGCGAAGAAGCACAGCGGGCTGCGCCACTGCTTCCTGTCGACGTCGGGCGCGATGGCGAACGAGAGCGCGCTCAAGCTCTGCCTTCAGAAGCACGCGCCCGCGTGCCGCGTCATCGCGTTCGCGGACTGCTTCATGGGTCGTTCGATCGTGATGAGCCAGATCGGCGATTCCGCGGGCAACCGCGTTGGGATCCCGCTGAGCCAGCACGTGGACTACATGCCGTTCTGGGATCCGGACGCAGCCGCGCAGATGGGCAAGGCTCGGTACATCGACATGGCCGTGGCGCACCTGGTGCAGTACCTGGACCGGTACCCGGGTCAGCACGCGTGCTTCATCTTCGAGCTGATCCAGGGCGAGGGCGGTTTCAACGTCGGTGATCGCGACTTCTTCAAGGCGTTGATCGACGTGTGCAAGGACCGCGGCGTCGCGGTGTGGGACGACGAGATCCAGACGTTCGGTCGCACGGACCGGATGTTCGCGTACGAGCACTTCGACCTGGGTGAGTACGTGGACGTCTTCTGCGTCGGCAAGATGACGCAGGTCTGCGCGACGCTGTTCACCGAGGACTACAACCCCGCGCCCGGGCTGCTCAGCGGCACGTTCACGGGCGAGACTCCGACGTTCCGCGTCGGGCGTCGCATCGTCGAGCGTCTCCGCGACGGCAACTACTACGGGCCGGACGGCTCCAACGCCCGGCACCAGCGCGCGTTCCGTGAGCAGGTCGGGGCGCTGATGAAGAAGCACCCGGCTTGGTTCCCGGCGGTCGATGGGCTGGGCGAGCTCTGCGGCGGGATCGGCGGGATGATGCGGATGACGCCGTTCGGTGGCGAGAAGGCGAAGATCGCGGCGCTTTCGAAGATCCTGTTCGAGGAGGGCGTGATCGTGTTCTGGTGCGGGCACAGCCCGTACCACGTGCGGATGCTCCCGCCCTTGGGCGTGATGAACGAGAGCGATTGGCCCCGCGTGTTCGAGGTGGTCGAGCGTGGGATGGCCCGTGCGGCCAAGGAACTCGGCGTCGGCTGAGCCGATCGGTTTGAGAGTGAACGCCGGCCAGGGAGGCCGGCGGGACGGAGGTCCTCGTGTTCGTGATCCGGGCATCGAAGGTTGATGACGTCGCCACGCTGCTGAAGCTGGCGAAGATGGTCTACTTCATCAATCTGCCCCCAGACCGCGAGATCGTTACCGAGAAGGTCCTGCACAGCCGCAGGGCGTTCCGTTCGGCGGCTGCCGGCGAGACGACGAACGCGACGGGCGCGCGCCCCGCGCCGGGGACGGGCCTGAGCGCCGCACTGCACCGGTCGTCGCTGTTCATGTTCACGCTCGAGGACACTGCCACGGGGAGCGTGCTCGGTTCGAGCCAGCTCGTCAGCCAGATGGGTGGCCCCGGGGCGCCGAACGTCTCGTTCAAGGTCAAGCGCAAGAGCTTCTTCTCGACCGACATGCGTACGGGTGCGACGCACACGGTGCTGCAGTTGCACCTTGACGAGTCGAGCCCGACGGAGCTTGGCGGGCTGATCGTCCAGCCCTCGTACCGGCACCATCCGGAGAAGCTCGGCAAGTTCCTGAGCCTGGTTCGCTTCCACTTCGTCGGCCTGCACCGCGCGCTCTTCGCGGACCGGATGCTGGCGGAGATGATGGCGGACATCTCGCCGGACGGGCGCAGCGCGATGTGGGAGGCGCTGGGGCGTCGGTTCATCAACCTCAGCTACGACGAGGCGGACCGATTCAACCAGCGCTCCAAGGAGTTCATGCTCAGCCTGCTCCCGCGCGAGGAGATCTACCTCTCGCTGCTCCCGCCCGAGGCGCGGAGTGTCGTCGGGCAGGTCGGGCCTGAGACGGTCCCCGCGCGGCGGATGCTCGAGAAGCTGGGCTTCGAGTGCAAGGACCTCGTCGACCCGTTCGACGGCGGCCCGCACATGGAGGTCAAGACGGACGACGTCTGGCTCGTGCAGGACTCGTTCACGGGGCAGTTCGCCGGCTCGATGAAGGCGAGCGAGAAGACCGGGCGCGGGATCGTCAGCGTGCTCCCCTCGGACGGCGGGTTCAAGGCGGTGCAGACCGACATGTGCATCGACTCGAAGGGACGCGTGAAGCTCCCGAAGGACGCGATCCGTGAGCTCGATCCTGACGAGGGAGCGACTGTCGGTGTGACGCTCTACCCGGATCGGAGCACCTCGCGACCGCCGGCGGCCAAGCAGAACGGGCGAGCGGGCGCGAAGAAGAGCGCATCGAAGCGCAAGAAGACCTCCAAGCGTGGGAACGCCGGGTCATGAGCCACCCGAGCGGACTGGTGGGGAGCCCGTCGGACCTGATCGGCGGATCGTGGCATCCGTTGAGCGAGTCCGGCGACGGCACGATCATCTCCGACAACCCGGCGCGCCCCGAGGCCGACGACGGCATCATCTGGCGCGCGGTGCCCGTGGTCTCGCACGTCGACGACGCGATCATGAGCGCGCGCGAGGCGCAGCAAGCCTGGCAGGACTGGGGTATCGAGCGCCGGACCGAGGTGCTGCGTACCTATCGCGACCTCGTGCTGGAGCGGGTCGACGAGATCGCCGCGCTGATCCGTGATGAGACGGGCAAGGTCGCGTGGGAAGCGCTCGGCGAGGCGAAGGGGCTGGCCGCGAAGGTCGGCGTTGCGCTTGATGATTCGGTGCCGGCGGGGCTCAACCGTGTCGGCGGGTACGACGTCGAGATCGGCCCGTCGCGGATCGGGCGATGCTCTTTCCGTCCGCACGGCGTCATGGCGGTCGTCGGCCCGTTCAACTTCCCGGCGCACTTGCCCAATGGACAGATCGTGCCCGCGCTGCTCATGGGCAACACGGTCGTCTTCAAACCCAGCGACAAGGCGCCGGCGGTCGGGCAGATGCTCGGGTCGCTCTACCAGGAGGCGCTCACCCGTTCCGGATGGGACGGGCCTGGTGGCGTCGTCAACGTGGTCCAGGGCGGGGTCGAGACGGCAAAGCGCCTCGTCCGCCACGAGGGGATCGACGGGATCCTGTTCACCGGCAGTTGGCCCGTCGGGCGTTCGATCCTCGAGGCCAACCTCGACCGGCCCGGACGGATCGTCGCGCTCGAGATGGGCGGGAACAACGCGGCACTCGTATTGCCCGACGCGGACCTGCGCCAGGCCGCCATCGAGGTCGCTCGGTGCGCCTTCAACACGGCCGGGCAACGGTGCACGTGCACGCGTCGGCTCGTCGTGCACGAGGACGTCGCGGACAAGATGATCCGCGCGGTGTGTCAGGCCGCGGGGTCGCTGGTGATCGGTGACCCGGCAGCGGAGCACCCTGTGTTCATGGGTCCGGTGATCAGCGCCGGATCACGCGAGGCGGTGCTTGGCTTCCAGTCTCGTCTGGCGAAGGCGGGGGGCGAGGTGCTCGTTGAGTCCGGGCACGTCGAGTCGGCACACGGGGGCTACTTCGTCTCGCCGAGCGTCGTGCGGGTCGACGGGTTCGTTGCTGATGCATCCGACGACGCGGGTTGCGACGAGGAGGTCTTCGGGCCCCTGCTGCGCGTCTGCGTCGTCACGAGCGAGGCGGAGGGCATCGAGCCGGCCAACGCGACCCGATTCGGGCTCGCTGCGAGCGTGTTCGGCTCGGATCGTGATCAGGTCGAGCGCGTCGCCGGGCGCTTGCGCGCGGGGTGCGTGAACATCAACGCGGGCACGGCCGGGGCGAGCAGTGCGCTCCCGTTCGGGGGGCTTGGGCTGAGCGGGAACCACCGTCCGGCCGCGGCGTTCGCGCACGATTTCTGTGCGTACCCGGTCGCGCATCTGATCGAGTCTGGTGAAGCGGCGCAGGTCGCTCCCGGGATGCGGTTCGAGGACGGGTGGGTGTCCTGAGGGGCTAGCGCAACGGCTGGCCGCACTCCGGGCAGAAGACGGTGGACTTTGAGAGCCCTCGCAGCGAGTAGCCGCAGCGCGTGCAGCGCCTCGGCCCTGCCGGCGCCGTGTTCGCTTGCGCGGAAGATCCCGTGTAGGTGATCTGCTCGTAGGCCGCGGCCCAGACGCAGAGCGCAAGGGGCCCGCCGAAGAAGACCGCGGGGAGCAGGCATGCCAGGATCGTCACGCCGAGCATGATCACAAGGACGAAGATGAGGCCCAGGAGCGGGAAGAAGTAGGGCCCCGTGAGGCGCCAGGAGAGCGAGATCGACTGGATGCTCCCCGGCGATCCGGTGCGGGGGTCGATCGCGAGCGGCGCGGCGTACTGGAGGCGCGTCCCGACGCACAGCACGCCGACGAACACGACCAGCAGCAGGCCGAGCAGGATGAGCGCGCCCAGCCCGGTGCCGGCGACACCGCCGGCAAGGGCTCCGGCGACGCCGGCCGCGAACCCGAGCACCACGACCGGGACGAGGATCATCAGTGCGATGAGGAAATGGATGAGAACGACGATCCCCCAGCGCTGGAAGGCCAGGAAGAGGTCGTTGAGCGTCGTGGTCTCGCCCCGGACCAGCCGGACGCCCGTGAAGAGGAAGCCCGTTCCGAGGGGGTAGCCGACGAGCAGGTTCACGATCGGGCCCACGACCTGGACCTGCATCTGCCCCTGCATCTGCTGCTGGCGTGTGGGGACACCAAAGATGGCGGCGTCGATCATGCCGGTGACGACCGCGATTCCGAAGAGGATGAGTGCGTAGACCACGGTCAGCCCGAGGACGAAGCCGTAGTTCTCTCGGAAGATCTCCCACCCTCGACCGAAGGCGCGGTCGAACGAGAACGGGCCCTCGGGGGTGGGTGGTGGCGGTGGTGGTGGGGG
>JANQQG010000078.1 GCA_028285065.1 Phycisphaerales bacterium
GGTCAACTACTTCGTCAGCTACTACGACTACTACCAGCCCGAGGCGTACATCCCAGGGCGCGACATCTACATCGAGAAGGACGCCAGCCGGAACGACGACCTCGACCAGCTCCGCCTCGCGGCGACCAGCAACATCCTCTCCCGGCGCGACAGCGTGGTTGTCGCGTCCGTCTCGTGCATCTTCGGGCTCGGCTCTCCGGAGGCGTACTCGGAGAAGGTGCTGACGATCACGAAGGGAAGCGAGATCGAGCGCCGTCAGTTCCTGATGGGCCTGGCAGACATGCAGTACAAGCGCGGCGACTTCGAGTTCGAGCGGGGTCGCTTCCGTGCGCGCGGAGACACGATCGAGATCTGGCCGGCGTACGAGCGGTATGCCGTGCGTTTGGATCTGTTCGGCGACGAGATCGACCGGATCGAGCTGATCAACCCGACGACGGGCGAGGTGCTGGCCGAGGAACGTCAGGTGTTCATCTTCCCGGCGGTGCACTACGTGATGCCGGAGGACATGCTGCGTGCCGCGATCGACGGGATCCGGGAGGAGCTCAATGCGCGCACGATTCAGCTCCGCTCGGAGGGGAAGCTGCTGGAGGCCCAGCGCCTGATGGCGCGCACGAAGTACGACCTCGAGATGATCGAGGAGGTCGGCTTCTGCAACGGAATCGAGAACTACAGCCGCTTCATGGACGGACGCGAGCCCGGCGAACGCCCGTACACCCTGATGGACTACTTCGACTACGCACCCGCCCGAGCGAACGAGCAGAGTCACGACGGGCTCGATCCGGCCAAGCTGACCGGCGGGCTGACGCACCGGCGCAACGCCGGCGACTGGCTCGTGATCATCGACGAGTCGCATGTGACGCTCCCGCAGGTGCGTGCGATGTTCAACGGGGACCAGGCGCGGAAGAGAGTGCTGGTCGAGCACGGGTTCCGGTTGCCGTCGGCCTTGGACAACCGTCCGCTGCGTTTCGAGGAGTTCGAGAGCGTGGTGCCGCAGGTCGTGTTCGTGTCGGCGACGCCCGGCCCGTACGAACTCGAGCGGACCGCCGGCGAGGTCGCCGAGCAGGTGATCCGCCCGACGGGGCTGCTTGATCCGGAGATCGAGGTGCGCCCGGCCAAGGACCAGGTGCAGGACCTGCTCGGGCACTGCCGCGAGCGGTCGGACCAGGGCGAGCGCACACTGGTCACGGCCCTGACCAAGCGCCTGTGCGAGGACCTGACTCGCTACCTGGACGAACAGGGCGTGCGCGTGCGCTACCTGCACTCGGACATCGACACGCTCGACCGGATGGAGATCCTCACCGACCTGCGCCAGGGGGAGTTCGACGTGCTCGTCGGGGTCAACCTGCTCCGCGAGGGTCTGGACCTCCCCGAGGTCTCGCTCGTGTGCATCCTCGACGCCGACAAGGAGGGATTCCTCCGCAGCCCGACCAGCCTGATCCAGCAGATGGGTCGTGCGGCCCGCAACGTCAACGCGCGCGTGATCATGTACGCGGACAAGGTCACGCCCGCCATGAAGGCCGCGATCGACGAGACCGAGCGCAGGCGCACGAAGCAGCTCGCGTACAACGCGGAGCACGAGATCACGCCGAAGACGATCAAGAAGGCGATCCGGCGCGGGCTCGAGATGGAGCTGCGTGCCCGTCGCACGGCCCGGGAGGCCGTCGCCGCGAGCGAGGAGTCGTTCGACGCGGGCGAGCTCGTGCGCATGCTCGAGGAGGAGATGCTCCAGGCCGCCGAGAGTCTCGACTTCGAGGGCGCGGCTCGGCTGCGTGACCAGATCAAGGCGATCAAGAGCGGGAGGGTCGCGACGGGCGAGAGCGGACGGATCAAGCGGTCCGAGGCTGAGCGTTCCATCGACAAGTCCGGCGGGGGCAACCAGAAGCGCGGCGGAAAGCCGGGCACACCGGGTGGGCGCAAGACCACGCGCAAGAAGAAGAAGCGCAAGGGATCGGAGATGTAGTTCTGCCCGACGGTGGGCAACCGTCGCTCCCGCCCCGCCGTCCCTACGATCGGCGGATGACGCAGCTCGGCCAGCGCCCGAAATCCTCGCTCTCGGATCGGTTCGCGACGTACTTCATCGGCGTCGCGATCGGGTGTTTGCTCACCGGGTGGCTGGTGATGCGCCGGATGCAGGCGCGTCAGCAGGCCCAGCCGCAGGGGACGCAGCAGGTCGAGCCGGCACCGGCGGACCCGCCAGCACCGGATACTCTGACGCCGCCGGACGGGCCGGCGACCGCGCCTTCATCGGCGGACGACTGAACACCTCGACGCTCCGCCGCGTACGTGTCCCATGGCCCGGCCGGCGTCGAACGTCAAGCTCATCCTCCTCTGCGTCTTCGCGGCCTCGATGGTCGCAGCCCTGGTATGGGTGGTGAGCGTGTGGGCACGGGGAGGCTCGATGCACGCCCCCGAGCACCCGTGGACGGCGGAGCGCCAGACCGAGACCATCGCGCGAGGCGACCGGATCGGTGTGGCCCTCATGTTGTGGCATGAGTCGCACGGGTCGTTCCCCGAGTCGCTGAACGATCTCGTGCCGGTCTTCCTGGATGAGGTCCCTCACCCGGTCGCCGGCGTGACGCGCTGGTACTACGAACGCACCCCGCGCGGGTTTCGCCTGACGTTCGGTACGCACACCCTGGGCGGGGGCGGCGTCAACTCGCTCTACCCGGTGAGCGTCCTGTCAATCGACATCCCCCTGGGTCGCCCCGCCGAACCGGTCTCGCCCACGTGGCACCACGACAGCTAGGCGTATCGCCCCAGCACCCCGCCCGTCTGGCCTGCACCCGGCTCCGCGTGGGGGCGTCATGGTCGGCCCCCTACCATCCCGGGTTGATACCCGACCCCCGCCGCCGGCATCCACCCTGCGCACGGACGCGAAGCAGAGCACTGTGATACCGCCCAGCACCCAGCCGTCTTCATCGTCCACGCCCAAGCCCGCGAAGAAGCGCACCTCCTCGAAGCGGATGCGCAACAGCAAGGCCGCGGGTGACGCCGAACCGAAGCCGCAGGCGGCGTCCGCCGCCCCGATCGCCGATACTGCCCCCACCTTGAGCGACCTCGATTCCAGCTACCGACGGTTCATCTCCATCCGCGGGGCGCGCGAGCACAACCTCAAGGGGATCGACGTCGAGATCCCGCGCGACAAGCTCGTGGTCATCACGGGCCTGTCGGGATCCGGCAAGAGCTCGCTCGCGTTCGACACCGTCTTCGCCGAGGGTCAGCGTAAGTACATGGAGTCGCTCTCCGCGTACGCGCGCCAGTTTCTCGACCAGCTCAAGAAGCCCGATGTCGAGGACATCGAGGGCCTGCCCCCCACCATCGCCATCGAGCAGCGCTCGGGCGTGCACAACCCGCGCTCGACGGTGGCGACCAGCACCGAGATCTACGACTACCTGCGAGTGCTCTTTGCTCGCACCGGGACGCCCCGCTGCTGGCACCCAGTCAAGACCAAGCGAGACGGGACCGTCACGCAGCGCTGCGGCATGCCGATCACGTCAACAGCCAGCACGCAGATCGTCGACAGCGTCATGAAGATGCCCGAGGGCACGCGCATGCTCGTGCTCGCGCCGATCGTCCGCGAGAAGAAGGGGTTCCACAAGGAGGCCGTGGAGGGGCTGACGGCCGGCGGGTGGACCCGCATCCGCGTCAACGGGGCGGTCGTCGACCTGCGCGACGTCCTCAAGGAGGACGACGCCGACGAGAATCCCCTCAAGCTCGGGCGTTACGAGAAGCACTCGATCGAGGTCGTCGTCGATCGACTGGTCCTCAAGGACGACACACGCCAGCGCCTGGCCGAGTCGATCGAGACGTCGCTCCGGACCGGGCATGGGACGGTTGTGATCAGCGTGGAGGACGCGGACGCGGGCACGTGGGAAGACCACGTCTACAGCGAGAACTTCGCGTGCCCGGTGCACCCGGAGGCGTCGCTGGAGGAGTTGTCCCCGCGCCTGTTCAGCTTCAACTCGCCGATGGGCGCATGCCCGACGTGCCACGGTCTCGGTGCGATCATGGAGTTCGACGAAGAGCTGGTCGTCCCGGAGATGGACAAGGCAGTGCTCCCCTCGGGAATCGCGCCGTGGAAGAAGAACGGGCCCGGCGGGATGTACTACGCCCGTGCGCTGCGCCGCTTCTGCAAGTGGATGGGCATCGGCTCGGGCGTGACGTTCAACGACCTGACCGAAGACGCGTACCGCATCCTCATCCACGGCGCAACGCCCGAGGACCGCGAGGCGTGGGACATCAAGCAGTGGGACGGCGTCATGCCGATGCTCCACGCGTGGTTCCACAAGACCGAATCTCAGTGGGTCAAGGACCACCTCCACCAGTTCCAGGCCGAGAAGCCGTGCCCGGACTGCGCGACCGACCGGCTCCGGATAGAGGCACTGCACACCTTCATCGAGAGTGAGCACAGGGCCGACATGACGCGTGCGGCCTCCGGCTCCGTCCTCGCCCGCCACGAAGACCCGAAGAAGTCGAAGGCAGCCGCCGACGGCAGCACGCTGAACATCAGCGAGCTGAGCCGCCTGAACATCGCCGACGCGCGCGCGTTCCTGGAGAAGCTGAAGCTGACCAAGGAGCAGCGGACGATCGCCGAGCCGATCGTGCGCGAGGTGCTCGCGCGCCTCGGGTTCCTCGAGTCCGTCGGGCTCGAGTACCTGTCGCTGGACCGCAAGACCGGCACGCTCTCAGGCGGCGAGGCCCAGCGGATTCGTCTCGCGACACAGGTCGGCTCGAAGCTCGTCGGGGCGTGCTACGTCCTCGATGAGCCGACGATCGGCCTGCACTCACGCGACAACGAGCGCCTGATCCGCACGCTGCGCCACCTGGCCGACATCGGGAACACCGTCATCGTCGTCGAGCACGACGAGGAGATGATCCGGGCGGCAGACCACGTGATCGACATGGGCCCTGGCCCGGGCGTGCATGGTGGACGCGTCGTGGCCGCCGGAACGGTCGCTGACCTGTCCGAGCACGCGGATTCGCTGACGGGCAGGTACCTCACGCGCGCCGAGAGCGTGCCGCTCCCGGCCAAGCGCCGTCCGGTCGGCGAGAAGAAAGCGATCGTGGTCAAGGGGGCGCGTCACAACAACCTCAAGACGGTCGATGCGCCGTTCCCGCTCGGCGGGCTCGTCTGCGTGACGGGCGTGTCGGGGTCGGGCAAGAGCACGCTGGTCAACGACATCCTGCTCCAGGCGGTGCGGAAGAAGCTGCAGCCCAGGAGCCGCCTGAGGCCCGGCGAGCACTCTCGTGTAACGGGCCTGACGCCGGTGGATCGGGTGATCGAGGTGGACCAGAGCCCGATCGGCAGGACGCCGCGTTCGAACCCGGCGACGTACACGGGGATGTTCGACGAGATCCGGAAGATCTTCACGCAGACGCGCGAGGCGCGCATCCGCGGGTACAAACCGGGTCGCTTCAGCTTCAACGTCAAGGCCCGATCCGGCGGCGGGCGCTGCGAGGCCTGCGAGGGACAGGGCCTCAAACGCATCGAGATGCACTTCCTCCCCGACGTCTTCGTCACCTGCGAGGTCTGCGACGGCACGCGCTACAACCGCGAGACGCTCGAGGTTCAGTACCGCGGGAAGAACATCGCCGACGTGCTGAACATGACCATCGAGGACGCCTGCGAGTTCTTCGACTCGCACCCCAAGATCAAGCGCTTCGTCACATGCCTGCGCGACGTCGGCCTCGGCTACCTCACGCTCGGCCAGCCCTCAACGACGCTCTCCGGCGGCGAGGCCCAACGCGTCAAGCTCGCGACCGAACTCGGCAAGGGCACCGGGACCAACGGCGCACTCGGGCACACGCTGTACGTCCTGGACGAGCCGACCACCGGCCTGCACTTCGAGGACGTCCGTAAGCTCGTGACGGTGCTCGACCGCCTAGCCGATGCCGGCAACACGCTGGTCGTGATCGAGCACAACCTCGACGTGATCAAGTGCGCCGACTGGATCATCGACCTCGGACCCGAGGGCGGCGACGAGGGCGGCCAGATCGTCGCCAGCGGCACACCCGAGCAGGTCGCCAAGGTGCGCAAGAGCTACACCGGACGCTTCCTCAAGGACGTGCTCAAGCGGTAGGTCCTCGCTTGCTGCGCTGACCCGGGCACTCAAGCCGTGTATTGGTCGCGATCAACGACAGCGCCCCGCGCCATCCGAGGACGACGCGGGGCGTGCGGAGTGGCTCGCTCCGCTGAATCAGGGAGCCGTTGCGGGAGGAGTGGCTCCCGAAAGAGGAGTTCCCGCAGGGGAAGCCGGGACGATCACAGGCACTCGGGCGGCGGGTTGAAGAAGCAGTTCGTGAAGTCGAACCAGTCCTGGTCGTTCTCGAAGCCGTCGTCGTTGAAGTCCGACCCTCCGACCGGCCCGGCGCCGCTGAAGAAATCGTTGACCCACACGAAGAAGTCCTGGTCGTTCAGGAAACCGTCACAGTCCCAGTCGCACGGGCAGAACGCCGTCGCGGCACCGCAGTTCGTTCCATCGCCGAGGTACGTCCCACCCGCGTTGAGGCAGTCCGCCTCGGTCGCGATGAAGCAGTCCGCGGCCTCGCCGGCGACGCACAACTCGCATCCGCCCTCCTGCGGCGCGCCCGACACGAGGTAGTTGGCGGGGCTGTGGTCTGTGCCGCCGGTCGTATCCGTCAGGTCGATCCGCGAGGTGGTCGCGTTGGTGACGATGAAGTCACCGTTGGCCGACCACAGGTTCTCGGCGACGGCCTGCGCCGTGCGGAACGTTGCGCTGCCGACGGTTCCGCCGTCGTTCCACTGCAGGTGGTCCGCGATGAGTGTGCTGTTGCCGAACGCGACAATGCCGGAGGCGTTGGGGAAGTAGAGCTGGATCCCCTTGGCGCCCTGGTCGAGCGGAAGGGCGAAGAGCCCACCGAGGCTGGAGCTGTTGACACGATCCGGATCCGCGGGGGCGTCGTTGTTGAAGTGGATGAAGACGCTGGTTCCTGCCTCGATGGTGATGCCGTCGAGCCCGGTGGGCGCCGTGTAGCGCCGGGCCTCGTCGAAGTCGTGCGAGCAGAAGCGCCACCCGTCGAGATCGATGTCGGACGCGTCGAAGTTGTGCAGCTCCAGGACGCCTGTGTTGAAGTCGACGCTTGCGATCTGGACAGCACGCGCGTTGGGACCGGCGTGCGCGAGCGAGGCGGGCACGAAGGCGCCGAGGGCGGCGAGAGCGATGGCATATCTCACGAGGTGTCTCCTAGGGAACAGGCGGATAGTCAAGCGGGTGCGATCGACCTGCGGGACCCGTCCCGACCGGGCGGCGTCCCCTCGTGGCAGCTCGACACACTCTGGATGTCCCCCGCGACGCCGATTGTTGCAGCAATCCCCAAAAAACCCACGCGATTCGCCCACCCGAACACCCAGCGTCCGAACGGCGTACTCCGAGCATGATCACACCCAGCACCGACTCGCCAGGCGTCAAGACGATCCTCACCCTCTACGACGCGTTCCACGACCAGGACCGCGATCACGTCCGCGAGCTCTTCCACCCGGAGATCGAGTGGATCCAGAACGAGGGGATGCCGCACGGCGGGCACTGGCGCGGGCCGGACGAGATCTTCACGAACGTCTTCGACCGGTTCCGCGAGCACTGGACCGGCTTCCGCGCGGAGATCGAGGAGGTCCTCGACGCGGGCGAACGCGACGGCGTCTTCACGGTCATCGCGCTCGGGTGGTACACCGGCACCTTCAACGCGACCGGCAGGCCCGTCCGGGCCGCACTCGCGCACGTGTACCGGATCCGCGAGGGTCGGGTGATCCGGTTCGACCAGTACACCGACACTGCGATGGTGCGCGAGGCGGTTGGGACGTAATCAGGAAGTTGCTCACGGACGTGGGAACGGTCGCGGCAGGTCCAGCACGGGACCGACGCCCGGGCCCCTCACCATGCCAGGGTCCGGGATGCGGAGTCGGAACTGCGTGCAGAAGAAGTCGGTCTCGATCGTCGCGTCCAGTGTTGACGACACTGTCGCGTCAAGCGCGGAGTCGACCGAGGCGTCGCCCGCGGCGTCGAGCGTGGGCGGGCCGCCGGCGATCCAGCACATCTTGATCCACGGGCCGTTGGTCGCGAAGTAGTCGGGCGGGCCCCCGGGCATCTGTGTCATCGGTGCACCCTTCCCGCTAGAACTGCTTCAGCGCGTTCTGCACGTTGTTGATCAGCTCGGTGATGCTGTCGTTCTCGTTTGTCGAGACACCGATCGACTTGTCCTTCTTCCCCGCGTAGTCGAGGAAGGCCGCGACGATCACGGCCGTCGCCTGGGTCACCACCAGGGCGCCCTGCTCGTTCTTGGTCATCTCGGTGTTGTCGAGTGTCGGCAGCGCGAACGTGACATCAGACATGTGCTCAGTCTCCGGGTCTGCGTGTTGGTCGGGCAGGCGCGTGAACGCAGCCAAGCTCGACACGCATCCATCCGGACACACATCTGCCCCCGAGAACCTGGCGCCACGATCGCCAAACAACCGCAGACTAACGGGCGCGCAACCACACCCGACTCGGGAAACCAACCGCTACTCATACATGTGTGGAGCGATCTTGAGAGGCCACGAGAACGTGGTGCTGCATCCGGTTGAGGGGATCAGATCCCGCAGGACTCCTGGCCGCGCTTGGCGAGGTAATCCTGGTGGTAGTCCTCGGCCTTGGTGTAGTTCGGGTCCTCGCCCTCGACAATCTGCGTCGCGATCGGACGCGAGTGCTTCGGCGCCTGCGCCTGCTTGGAGGACTTGGCGGCCTCGGCCTGCTCGGGCGTGAGCGCGAAGATCACCGAGCGGTACTGATCGCCGATGTCCGGACCCTGTCGGTTGACCTGCGTCGGGTCGTGGATCTCCCAGAACTTCGCCAGCATCGTCGCGTAGCTGGTCTTCTCCGGATCGAACGTGATGCGCACGACCTCGGCGTGACCGGTGCGCTCGTAGCAGACTTCCTTGTACGTCGGGTTCTCGGTGTGCCCGCCAGCGTAGCCGACCTCGGCGTCGACGACGCCCTCGAGCTTGCTGAACACGAGTTCGGGCTTCCAGAAGCAGCCCAGGCCGAACATCGCAACTTCGGTCTTCATCGCATCGGTCTCCGCGTCGGAGTCATCGGCCGCCCTGGCCGAATCGGTCATGATCGGTCCCCCGCTTGACATCGCTCCCCATGCGCCCATCCCGGGCCCACCGGCTTCGGCGGCCGCGCCCTGGGCACCGGGCCCGAGCAGGGTCCAGGCGGCGAGGCCACCGAGGATCACTGCGAACGTCGCGAACACGGCCTTCATGTCGGGCTCCTGAGGGGAGGGGCGTGGTCGATCCGAGGGGGAAGGTACCCTCTCCATCATGCTTTCGAACGTCAGCGTCGTCCAGATGATTCCGGCCGAGGGGTGGCTGGCGGTCTACGACTCGGGCTCGGGGGACGTGCAGCAGCTTCACACACGCGCCCTGGCGTGCTGGGCACTGGTCGAGGACCTGGCGCCGGACCGGGCGGAGGGGCATCCGGATCCTGCGAGTCCGGAATATCGCACGCCGGCGGAGGAAGCGGGAGGCGCCGGAGGGCGCCGGATTATCGGTGTGGATGCGGACAAGATCGCGGGGATCCACCCACCGGGGCGTTTCGTCGGGTATGCCAAGGTGGGCGAGTCGCTGGAGCGATTCAGGCAGGGTCGTTGAGCCGCGCTACTCGCCTTGGTGCATGGCGCACAGCGTTGACTCGTCCCCCTCGTACGGGATGAGCGGCGACTCCTCTACCCGCGTGTCGTACCGCCTCAGCCAGTTCTCACGCACCACCGGAATCAGCATCGAGGCGCCGCACTCCGGGCACGTCACCGCCTCCGCGGGGTCGGTCATCAGGCCACGCACGTCGTGGCGGCAGCCGGGGCAGAGCGAGAGCCCTCGCTGCGCCATCCGCAACGTGCCCTCCTGCAAGTACGTGATCGGCAGGCACACGCCGCCCATGGCCAGCAGGACACCCACAACAATCACCCATGTCGGCAAACCAATCGCATCGACTGCCCGACCGTCACGAGCACGCCCGCGAAGGCGATGCTGCCGAACATGATCGCCGGGCCCCACTGCTCGCGTGAGCTCAGGTCATAGCCAGTGCCACCGATGCGCAGGCGTCCGCCGCCGATGCGCTGCCAGCCCGGTCCCGAACTCCGCGCGACCGGGACGACAGGAACCACATCCAGCATCTCGCGGACTCGGTCAAGGTCCCACCAGCCCGCCGACAGACGATGCCATTGCCACCCGCGCGGGCGCTCGACGAGGAAATCGAGCGTGCGGTCGCCGAGCCACGAGGTCCGACGGTCGAGCGCAACGCGCACGTCCGCGAGCGGGACCTCGATCGCTTGCGGAGCTCGACGCTGCAAGATCCCGCCTCCCTCCCGCCCCGGCGGGAGGTGGACCAAACCCGCCCCACGATCGATCGTCAGCTCGCCG
>JANQQG010000083.1 GCA_028285065.1 Phycisphaerales bacterium
GGCGAAGCCGCGAGCTCGTCCTCGACGCCCAGCAGACCGGTCAGCCACGCCACGTGCGCGTCGACCGCCGGGTCGCGACCGTCGATCGCGTCACCCATCTCGTCCGCCAGCAGCGCGGCGCGGCACCACGCGTCCGTCACGCGCATCAGGAAGTCCTCGAGCACCGACCACCCGTCGTGCTCGAACGTGTCGCGCACCGCACGGGCGGCCGCCGGCATTGCCGACGCGAGCATCGACACGCGCCTGGCCGATTCCTGATCGCTGAACCAGGGCTGCCACAGCCCGGCCATGAGCCCCTCGGGGCTCTGCGTCACCGTCGGCGCGAATCGCTGACGTGCCACGAGGTGGCGCACGAGGCGGCTGGACGTCGCGAAGAAACGGACCGTGTCGCCCAGCAGCGCCCCCACCGCCTCGTCGTCGTCATCGGTGTCCAGACGCTCGAGCAGCCCGGGGATCTCGCCGGCCTCGACACGAACGGTCGGGACACGGAACGGGGTCAGGACGGGGTCCTCGGATTCCTCATCGTCGTCGTCCGCGCGCATTGCCGTGGCGTGGGCCAGCGTCGGGCTCGGCAACGGCTTGCCCTCGCGGGCCGGCAGGATCAGGACGAGCTCACCCTCGGCCGTCGAGATCAGGCCCGAGCCAGCCAGAGCGGAGCGCAGGTCTTCAGGCGAAGCCGCGAGCGGGTGGACTGCATCCTCGCCCTCGCCGGGGGCGGCGGGCGCTGAGTCCGGCGGCGGTCCGATCCGTTCGCCCCACAGATGCAGGGCCCGGTCGGACCATGCCGCGTGCAGGACGATCGCGGGCTCGGCGTGCTCGGCGCGTGAGCGCGTCGCATCGGGCGCAGGATGAGTGGTGTCAACGGCTTGTGTTTCGGTCGGCACGAATAGGGGCGCCGAGACTCGAACTCGGGACAAACGGATTAAAAGTCCGCTGCTCTACCAACTGAGCTACGCCCCCGATCGAGGGCGCACACGCCCCCGAAAGGTGAACGAGATCATAGGGACGAGCCGCCGCTCATTCCGCCCGCGGGCGTCGTTCAGGCCTGTTGAAGTGACAGCAGCAGGTCGGCACAGGCCCGCGAGCCGCCTCGATGGCGGTCCACGCACGTCGAGGCCGCCGACCCCAGGCGCGCGCGCGCGGCATCGTCGCCCATCAACTCCGCCAGCTTCGGCCCAAGCTCCCCGGGCCCGACCTGCACCAGCCCCTCCTCCTGACGGAGGGTCGCGACCGCTGTCTCGAAATCAGACACGTGGGACCCGATCACGATCGCCCGTGCCAGTGCGGCCGGCTCGATCGGGTCCGACCCGTGCAGCCCGCCGAACGAACGCCCCACGACGACGACGTCCGCCAGCGCGTACGCCGCCCGGAGCTCGCCGATCGTGTCGAGCAGGAAGCGGTTGGTCCCCGCGGGCGCGGGCGTACCGGCCGACCGGCGCGCGCACCGGGCGCTTCCGCCCATCTGCTCGAATGCCTCGTCGAACCGCTCCGGCTTGCGTGGGGCACACAGGAGTTGCACGCCGTCGGGGCACGCGCCGTCCAGCAGCGCCTCCTCTCCCTCGGGCAGTCCATCGCCCGCCAGCGGGCCCGTCGAACCCGCGACGATCAATGGGCGAGAGCGATCGATACCGAGCTCCGCGGCAAGGCGCTCGCTCGTCTCGTCGGTCGACCCGGATACGGGAGCCGCATCCCACTTCATGGAGTCCAAGACCTCGATCCGGTCGCGGGGCGTGCCCATCGATGCAAACCGCTCGGCATACGCCTCGTCCTGCGCTGCCACGCGCGTCAGCGATGAGAACAGCGGCCGCAGGAACCGGCGGAAGCGCATGTAGCCCTTGAACGAGCGCGCAGAGAGGCGCCCGTTGACGACCGCCACGGGGATCCCCCGCCGGCGGCACGCCTTGACGAAGTTCGGCCAAACCTCCAACTCCACCAGGCCCACCACATCAGGCTGCGCGCGATCCAGGAACCGGGCGACCGAGCGCGAGAAATCCAGCGGGTAGCGGCGCACGTGGCAGCTCTCGGCGAACAGCGACTGTGCGCGCGCCATGCCAGTGTCCGTCGTTGTCGTGATGATCACCTCCGCACGCTCGGCCAACAGCGGCGCGAGCGTGCGCAACGCGTTGACCTCCCCCACCGACACCGCGTGCAGCATCACGCGCACCCGCGACCCGTCCTTGGCGGGCAGCGCCCCGATCTTCCCGAACCGCTCGCCCCACCCCGAACGCGCCTTGCGCGCCCAGAACGGTGCGAGCAGCACGCCCGCGACGGCGTATCCGACATCAAGCAGGTTCATCGTCGCGTCATCGACTGAGAAGAAGGAAAGTGGGCGGGCCCGGACTCGAACCGGGGACCCTTCGCGTGTAAGGCGAACGCTCTGGCCAACTGAGCTACCCGCCCAGGGTTGGACGAGTTTATGCGGCCCCGCCGGGCCTCAGCGCCCGCAATAGCGGGAACGGCGTCGTGCCCCCATCGAGCATCGCCTCGACGCATGCACGCGCGGATCGGTGTCCGAGCGACATCCCGTGCCCCGTGAACCCGCCGCAGAACCAGACGGCCCCGCGCTCCCACTCGCCCGGGGCCGGGCCGATCAGCGGAAGCCCGTCCGGGCTGAAGCCCATCGTCCCAGCCCAGCGCGCCATCACCTCCGGCGGGGCCCCGAACAGGCTCGTCCACAGCCCCTCGATCGCGCCCTGCACCCAGGGCGTCGTCCGGTCCTCCACGCCCAGCTCGCGCTCCGCGAAGCGCGCACGGCACCCGCCGAAGACCACCGTCCCATCCGGCGTCTGACGCACGTACTCGTTCCCTCGGTTGAGGTAGTACGAGCGGTCGAGGCGCATGGGGCCGGGCTTGGCCGCGAGCATCTGCCCGCGCCGCGCGATCACGACCCCGTCCAACGCCGGGAGCAGCGATCGCGCGTACGCGTTCGTGCACACCAGCGCGTGACGCGCACGCACCACGTGCGACGGCGTGCGCAGCAGGACGCCCTCCCCGTCCGCCTCGATCGACCCGACCTCCTGCCCCTCAAGCACCTTCCCCGTCAAGCCCGACGCCAGGAGCCCCATCAACTCCGCCGGACTGACCGACCCATCGTTCGGGTTCTCCAGCCCGACTCTCGCGGCCCCCGACGCCCAGAGCGAGTCGTCCGCGCCAGGCGTGCCCGGCTCGATCAGCTCGACCTCGAACCCGTCCTCGCGCATCAGCTCCGCCGAACGGCGCAGCTCCTCGGCCTCGCCCTCTTCCGTGCCGCCTTCCCCGCCCAACGCGACCAGGCACGAGGGCACACGCCGGAACGAGGGCAGGTCGCCTGCGCCAAGCCCAAGGAGCAGCTCCAGGTTCTCCTCCGACCAGCGCCAAGCCGTGCGCGCACGGTCGTGCCCCCACTCGTCGATCGCCAGCGCGTAGCTCTCGGCGGCCCCGCGCATGAGGAAGCCGGCGTTGCGGGTCGAGGCCCCGTGTCCGATCCGGTGGCGCTCGAGCAGGACCGCGTCGATGCCACGATCCTGCAGGGCCACCATCGCGCTCACGCCGGCCACCCCCCCACCGATCACGGCGACCTCGGCCTGAATCGCGGCGGGGGTCTTGGCTCTCCTCCAGTGCGGAACGGTCATACCGGGGAATGTAGCGAAGCCGGGGAGAGCCCGAAAACCCAGATCTGGGGATCCGGAAGGGGCCCGGTGCATCACGCGTCGGCGAGCGGCGTTTAATCAACGGTGTCGGTGCGTCCCGATCGATCGGGGGCGTCGCCCAACCGAGACAAGTCACAGACATCCGTTCGAAAGGACGAGGCGTGGACGAACGCCCCACACGACGCCCCGGCATGACCCTCCCCGTCTGGATCGCCGGCGTCATCTACCTCTCGCTCGCCATCGCCTCCACCGGCGTGCTCGTGCTCAGCGGCTTCGACGCGCTCGATGCGCCCGGCTGCGGCATGGGCAGCGCGTGCGAGCGGGCGGCCAACAGCAAGTTCGGCAACGTCCCGCTCACGCTCGCCGGGTGGGAGAACGTCTTTACCCCGCAGCAGAGCGTCGGCACCGGCGTGTTCGACCCATCGAGCGTCGGCGACGCCGCAGCCGCGCCTGCCGGCCCGCCCGCGTGGACGGTCGGCGAGGCGGTCGGCGTGGGCATCCCGGTGTCCTACCTCGGGCTTGCGTACTTCGTGGGCCTGCTGATCGCCTGGATCTTCACGTACGGGGGCGTGAGCGCCCCGATGCGTTGGCTCGTGCGCGTAGGTGCGCTCGCGTCGGTTGGGTACATCATGCTGATGTTCGCGGGTGAGCTTGGGTGCCCGTACTGCCTGGGCGCGCATGCCGCGAACCTGCTGGTGTGGAACCTCGTCGAGTTCCGTGGGCGCGCAACGAACCCCGAGCGTGCGCCGACATGGGGCGCGCGCAAGGCGCCCGGCGTTGCGGTGGCCGCGATGGCCTTCGCCCTGACGGGCCTCGGCGTGACGAGCCTGTTCGCGCACGGGCGCGCAAACGCCGACGCCGAGCGCGACATGCAGGCGTCGGTCCGCGAGATCACGGCCGACCAGGACGACAACGCACTCGACGCCGGCGCGTTCGGGACCGTCGGCATCAGCGATCCCGGCCTCGTGCCCCCCGAGCCCGACGCGGTCGACCCGGAAACCGGACCCAACAGCGGAGTCGAGGACGGGTTCGATCCGTCGGCGTTGATCCCGCAGGACCCGGACCCAGCCCCCGATTCGCCCGGAACGCCCGAGCCGGAGCCGGTGGACGATGCCGATGACGAGGTCGAGCCGGGCCCCGACCCCACGCCCACGCCCGATCCCGAGGCTGACCCCGCAACCGACCCCGGCACCGACGACCCCGGGGAAGATGCCGACGATCCCAGCGTGATCGACGACGACGACCCGGCGCCCGCCGGCGAACCCGCCGGCATCACGGGCACGATCATGCATCTGACCGGCATGCTCGCCCTCGCTCAGGCCGAACCCGACGCGCCCGCGCAACCCGAGGGCGCGCCGGCCGACGGGGGTTTCCGCGGACGCTACCTGTGGGGCGAGAAAGAGGCGCCGATCAGGATCGTGATGTTCGTCGGCTACCAGTGCGAGGACTGCAAGCGCCTCGATGAGGAGTTGTTCCAGTTGCTGATGGCCGGACGCAAGGACATCACCGCTTCCGTCAAGCACTTCCCATTCTGCAAGGACTGCAACAGGCACGTGGGCCAGCAGAACAAGCACCCCAACGGCTGCTGGGCGGCGCGCGCCGCGGAAGCCGCCGGGATCCTCCGCGGATCGGCCGGCTTCTGGAACATGCACATGTGGCTGTTCGAGAGAGGCGGCGGGTTCACTGCCCCCGAGCTGCAAGCGGGCCTGGTCGAGCTGGGCTACAACCGCGGTCAGATCGAGCAGTTCATCGCGATGATGACCAGCGACCGCCCGCTCGACCTCGTCAAGGAGGACATCGAGGAGGGGATCGGCCTCGGCCTCCGCCAAACGCCGATGATCTTCATCAACGGCGTCCACTTCAAGGGGTGGCAGCAGCCGGGAGCGCTCACACGCGCAATCGACCAGGTCGCGCAGCAGAGTCTGCCGGCGCGCCCGCACACGGACGATAAGCCGCTCAAGGCGCTCGACCGCTTGGTTCGCGATTGGGAGCAGACACCCAAGACCAACCTCCTTCCCAACCGCAACGAGCGCACGTTCGGCAAGGCGAACGCCCCCGTGTCGATCGTGATGTACGGCGACTACCAGGAGCAGGTCAGCGCCGGCCTGGACCGGACGTTCCGCGCGATGATCGATCAGGGGCGCGAGCTCCGCTACGAGTACCGGCACTTCCCGTTCGACACGACGTGCAACACGGCGCTGACGCGCACGGTCAACCCGATGGGGTGCCGTGCCGCCAAGGCCGCCGAGGCCGCGATGCAACTCGGCGGAGTCGAGGCGTTCGAGAAGATGCACGCGTTCTTGATGACCACCCCGGCGAACATCGGCAAGCAGCGCCTCGAGGCGTTCGTGACCGATGAGCTCGGGCTGGACCTCGATGCGTTCAACACCGCGATCGGGGGCGCGCCCGCCGCGGCCGTCATCGATGAGCACATCCGGCTCGCGCGCCAGCATGGGGTCAACGCGATCCCGTGGGTGTACGTCAACGGCAAGCGCGTGCGCCGACCGGTGATCCCGGGCGGCGAGGACGTGATGGGCGCGATCCTCGATCGGGCAGAACGCCCCTGATCGACGGTCCCAACGCGACCGGCCAGCCGGGGTATCCTGCACCAGTTGCAACCGACACCCGGGCGCACTGCGCGCGCCCGAAGTCCGTTCGTTCTCGTGGGAAAGGACACCCGCCATGATCACCCGCAAGCTCGGCAAGCTCGTCCGGGGCAAGACCACGCCGTTCCAGATCCTCTCGGCGACGCTGCTGGGCGCGATGCTCGGGTTCGTGCCGGGCTTCGCCCAGGCACCCGGCCTGCTGCTGTTCCTGTTCCTGCTGCTGCTTGTGCTGAAGGCGAACCTGTTCCTCGCGGGCGTGGTGGCGCTGCTTGCGCTGGCGCTGCAGAAGGCCGCACTGCTCCCGGTGTCGTACGGAATCGGGCGCGTGCTGCTGGATGGTCCGACGCAACCGCTGTTCGAATGGGCGATCAACGCACCGGTGTTGGCGTGGTTCGGGTTCGACTACTACGCCGTGGTCGGCGGGCAGGTGCTCGCGATCGTCCTCGGGCTGGTGACGGGGCTCATCGTCGTGCGCGCGGTGGCGGCGATGCGGCGCAAGCTCTCCAAGCTCGAAGAAGACTCCGACCGCTACAAGAAGCTCCAGTCCAACTTCTGGACCCGCGCCCTGGCCTGGGTCCTCTTCGGCAAGGGGCACGGGAAGAAGACATACGAGGAGCTCCTCGCGAAGAAGATCGGCAACCCGATCCGCGTCCCGGGGCTGATCGTCGTCGTGCTCGTCGTCGGCCTGCTCGTGGCGGCACGCTTCATGCTGACCGAGCCCGTGCTCACGGCGGCGCTCAAGGGCGGTCTCGAGCGAGCCAACGGCGCGACGGTCGACGTCGAGAACGCCTCGCTCGACTCGGGCGCGAGCCGCTTGACGGTGACGGGCCTCGCGATGGCGGATCCCAACGCGCTCGAGACCAACGTGTTCGAGGCTCAGACGCTCCAGGCGGATCTGAGCCTGACCGATGCGCTGCGCCGTCGGGTCGCGCTCGACCGCGTCGAGATCACCGACGCCGCATCGGGCGCTGCCCGCGCGACCCCCGGCGTGCTGATCACGCCGGCCGAGCCGTCGGAGGCCCCCGAGCCGGAGAGCGACGAAGAGAAGACGATCGACGACTACCTGGAGACGGCGGAGAAGTGGAAGGACCGACTCGCGCAGATCCGGCGCTGGCTCGAGAAGACGACCGGTGACGGCGAGGACCCAACCGAGGAGCCAACCGGACCGGACGCCGAGCGCAAGAAGAAGGAGTCGCTCAAGGAGCGTCTGCGTCGCGAGATCGCGTCGCTTGGCTACGCACGCGTGCGCGCATCGCACCTCGTCCGCGGCGCCCCCGATTTCATCGTGCGCGAACTCGTCGTCAACGGCGTGCGCATCGAGCAACTCGACGGAGAGATCCTCGACATCAACGCGACCAACCTGACCAGCCAGCCGTGGCTCGTCGAGGGCGGCGCCGAGATGACACTCGGCTCGCGCTCCGGGCGCCTCGAGGGACTCGTCAAGCGCGCGTCGCCCGACGGCGACCGCCTCATGTTCCGCCTCGACGGGCTCGATGCAAACGCGATCTACGAGCAGATCACGTTCGGCGAGACGCGTCCGCTCAGCGGCGGCACGATCGACGTTGCGCTCGACGGCGCCTGGGAGGGAGCCGGCGTCGACTTCCCGCTCAACGTCATCCTCAGGGGCGCGACCGTCCAGTTCCCCGGAGCCGGTGCACAGCAGGTCGACCAGCTAACCATCCCACTCGGCGTACGCGGACCGATCGACAACCCGCAGGTCACGTTCAACCCCGAGTCGTTCGCGCAGGCGCTCGCGGATGCGGGCTTTGGCGCACTGGCTGATCGGGCACGCGCCGAACTCGGCGAGGTCGTCGGTGATGCGCTCGACGGCGTGATCGACGAAGGGGTCACCGACGACATCGAGGACGCGGCCGGCGACGCGGTGCGCGGGACCCTGGGCGGCTTCGGTGGCGACGACGATGATGACGGAGACGGCGGCTGATCGGGATCAGTCAAGCCCGGCTGGACGACCACCCTTGCGCGGGTCGCTCGCGGCCGAGTAGTGCGCGCGCCCGTTACGATCGACGCGGACGATCAGTTGCACGACACCGATCTCGACGCGCTCGCGCAGCTCGTGCCCTCGCTCGGTGAGCCCGTCGCGGATCTCGGCGGGGACCTCGGGCTCCACGAAGACAACGTCCGGCGACCACTGGTGGTGGATGCGCGGGCGCGAGACGCTCGAGAGCGCATCCGGTGCGTCGCTCGTGCCCAAGAGCGCCTGAAGCGTCCCCGAGATGATGCGCGGCCCTCCCGATGCGCCCGCCACGGCGTACACCGACGCGGAGCGCACGTCCGCTCCATCGAGCACGATCGTCGGGCTCATCGATGAGAGCGGTCGCTTGCCCGGTTCCGGCAGGTTGCGCTCGGACTGCGTGAGCCCGAACGCGTTGGACGTCCCGCGGCGCGTCAGGAAGTCGTCCATCTCGTTGTTCAGGCAGAAGCCGAACTGCGGCACGTCGAGCTGTGAACCAAAGAGCAGGTTGATCGTCTCGGTGCAGGCGACGGCCCCGCCGAAGGAATCGACGACCGAGATGTGGCTCGTACCACCGTCTTCGGGAAGCTGGACGCCCGATCCGTAGGTGTCGGAGGTGCTCGTCGCGCCCCGACGGATCGAGGCCGCGCGGGTATCGAGCATGGCGGGATCGAGCAGCGGCCCGACGGGCACGGGCGCGAAGGCGGGGTCGGCCATGTACCGAGCTCGATCCGCGAACGCGTGCTTCGAGGCCTCGACGTACAGGTGGGCATCAAGCCCGGGGTCACCGGTCGGCCAGCCGAGGTGGTTCAGCGATCGCATCACCTGCAGGATCGCGACGCCGCCGGACGAGGGAGGTGAGAACGCAAGCACGCTCCGCTGGCCCCACGACCCCACGAGCGGCGGCCCCGTGCGCACCTCATAACCGCGCAGGTCCGGCCCGTCGATGGACCCGCCGTCCGAGCGCACGCGCGCGACGATCGCCTCGCCGATGGGACCCGAGTAGAACGCCGCGATCCCGTCGTCGCTGATCAGACGCAGCGCCCTCGCCTGCTCGGGATTGACGATCCGGTCGCCGACATCGATCGAGCCGGCGCCGAGAAACCGCTCCCACAGAAACGGGAAACGGGTCTTGCGCGACGGGTCATTCTCGAACCACTCGATCCGTGCGCGAGCAGCACCGGCGTAGTGCTCGTCGACCACGAAGCCCTGTTCGGCCGCCTCGATGGCGGGCGCGAGCACGACCTCGCGCGGGAGCATGCCGTAGCTGTCGAGCGCGTGCAGCAGCCCGGCGACGGTGCCCGGCACGCCAACGGCCGTCGCACCGACGGTCGAGGCGTCGTCGGGGAGTTGCTCGTAGAAGTCGGGCCCGACGGCACCGGGTGTCGTCTCGCGGTAGTTGATGGTCGTCGAGACGAAGCCGTGGCTCGGGTCGTTCGGGAGGTGGATGAGCATGAATCCGCCGCCGCCGATCCCGCACGAGTACGGGCGAACGACGGAGAGCGTGAACGATGCGGCGACGGCGGCGTCGACGCTGTTGCCCCCGAGCGCCAGCATGCGCGCGCCCGCGTCCGATGCGATCGGGTGGTCGGTCGCGACGGCCGCCTCGGCGAAGGTCGCGCCCGACGAATCGGCCAGGCGATGCGACGATGCCCTAGCGCAGCCCGAGAGCAGCGTGGTGGCCAGGATCGAAACAGCAAGCAAGAGGATGAGGCGGATCGTGCTGGCGTTCATGGCGCCAGTCTACGTCAGAGATCGACCTTCTCGGGGGCACGCAGGTCGTGCGGGCGACGCGCAACGCGGACCATCTCGTCCGTCTCGTGCACGACGCGGAACCCGGCAAGGTGGAACACGTCCTCCGCCAGCCACCTCGCGACGCGCCGGTCGATCTCGTAGCGTCGCTCGAGCCACCCCCCGCGCTTCCCGCCCGGACCCGGCACGCGGCGCACGCCCGGCAGGTATGTCACCAGCCGGTCGATCCAGCACCGACGCATGAGCCCCGAGATGAACAGCCAAAGACGACTGATGACGCGCGCGATGAAGTACCCGTCGTCACCCTGGCCTTGGTAGAGCGGGAGCAGGATGCGCCCCGTGCGCTGGGCGGTGACCGCGACACGCAGCTCGGGGTCATCCGGATCGGCGTCCGTCGCCAGACGGCGCCCGCGCATCACCGGCGTGAAGTTCGGGAAACCCGGCGACATCTCGAAGTCATGGTCCTGGCGCAGGCCGTGCCGGTAGATGACATCCAGGATGCGCGGGATCCCGCGTGAGGCGTCGCGCAGCATGCGTCGGGCCTCGTCGTAGCCAGGCATATCTTGTGCGCGCACCGAGCCGGCGCTGACCATCGCGATGCGGATCGCGGCCTCATGCCAGTCCACGCTCGCGGGGTCGTCGTGGCGACCACCCTCGAAGGCCGCGGCGACCGCGCCGCTGAGGCTCATGCACTCGGAGAGCGAGCCCCCGATCCGCTCCTCGATCCCAAGGATGAGCGGGCAGGGCCACTTGGCGACGAAACGCCGGTTGCGGAGTGTGTCGCTGAAGACGACGAAGGGCGGGCCGTCGCCGCTGGTGGTGTGCAGGTCGATGCAGAAGACGGGTCCTTGCGCGTCGCGCACCGCCTTGCGCAGCTCGCGGAGCAGTTCGATCCGTTCGGCGTGCTCGACGCTTGGCGCATCCTCCGGGCGCGCGTCCTCACCGGGGAGGCGCGCTCGGACCCAGAGCCGGTTGAGATCACGATCGACGAACCGGACCGCTCGCGACAGGGCGGGGAGGTTCCCGGCCAGCGCGAGCACGTTCCCGTTGACGACCGAACCACGCTCGCCGTCGAAGTCCTTGAAGACGCGCTCGAGGGCCAGCAGGCCCGCGGGCTCATTCCCGTGCATCCCAGCGATGAACAGCACAGTTGGGCCGGGGCGCGCGGCATCCCCGAGTCGCCCGAGCACTCGCTCCACGTCCATTCCCGAGCTGTGGGCGGACGAACGGCGCTGATCGAGTTCGAGGATCACCGCCCGATCGTAGGAGCCGAACCGGCCCGCTCGGTGTTGCCGGCATCGCCCATCGTCTCACGGATCGGGGGCTGGTCGCCGAGGTGCTGCTCGAGCAGGTGGCTGGCGATCTGGGCGAAGTCGTGCTCCGTCACGATCCCGACCAGCCGACCCTGCTTGACCACCGGGAGGCAGGCGATGCGGTGCTCGCGCATGACCCGGATCGCCTCAAGGGTGGGCGTCCCGGGCTCCACGGTGTGGACGTCCCGGTGCATGATGTCCCGAACAGGGACCGGCGCTTCCATCTTGCCGCCCACGCTCTTGGCCACCAGACGCAGGATCGCCCGGTACGAGACCAGCCCGACCAGGCGGTGCTGGTCGTCCTCGACGGGCACGTGGCGGATCCGCTCCCAGTCCATCAGCGTGGCGACCAGGTCGATCAGTTCGTCCTCGTGGACCGTGAACAGGTCCGTGGTCATGAACTGCTCGATCTTGTGGTACCCGTTGAGCACATCGGTGTCGCCGAGCGTGGCGATCTCCCACGTGTGACCCGGGGAGTTGGTCTGCTGCCGGTGGAAGACAGCGCTGGTCAGGGCCGTCAGGCGCGCGGCCCGGGTCCCCTGCTCTCGCATGGAACCGACAGAGTCGAGCAGCCACTGGGCGCCGGTCCGGCGCGAACGAACACGTCCCTCGATCACGTCGAGGTACCTGTCGATGTCCTCGCGCGCAACGCCCTGCGCATCCAGTCCCTCGCGGGCCACCGGGATCAGCTCGTCGAGGATCACGTTCTGAGCAGACACCGTGCGCCCGTCGCACCACTGGAACTCGGCGTTGAGACCCTGACGGGCGGCGGCCAGGAAGTTGCCCTTGGCGCTGTCGAACTCCATGCTATCAGCGGGGTCCCCGCAGCGATCACCGAAGCCGCGCATCAGCCCGAACCAGAACGCGGCGTTCGCGGTCTCGTCGAGGATCGACGGGCCGGCGGGCAGCACGCGGTTCTCGATGCGCAGGTGGGGCTTGCCGCTCGCGGAGATCCCGTAGCAGGCGCGGTTCCACCGATAGACCGTCGAGTTGTGCAGTTGCAGCGCCTGGAGCTTGGGGGTCTTGCCCTGCTCGATGAGCTCGAGCGGGTCCTCATCGACCTCGCGCCCGAGGATGACGCGGAAACGAGCCACGTCTGACTTGTAGATCTCAAGGACCGACTCGCGGGCCCAATCCTCGCCGAAGCGCACGCGCGGGAGCAGCTCGCGCTCCGGCGGCGCGTCGAGGCGCGTGTCCACGGTCTGCTGGAAGATCGCGATCCGGGTCTCTCGCCACAGGCGCTTGCCGAACAGGATCGGCGAGTTCACCGCGGCCGCGAGTATCGGAGCCGCGACGGCCTGGGCGATGTTGTAGTGCTTGCAGAAGTCGTCTGGGTCGACCTGGTAGTGGAGCTGGAAGGACGTGTTGAGCGCCTCGAGGATGACCGAGTCGTGCTCGACCTCGAGCTCGTCGATGCCGTTGATCGAGAGCTGGTACGCGCCGCCGCGCAGACGCGTCAGCGCATCGTCGAGCGCGAAGTAGCGCGGGCGGTCGGCGATGTTCTTGCGGTCCAGGTCCCCCTTGGCCAGCGTGGGGAGGATGCCGGTCAGGACGACCTCCGCGCCGTGCCGGTGGCAGGCCTCGCGGATCACCGCGACGAGCGCGTGCAGTTCCTTCTCCAGGCGGCTGAGGCAGTCGCCCCCGAAGCGCATCGGCTGGAGGTTGCACTCGAGGTTGAAGCGGGCGATCTCGGTCGTGATCCGCTCGTCGTCGAGGTCCTCGAGGATCTCCATGGCCAAGGGCGCTGGCTGCCAGTGCGAATCGACCAGCACGACTTCCTGCTCGGCGCCCAGGCAGCGGCAGCCCGTCTCGAACATCCCGCGATCGAGCATCTCCCCGAGCGCCCTGATGTCGGTCAGCAGCGCCTTCATGAAGACGCGCTGTTCCTCGCTGGACAGGTTCGATTGGACTTCCTGCGTGCCCACGACGTTCGCATCCCTCGCCCCGGCGGAGACTTCGCCGGGCCACGGTCACAGACTACAACACAACTGCCCGTGCCGCAGCCGCTTGCGTGGCACAACGCCCGATCTCCCGGTCGGGTCCGGACCCGACGTACGATCGAGCATGTGCGGCCGCTACGTCCTCTTCAGCCCCGCCGAGCACCTGACCGGACTGCTCGGGCTCGATGTCTGCTGCGATCTGGCCCCACGCTACAACATCGCCCCCAGCCAGCCGATCCCCGTCATCCGACGCGACGAGCACGGCGTCACGACCCTGTCCCCCGTGACCTGGGGCCTGGTCCCCTCCTGGGTCAAAGACCCCGCCGATTGGCCCAAGCCGATCAACGCCCGCAGCGAGAGCGTCGCCACCAAGCCCGCCTATCGCGAGGCGATCCGAAGCAGGCGCTGCCTCGTCCCAGCCGACGGGTTCTACGAGTGGAAGACCCTGGAGGACGCCGTCGGATCCGGGAGTTCGCGCCCCCTCAAGCAGCCGATGCTGATCCGGACGACAGACGACGAGCCGTTCCTGATGGCGGGCGTCTGGGAGACCTGGCCGGCGCCCGATGGCTCGAGGCTCGAGACGTGCGCGATCCTGACGACGACCCCCAACGACCTGCTCCGCCCGATCCATGATCGGATGCCGGTGATCGTGGACCGCGCTGACCAGAATCGCTGGTTGGATCCGGCGACACAGGACCCCGAGCAGGTGCGCGATCTGATGTCCCCGCTGCCGCCCGAGCGGTTCCGGATGCACCCGGTCTCGACGCGCGTGAACTCTCCGAAGCATGATGGGCCCGAACTGGTTGCGCCCGTCGAGGAGGCACGCCCGAACCCCGGGTTGTTCGGGTGATCCCCCCACCACGCCTACGCGCCTTCAATGGCGCTCGAACTCGATCACTCCCCACCAATCACTGGAGCCGATCATGGCCGACATCACCAAAGAGCAGTTCATCGACGCCCTCAACGACGACCTGGCCCATGAGCTTGGCGCGATCATCCAATACCTGACGTATGCCGCGATGGTCTCGGGGCCGTACCGCGGGGAGCTCGTCAAGTTCTTCGAGGCGGAGATCCCCGACGAGACGATGCACGCGCAGTTCCTGGCCAACAAGATCGTCGCACTCGGCGGCCACCCGACGACCACCCCCAAGCCCGTCCCGACCCCGACCTCCGCGAAGGCGATGCTCGAAGCGATCTACGAGGCCGAGGACGACGCGGCCAAGCGCTACACCGTCCGGGCCGACCAGGCCGAGGCGCTCGGCGAGAAAGGGCTGCAGGTGCGCCTCGAGGACATGGTCGCCGACGAGACCGGTCACCGCGATGAGACGGCCCAGATCCTCCGGGATTGGAACCTGTAGGGCGCGCCTACTTGCCCTTGTCCAAGTCCCCGTCCGTCCCTCGCGACGGTGAGCCCACCGGCACGTCGTACTGACGCGAGCCCTTCTCGTGCGGATGCTCGTCCAGGCCCTTGGCGGCACGCTCGCGTGCGCGCTCCTCGACCTGCTCCGGCGTCAGCAGCTCCTTCTCAGTAGACGCCACCACGGCGCACACCATGCAGTCGCCAGTCACGTTGCACGATGTGCGGCACATGTCGAGCAAGCGATCCACACCGAGGATGAACGCGATCCCCTCCAGCGGGATGCCGACGGACTCGAGCACGATCACCAGCATGATGATCCCGACGCCCGGGACGCCGGCCGTTCCGATCGACGCGAGCGTTGCGGTGAGCACGATCGTGAGCTGGTCCGCGAGGCTCAGGTCCATGTTGTAGAGCTGCGCGATGAAGACGGCCGCGACGCCCTGGTAGAGGGCGGTGCCATCCATGTTGATCGTTGCACCGACGGGAACAACGAAGCTCGTGACCTCCTCGCCGGCGCCGAGGCGCTCCTCGCAGCACTCCATGGTGACCGGGAGTGTGGCCGAACTGCTCGACGAGCTGAATGCCAGGAGCTGCGCCGGGCTGATCGCCTTGAAGAAACGACCGTAGCCCACCGGCGTGAAGATCTTGAGGATCAGCGGGTACAGCCCGAACATCATCACGCACAGGGCGGCCACTACGACCAACGCGTACACCGACAGTGCCTTGAGCACCTCGAGGCCCATCGTCGCGATCACCGGGACGATCAGCGCGAAGACGGCGTACGGCGCGACCCGCATGACCACCTCGACGATCTTGATGATCACGTCCGTCATTCCGTCGAAGAACGCGATGACCGGGCCGGCCTTCTTCTTCGGGATCAGCGTCAGCGCGATCCCCACCAGGAGCGCTGCCACGACGACCTGGAGCATCTGACCCGTCGCGATCGCCTCGAACGGGTTCTTCGGGACCAGGTTGAGCAGGACATCCCAGCCCGAGGGCTTGCCGGCCGCCTCGATCTTGGAGGTCGCCTGCGCGCCATAGTCGACGAGCAGTTCCGCCCGTTTCTCTTCACTGACGGAGTTGCCAGGCTGGGCGAGGTTCGCGAAGAGCAGCCCGACGGTGATCGCGAATGCCGTCGTGACCAGGTAGATCCCAACGGTCTTGCCACCGATGCGGCTGAGCTTCGCGAGGTCGTTGAGCGAACTGGCCCCGACGATCAGGCTAAAGAGCACGATCGGCACGGCGATGAAGCGCAGCATGCGCATGAACAGGTCGCCGATGAAGCCGGTGAACTGACCGACCCAACGGGTGGTCCACGCGACGATGCCGGCATCCTCATTCGGGTTGAGCTCATCCTCGGCGAACTCGGCGCCCGCGAGGTATGCCGCGGCGTCGCCCACGCCGATCGCCTCCCAAGTCTGGCTCGTCCAGAGGACGTTGATGCCGATGCCGACGACGATCCCGAGCGCGAGCCCGATCAGGATCTGCCAGTGCAGGGCGATCTTCGGCATGGGGAACGTCTCCTTCCGGGGGTGGGGCGGTGGGCCCGGCAGTCTACTATCCCACGTGCGCTCGTCGCCCACCTCCAGCCGCACCCGATACCGGGAGTACCTCAGACGCCGACGCGAGCGGGACCGCTCGGGCCAGGCCGTCGCGGTCGATCCGGATCAACTCGCCCGCCCGGGCGCAGCGACCCCCGAGGGCGCGGGCGATCAGTCCAAGGGTTTCGAGAAGCGCAAGCGCAGCCGCACGTTCTGGACGCTCGCCCACGAGTTCTGGGTCCTGCTCCGAGGCCACCGCGCCATCGTCGGGCTCGGCGTCGTGACGGTCACCGTCGCGGCCCTGATCGGCCTGGCCACGCCGTACTCCACCAAGATCGCGATCGACTACATCCTCACCGACAACCCCGGCCCCACCGGGCTGCCCGAGTGGGTCCCCGGCCCACGCGACGCCAAGACGCTGCTCATCCTCCTCTCGGGCGTACTCATTGGACTGACGGTCATCTCGACCTCGATCGGCGTCTGGGGTCGCTGGCGCATGACGCGCCTGACCAAACTGCTTCAAGCGGAACTGCGCCGGCGCGTCTTCGACCACACGGCCAACCTGCCGCTCAACCGCGTGTACGAACTCAAGAGCGGTGGGGTCGCGAGCATCCTGCGCGAGGACGCGGGCAACGCGGCCAACATCGTCTTCAGCATGATCTACAACCCATGGCGGGCGGTCGTGCAACTCATCGGGACGCTGATCGTGCTTGCGCTCGTCGATTGGACGATGCTGATCGGTGCGCTGCTGCTGATCCCGATCCTCTGGTTCAGCCAGAAGACGTGGCTCAAGCGCATCCGGCCGGTCTACCGCGATATCCGGCAGACGCGCACCTCCATCGACGCGCAGGCCACGGAGGCATTCGGCGGCATGCGCGTCGTGCGCGGGTTCGGGCGTCAGCGCGGTGAGGCCTCGCGCTTCATGCGCGCGACCCACCTGATGGCGCGACAGGAGATCCTCGTCTGGTGGTGGAGCCGACTGCTCGAGGTGCTCTGGATGATCCTCATCCCCGTCGCCTCAAGCGCGGTCCTCCTCTACGGCGGGTGGCGCGTCATCGAGGGTGAACTCACCATCGGCGACCTCATGGCCTTCACGGCCTACCTCATCATGCTCCTCTCCCCGCTCGAGTCGCTGACCACAAGCGCCACGAACATCCAGACCGAACTCGCGGCCCTTGATCGGACGCTCGACCTGCTCGGCGAGTCGCGCGAGTTCGCCAAGACGCCCGAGCGTGAAGGGGCCGTGCTGGCGCCGCGCACGGGCGAGGACGCGGGCATCGCGCTCGACCCTGCGCTGGTACGAGGTCGGATCACGCTCGAGGACCTGTCGTTCACGTACCCACGCGGGACGGAGAAGGTCCTCGATCGGATCAACCTCGACGTCGAGCCCGGCACGACCGTCGCGCTCGTCGGGCGCTCGGGCGCCGGCAAGACGACGCTGTGCAACCTCGTCGCCCGTTTCTACGACCCCACGGGAGGACAGATCCGCCTCGACGGGACGGACCTGAAGGACATCGACGTCCAGACCTACCGACGCACGCTCGGCATCGTCGAGCAGGACGTCTTCCTCTTTGACGGGACGATCGGCGACAACATCGCGTTCGCTCGCCGCGATGCGACGGACGAGGACGTGCGCGCAGCCGCGGCTCTCGCCAACGCCGCCGAGTTCATCGAGAAGACCGACAAGGGCTACGCCACGCTCATCGGCGAACGCGGCGTGCGCCTCAGCGGCGGGCAGAAGCAACGCCTGGCAATCGCCCGCGCCCTGCTCGCCGACCCACGCATCCTCATCCTCGACGAAGCCACCAGCAGCCTGGACACCGAGTCCGAGGCGCTGATCCAGGAGTCGCTCGAAGAGTTGATGAAGGGGCGCACAAGCTTCGTGATCGCACACCGTCTGAGCACAATCCGCCACGCCGACGTGATCGTCGTGATCGAGCACGGGCGCATCATCGAGACCGGCTCACACGAGGAGCTGCTCGCCCGCGATGGGCGGTACGCGGAGATGCTCCGGGCGCAGCTCAAAGAGCCAGACCCGTCACTGGACCGGTTGGAGTAGCAGAGCGAACCGTCCGCCCCACCTCCGAGCGGGCAGGATGCCCGCTCGGCCCCGCCGAAGGCGGACCACAGACAAGCCCCGGCGGCAGGATGCCGCCGGTTGGCCGCCCAACCGTCATTCGCGCACCCCTCTCGCATCCCGGCCGTCCTTTGTAAGACGTGCCAAAGTTGCACTTGACAACATTTAGCATATCTGCTAAATATTGAGTCCCCACCAAGGAGACACTCGATGCCCGACCACACCCAGCCCGTACCCGTTCTGTGCCGCTACCGCGTCAAGCCCGGGAAGGCGGACGAGTTCGCCGGCCTGCTCTCGCGCCACTGGGGCGTCCTGCACGAGCTTGGGCTCGCGACGGACGAGCCGGCGCGTCTGCTCCGCGCGGACGACAAGGCGGGAAACGTCGCGTTCGTCGAGGAGTTCTCGTGGCGCGATGGCACATCATCGGGCACGGCCCACGAAACGCCGGGCGTCATGCAGCTCTGGGAGCCGATGGGCGCACTCTGCGAGGACATGGAGTTCTGGGAAACCTCGCCGCTGGGACGCTGACCATGGCCACGAAGCCGCGCAAGGAGCGCCCGCTCTCGAGCGAGCAACTCACCGACGTGCTCGGGGCGCTCTCGCACCCGAGCCGGCGCAGCATCCTGGCCACGCTCTCGGCGCGCGGCGGCGTGATGACGGCCGGCGAGATCGCGGACCGCTACCGCCAGGCCTGGCCGACGACCACGCGCCACCTTGGCGTCCTCGAGAAGGCCGGCCTCGTCGAGGTCAGCAAGCGCGGCAGGCACCGGCTCTACGCGATGCGCCCCGACCCGATCCGCCGCGCGAGTGAACGTCTCGCCGAGCTCGGTGCGCCACTCCCGGAGGACGCGATGCGTCCGGACTGGGCCGACTTGAGCTACGCGTCCATGCGCAACGCGATTCCGGCTCCCGAGTAGCTCTGGCACCACCCCTGCGCTCCGGGGCCGCCGAGCGGCTTCCCCCCCTACCCTTCCGCCCAGACCCATTGCCCGGAAGGAAGCCCCGATGAAGCCCGCGACCGACGCCCCTGCCGCCACGACCAACACGACCTACGCCGAGCTGTGCACCCGATTCCGCGAGGTCGCGACGATCAACTCCGTCGGGAGCCTGGTTAGCTGGGACCAGGAGACGTACATGCCGCCCGCGGCCGGCGCGCACCGGGCCGAGCAGATGGCCCTGCTCTCCTCGCTCTCGCACGCACGCCAGACCGACCCGAAGATCGGCGAACTCCTGAGCGCGTGCGAGGCGGATTCGGTACTGAACGACCCGGCCAGCGAGACAGGCGCGAGCCTCCGCGAGATGCGCCGCGAGTACGACAACGCGACCAAGCTGCCCGCCGAGCTCGTCGCGGAGCTTGCGCGCACGGGCTCGCTCGCGCAGGACGCCTGGAAGGACGCCCGCGCCAAGAGCGACTTCCCGATGTTCCAGCCGTGGCTCGAGAAGATGCTCGGCCTGAGCCGCCAGAAGGCCGAGTGCCTCGGCGCGCCCAGCGGCGAGCTGTACGACGCACTGCTCGACCTCTACGAGCCGGGCGCGACGGCCACCGAGATCGCCGGCGTCTTCACGCCCCTCCGCGATCGTCTTGCCACGTTCGTTGCGGAGCTCGGCGACAAGGGCACACGTCCGGACGACTCGGTTCTGAAGATCAACGTCAGCGAAGCACGCCAGCACGCGTTCGGGCAGGCCGTGCTCAAGCAGATGGGGTTCGACTTTGCCGCCGGTCGCCTCGACACGACGACGCACCCGTTCTGCAGCGGGATGGCGCCAGGCGATACGCGACTGACCACGCGCTACGACGAGACGCACTTCACCGGTGCGCTCTACGGCACGATGCACGAGGGTGGACACGGGGTGTACGAGCAAGGCCTCCCCAAGGCGCCGGAGCTCGCCAAGTACGGCACGCCGCTGGCCGACTCGATCAGCCTCGGTATTCACGAGTCGCAGTCGCGCATGTGGGAGAACCTCGTCGGGCGGAGCCATGAGTTCTGGACCTGGGCAAAGCCCGTCGCGGACGACCTGCTGGGCGACGCGATCAGGCCCTACGACGCGGAGGCGATCTTCAAGGCGGTCAACATCGTCGAGCCGAGCTTCATCCGCGTCGAGGCGGACGAGGGCACGTACAACCTCCACGTCATGCTCCGGTTCGAGCTCGAGCGCGCCATGCTTGCGGGTGATCTCTCCGTCGCCGACCTGCCGGGCGCGTGGAACGAGAAGGTCAAGTCGTTCCTCGGCCTGGACGTCCCGGATGACGCGAACGGGTGCCTCCAGGACGTGCACTGGTCGTTCGGGCTGATGGGCTACTTCCCGACGTACACGCTCGGCAACCTGTATGCCGCACAGCTCTGGGAGACGATCAACGAGCAGATCGACGATCTTCCCGGCAAGGTCTCGCGCGGCGAGCTGCTCCCGCTGCTCGAGTGGCTGCAGACGAACGTGTACGCCCACGGGCGCCGCTACCGGGCGGGCGAGTTATGCGAGAGGCTGACGGGCAAGCCCCTGAGCGCCGATCCGCTGATGCGCTACCTCGAGGGCAAGATCCGTCCGGTCTACGGGTTGTAGTTCGGGCCTCGGACCTAGCCGACGATTGCACGAGCGCGAGCGACCCGCTCGGCGAGCGATGGGCCATCGTTGTCGATCAGCGTGATGTGACCGACCTTGCGCCCGGGGCGCGGGTCCTTGGCGTAGAGGTGGACGTGCGCCCCCTCGATCGCGCCCAGTTCGCTCGCCGGCGGATGATCACCGATGATGTTCACCATCGCGCAGACTGCGCCTGGCGCAACGACGTCGGTCGATCCGAGCTCCCAGCCGAGCACACCCCGGAGGTGGTTCTCGAACTGGCTCGTGTGTGCGCCCTCGATCGTCCAGTGGCCGGTGTTGTGGACGCGCGGCGCCATCTCGTTCCCGATCAACGCATCACCGGTGTCGAACAGTTCCACGCTGAACGCTCCGACGTGCGATGAACGCTCGAGCAAGCGCTTGATCGCATCTTGGGCACTCGTCAACGCGGCCCGATTCACGTTCGGCGCGGGCGCGATCGTTGTGCGCAGGATCCCGTCCTCGTGGACGTTCTCGCAGGCGGGATAGAAGCGGACGTGGCCATCAGCCGAGCGCACGCCGACAAGCGAGACCTCGCGCGAGAACTCGACGAAGGCCTCGAGCAGACAGGGCGCCTCGTCCGGGGCAACCTGTGCCCAGGCCGCCTCGAGCCCGGCGGCGTCTCTGATCACCGCCTGGCCCTTCCCGTCGTAGCCGCCCGAGCGGCGCTTGAGCACGCACGGGAACCCGATCCCCTCGACGGCCTCGCGCAGACGCTCGATCGAGTCCACCGGCGCGAACGCCTGCACGCCCAGCCCCGCGGCCTCAAAGTGCTCCTTCTCGAGCAACCGATCGCATGCAACGCGCAGGCTCGAACCCGTCGGATGGACCGGGCAGAGCCCTTCGGCCCTGGCGAGCGTCCGGACGGGGACGTTCTCGAACTCGAACGTCAGCGCATCGAGCGGGGCGGCACCGTCGACTCCGCGCACGAACTCGGTCAGGGCCTCGGCGTCGTCCCACTCGGCGACCATGTGCTCGCCGACGTCCCCGGCGCACGCATTCGGCGCAGGGTCGTAGAAACGGCACGCGATGCCCAGTCGATGCCCCGCAAGCCCCAGCATCCGCCCGAGCTGCCCGCCCCCGAGCACGCCCACATGCGTGCGCTCGCTCACCCGCCGCCCCCACCGTCGGAATCTGCTAGCGGTGGCTGGTCGAGCACACCCTTGGTCTGGGCCTCGCGGTACGCGCGGAGCGACTCACGGATGGGTGGGCGCGACGCGCCGACGATCGAGGCAGCTAGGAGCGCCGCGTTGACCGCGCCCGCCTGGCCGATCGCGAGCGTCCCGACCGGGATCCCGCGCGGCATCTGCACGATCGAGAGCAGCGAGTCCATCCCGCTCAGCGCCTTGGACTGCACCGGCACGCCCAGGACGGGCAAGACCGTCTTGGACGCGCACATGCCCGGAAGGTGGGCCGCCCCGCCCGCGCCGGCGATGATCACCTCGATGCCGCGCCCCTCGGCGCCGGCGGCGTACTCAAAGAGAAGATCGGGCGTCCTGTGGGCAGAAACGACCCGCGCCTCATACGGGACGCCGAGCGACTCGAGCAGCTCGGTGCAAGGACGCATGGTGTCCCAGTCGGACTTGGAGCCCATGATCACGCCGACGATCGGTGCCATGCGAGAAGACTAGCACCGCACGGCCGTCAGCGCCGGGTGACCCCGCCGGGGCTGACCCGGATCATGCGAAGGTCGCCGCGTTGGACGAGCACCCCGGTCAGCGAGACTGGCTCACCGGCGTAGTCGATGAACGAGTCGATCTCGGGGTCGCCCTGGCTGTCTACGAGCAGGGTGTAGGTGGGCATGCCGTCGGCACCGCGGGTGACGAACATCGGTGGGATGCCGCCGCGGATGCAGAGGGTGGCGCAGGCCTTGTGCCCCTTGCCGTCGCCTGGCTTCATGGCGCCAAGGAAGCACTTGTAGTCGACGATCTCTCCGTCGAGGGTGACCTCGCCGAGCTGCTGCTCCGGCGGGACGGGCAGTTGTGCGCCGCCGAGGCGGACGACGGCCGCATCGGGTGCGAGCTCGATGATGCGTCGCCCGTCGCGCTCGAGTTGGTACCCCTCGACGCGCACGCGAGCGTCACCGAACCCGGCCAACGGCTCCTGGGCGCCCACCTTGCCCATCTGCACGACGAACACCCGCCCCGCCGGCTCGAGCCCCCCGGGCTCGACGATCAGCATCGGGTACGGATCGAGGCGCACGGTCCCTTCCCAGGCGCGCGGGGTCGCGGTGTCCCAGAAGCCGGCACCGGCCTCGCGCTGGGAGATGGCCGCGAGCGCAGCGACCGAGCCCGTCAGGATCAGCAGCAGCACACAGACGACGACGACGAAGCGCCGCTGGGCTGGCGGGACCGGGAGGTAGCCGACGTAGAACTCATCGTTGGGCTGGCTCATCGGGCCTCCTCCGATGCGATCCGAGCCGGCTCGACCGGCGTGCCGGGTGGGTTCGGGTCGGCGCTGACCTGGACTCGCCGATCGACGATGCGGACCTGGTACGTCTCGACCTTCTCGGTGTAAGGCGGAGGCGAGCACCCGTCGCCCGGGCGGTACTGGTAGCCGTGCCAGGGGCAGGTGATGCACCCGTCGACGAGCTTGCCCTCGCCGAGAGGTCCGCCCTGGTGAGCGCACAGGTTCGAGACAGCGCTGAACGACTCGCCATCGCGGAAGACCGCGATGCGTTCGCCGTTCGCCGGGCAGACGACCTTCGCGCGCGAGTCCTCGATCTCGTCGACGGCGCAGACGTCAAGCCACTCAGCGCCGGAACCCGTGCGATCCCGGCGCCACTCGCGCACACCCGCGGCCAGGTGCAAACAGACCAAGACCCCCGCGCCAAACGCGAGCAGCCCCAGGAACGCGGGCGACGGTTCCGACTGCATCGAGCCCAGCACGACGTGCCCGACGAGCAGCACGTACGCGACGTACACGAGCATGTGCAGCCACTTCCACGTGCGAGCGCTCAGGTTCGCGAGCCAGAAGTCGTGGCTCGTGGCTGCCATCGCGAAGATGATCAGCAGGGCGACGGCACCCAAGATCTCGAACGGGAAGCCCGAGAGCGACGTGAAAGACCCATTGGACGCGAGCATCGCGCTGACGGGGTTGTCGACACCAAAGCCGCCGTAGTAGAGCAGCGTCAGCAGCGCGTGACCGAGACCGAGCAGGAACATGGAGACACCCGCGTGACGCCGGTTGTAGAGCAGCGGCGCCATGCGCGGGTTCAGCCGCGCAAGCGGTCCGATCGCCAGGATCAGGTGCAGCAGCGTGAACGCCGCGAGGCCAAGCCCGCGGATCATCCCGACCATCGGATCGATCGCGTGCCCATCGGGCGGGGCGACTTGGCTCACACCGATGAAGATCCCGAGGAAGGCGATGATGCCGAGCCAGAGGAGCACGTCGTAGACGCGCTTGTGTCGGTTCCAACTGACCCAGATGTACTTGTTC
>JANQQG010000088.1 GCA_028285065.1 Phycisphaerales bacterium
AACGCCCCTCGCGGAACCACTCGACCTGGCGCATGATCAGGTCCAGCCCCGCATTGGCCTCCGACGCCAGAAGACGCTCGAGCCCCTCGATCCCCCACATCCGGCCGTCGGCGTTCCGCGCCTCGATCGCGCCGTCCGTGTAAGCCAGGAGCCGGTCGCCCGCGCCGAAGACGTGGCACTGCTCGCCCGCGTCGAAGTCCGCGTCCGAGCACGCGCCGAGCACGAACGCCGTCGAGTCCAGACGGTCGATCGTCCCGTCAACCGCCTGCACGAACGCCGGCGGGTGACCCCCGCTCGCGTAGCAAAGCTCCTCGCGCGCCGGGTCCACGTGCACGCACAAAGCCGTCGCGTAGACCGAGTGCGGCGCCAGCGTCAGCTGCACATACCGATTCAATGCGCGCAGGACGTCCCCGGGCCCCGCATCCGGCGTCTCCGCGTACAGACGCTCGACCTCGCCGTGCAAGCGGTTGACCGTCAGCGCCGCCGCCACACCGTGCCCCGTCACATCGATCAGCACGAGGTTGAGCGCATCGCGCTCGGCGTCCCGAGACCGAGCCGCGGCCGCGTACAGATAGTCCCCCCCGATCTGCTGCATCGGCTCATACCGGTAGTCCATCCGGACGCGTCCGTCCCGCACCGGCTGGGGGAACACGCCCTCATGGATCCGACGCGCATCGGTCAGCTCCCTCCGGATCTGCCCGTAACGGGCCTGGAAGAACCTCGCCCGGAAGTTCTCCATGCGCCGCCCGTACTTCGCCCACGTCACGAACAACCCCGGCCCGGCGAAGAGCATCGAGAGGGGCGCGATCATCATGTCCAGCCCGACCCCGAGCGCGCTGGGCGCAATCAACGACAGCACCACAGTCAGCGGGAACAGCACGAGCAGCGGACGGACCGCCTGCCGCGGCGACCACGGCAAGATCGCACACGCGAACACGTGCGCGAGCACCAACAGCAGCGTCGCCGCGCTCACCGGCACGACCCGCTGCTCGCGCGCCGTGTCCAGCATCGCGAACGTGGTCACCACGAGCACGATCACGCCGTAGCCCACGAACGTCCAGACCGTCAGGTCCGCCAGCTTCTCGCGGCGCAGCAACCCATACCACGCACACGCGAGCATCCCGCCGAACCACGAGACCCCCAGGCTGCGCCGGACGAGCCCCTCCGCGTTGTCGCTCCACGCCTCACCAAGCTCGCCCTGGATCCAGCCCGTGATCACGTCGGCGATGTCCACGAGCATGAACAGCCCGATCACGCTGACCATGATCAGCCCGTACTGGGCGAACCGCCGGCGCAACAGCGACTGGGTCTCTTCACGGAACGCCTGGTGGAACTCAGACGTGAACGTGCTCTGCAGTCCCGTGCCGGTCATCGGGCCAACTCTCCCCCACGTCCGGGCAGAACGCCCGACCCCATTGCTTGCACCACCACCCCGACCCTCAGAAGAAACGAGTCTACTCGCTCGCGCCCCGCTCGCTCGCGCCCGGTCGGTTCTTCCCGGGCAGCCACTTGACGTCCTTGGCCCCATCCTCGTTCGCGACACGAGAGGCCACGAACAGCAAGTCACTCAACCGATTGAGGTACCGGACGGTCTCGGGGTTCGTTGCGTCGGGCGCATCCGCAAGCAAGGCGACACTCGCCCGCTCGGCACGCCGAACACTCGTCCGGGCGACGTGCAGCAGGGCTCCCAGCTCCGTCCCACCAGGGAGCACGAAGCTGTCAAGGGCGCTCAGCCGGTCGTTGAAACGGTCGATCGCATCCTCGATGCGCCGCGTCTGCGCCGGCTCGACACGCAGGGCGGCGCCCGGCGACTCGTCCGAACCGATGGGCAGGCACTGATCCGCCCCAACATCGAACAGGTCGTGCTGAATGCTCTCCAACAACTCGACCAGCGCCGCTTCGCCGCCCGTCGCCCGCCCACGCACCACGCACATCCCGATCGCGGCGTTCGCCTCGTCGACGCACCCATACGCCTCGACCCGAGGGTCCGTCTTCGCCACGCGGCTCGCATCCCCGAGCCCCGTCGAGCCGTCGTCCCCCGTCCGGGTGTAGATCTTCGTGAGTTTGACCATGGGTCCTCCTGAAACTGCCGCCCACGACTGTAGGACGCGGGGGCGGAACTGCCCTCGGCGGCGTCCGCCCGAGCCGGACAAGATCCGCTACCCTCGACCCGTGAACGGAGTCACGAGCGACTGGACTGTCATCGGCGCGGAGCGCCGCGACGCCACAGCGGGCGGCACGCTGCTCTCGCGCATCCTCCGCGCCCGCGCCCTCGACGAGTCATTCCTCGACCCCCGCCTCGGCTCGCTCAACGACCCCTCGCTGATTCCGGACCTCGACCACGCCGCCGCGATCATCCTCGACCGGCTCCGCGCCGGCGACCCGATCGTCATCTACGCCGACTACGACGTCGACGGCTGCACCGCCGGCGCCATCCTCTGGCGCACCCTCCACGCCATCGCTCCGGACACACCCATCCAGATCTACATCCCGCACCGCCTCGACGAGGGCTACGGCCTCAACGCCGACGCCATGCAAGCCTTCGCAGACTCCGGCGCACGCACCGTCATCACCGTCGACTGCGGCATCACGGGACACGCCGAGGCAACCCTCGCCAAAGAACTCGGCCTCGAACTGATCATCACCGACCACCACCACCCGCCCGCGACCATCGACGACCTCCCGACCGCCGCAGCCGTCGTCCACCCGGCACGCCCCGACTCGAACGCCCCCTTCCAGGAACTCTGCGGCGCCGGCGTCGCCTTCAAGCTCGCCTGGCGCCTGGCAACACTCGCCTCCGGCGGCGAACGCGCATCCGGCCCGCTCCGTGCCCTCCTGCTGGACCTCTTGCCGCTCGTCGCGCTCGGCACGATCGCGGACGTCGTCCCGCTCGTCGGCGAGAACCGTGTGCTGACACGCGCCGGGCTCGCGCGCTTCGCACACACGCCGTTCCCGGGTATCAACGCAATGATCGAGTCGTGCGACCTCGGCGGCAAGCACATCGGCTCCGGCGACGTCTCATTCCGCGTCGCGCCCAGGCTCAACGCATCCGGACGCATGGAGCACGCCAACATGGCGGCCGAGCTCCTCACCACGGACGACGAGGCGCGCGCCCGCGAGATCGCATCACACCTCGATGAACTCAACCGGTCGCGCCAGGCCATGCAGCGGGGCATCGTCGACGAAGCCTGCGAGATGGTCCGGCAGCGCGGCATGGACCAGGGCGACCACCCCGCCATCGTCCTCGCCTCCGCCGACTGGCACCTCGGCGTCATCGGCATCGTC
>JANQQG010000113.1 GCA_028285065.1 Phycisphaerales bacterium
TTCTCGGCAGAGGGTGCCGATGGGGCCGTCGCCGAAGGGGGCGGACTCGGTGAGGTCGGCATCGCCTGGCGAGCCGTACGCGCCGGTGGCGGAGGCGCAGGCGAAGACGGCGGGAGGTGTGTCGCACTGCTGCATGGCACGGACGAGTGTCCGCGTGCCTTCGACGCGGCTGCGCCGGACTTCTTCGAGGCGTGCGGGGGTGAGGCGGCCTTTGAGGACGGGCTCGCCGGCGAGGTGGATTAGCGCGGCGGCGCTGTCGAGAGCGCCGTCCTGGACGGTGCCGCTGATGGGGTCCCACGCGGCTTCATTTGGCGCGCGGGTTTCGCGGCGGACGAGTCGGGTGACCTCGAAGCCGGCGTTTTCGAGGAGGTCGCAGACGACGCGTCCGATGGTGCCGCGGGCGCCGGTGATGAGGACGCGTCCGGCGTTCTTTGTTGGCGTGAGGGCGAGGCGTTGGTTGAGCGCGATGTCCTCGCGTGTGATGGCGTGGCGGTATGCGAACATGCGCGTGAGCTTCTTGCGCACGATGGGGGCGCCGAACGCGCGACCGAGCGGGCCGAGGGGCGGTTCGTACTCGATCGAGTCGGTGAGGGTGCTTCCGCCATCGTCGGCGGGGCTGATCGAATGTGTGTGGATCCAGGACTTGAAGGGGCCGGAGCGCTGCGCGTCGACGAAGGAGCGGGGCGGGTCGTAGGCGCGGTGTTCGGCGACCCAGCGGAGGGTGATGCCGGGCGCGGCGGGGATGCGCAGGATGGCGACGGAGCCGTCGCGGAGGCTCGGCGGTGCTTGTTCGACCTGGACGGGTTCGAAGCGCGGGATGAGGCGCCCGAGTGCTCGGGGCGCCTCATGCCAGGCGAACACCTCCTCCGGCGGGGCGTGGATGTGTGTGTCGGCCTGGAAACGTGCCATGGCGTCTGACGCTAGGCGCTGGCGCCGGCGCGCCCGCGGATCGATGCGAGGCCGCCATCGACCTCGATGGTCTGTCCGGTGATCCAGGAGTTCGCAGGGTCGAGGAGCCACAGGACGAGCGATGCGACTTCCTCGGGTTGGCCGATGCGCCCGAGGGGGTGCATGGCGACGGAGGCCTTGAGGCTCAGTTCGTTGGCGCGGAAGCCCTCGGTGAGTTCGGTGTCGACCATGCCAGGCGCGACTGCGTTGAAGCGGATCCCGCGGGGGGCGTAGGTGGAGGCCGCGGCACGGGCGAGGCCGGCGACGCCGGCCTTTGTGGCGCCGATCGCTTCGTGGTTGGGCACGCCGGTCTGGGAGACGGCGGCGGAGAGGAGGACGACCGAGCCGCCGTTGCGCCGCATGGATGAGCCGGCGGCTCGGACGACGGCGAATGCGCTGGTGAGGTTCTGCGCGATGCTGTTGGACCATTCCTCGGGCGTGGTCAGGTGCGCCGGCTTGAGCAGTGCGGAGCCGACGCAGTTGACCAAACCGCTGATGTCGCCGTGGCGTTCGGCGTCTCCGGCGACGAGGCGTTCGACCTCGAGGATGTCGGTCGCGTCGCAGACGCTTGGCTCGATGCCGGTTTCGCTCGCGAGTTCGTCGAGTCGCTGCGCGTTGCGGGCGACGCCGACGACGTTCGCGTTGCGCTGACGGAGCATGCGGCAGGTCTGCGCGCCGATGCCGCCGGACGCGCCGAAGACGATGAAGGTTGCGTTGTCGAAGGACGGGGCGGCTGCGGACATCGGGACCTCCTGAGCGTGTTTTCGGAGGCCCGGGGGGGGCAGATTCGCGTGTGCAGGGCGTGCTAGTCGGCCTGGTCCGGTGGGGGGCCCCGGCCGATCGAACAGGCGCCGCTCCCGTCGCAGCGGCCGCCGAGGGCGAAGCGGTTGCGGGCGATCATGGCGTAGGCGCGGTTGGCGAGCCAGCGGAGTGGAGGGAGGTAGTAGAGGTGGGCGATGGGCTTGAGGGTCCAGCGCGTCATGAGCAGTCGTGCGGCTGCCTCGGCGCCGCGTGTCACTCTGCTGTTGTCACACCCATGGGGGGGCGGCTCGACGAGGTGCATGGCGTCTTCGCAGGCTTCGGCGGTGACGCCCGGGAAGCGATCGATGACGCCGGGGTCGCGGAAGCTGATGAGTTGGACGGAGCCCGGCTTGGCGATGCGCTTTGCCCAGCGGGCGCTGCGCCGGCAGAAGCGGCAGGAGCCGTCGTAGAGCAGGACCGCGGGGGGCGGGGCGGGTTGGGGTGTCGTGTCGGTTTGCTGGGCCATGGGTAGATCCGGTCGGCTGATTCTTCGGCCTGTGGGGGCGTCGGGGGTACCATCGGGGGCTGTGACAGATCCATTTGAGCAATCGGTGTCGTCTTTTCTCGAAGAGCTGAGCTCCAAGGCCCCCGTTCCCGGTGGCGGCGCGGTCGCGTCGCTGGTTGGCGCGTTGGGAGCCGCGCTTGGTTCGATGGTGCTGGCGTACTCGGTCGGCAAGAAGTCGCTGGTCGAGCACGAGGGGGAGCTCCGGCGCGCGGTGACGGCTCTTGAAAGGACGCGTGAGGTGTTGCTCGAGCTGTCGCGCGAGGACGCCGAGGCGTATGCGTGGCTCAATGCGCTGATGAAGCTGCCGGAGGATGATCCGAAGCGTCAGGCGGAGTACGAGACGGCGGTGGCCGCGGCGATCCAGGCGCCGCGTTCGACGCTCGGGGCGTCTTGCGATGCGCTTCGGTTGCTGGAGTCGCTGTGCGGGAAGACAAATCGGCACTTGCGGTCCGATTTGGCGATCGCGGGGATTCTGGCGGAGGCCGCGGCTCGGTCGGCGTGGTGGAACGTTGCGGTGAACCTTCCGCTGCTGGATTCGCCCGCGGAGCGTGAGTCTGTGGAGTACGAGTGCCGTTCCCTGCTTGCGGACGCGGGTTCTCGTGCGGACCGGATCCAGGACGCGTGCCTGGCGGTTGGATCGACCTAAACTCTGGCCATGCGGACGGAGGCCCCCCAATCCGACCGGATCGGGCTGCTGCTCGAGACGATGCGACGCGTCTCGGAAGCGCGCGAGCCGAACGAGGCCGTGCACGCGTTCGGGACGGGGATGAACCGTCTTCGCGAGCCGGTGGATCTGCTGCTTGCGATCTCGGTTCGTGGGCTCGAGCCGGGTCAGTACAAGATCACGCGGGTGATCCACTCGCGCGACTTTGATGAGCGCCACCCGACGGCGCGGGATCTTCCCAACCCGTGGCGTGACTGGGCGGACATCCCGGTGCGGACGGGCGGGTTCATCGGCGGGATGATCGCGGAGGGGTCGCCGCGGCTGATCCACGACATCGACCTGAGCGCGGACCCTGAGATCGCGGAGCTTGCCGGATCGATGCGTTCGGTCATGGCGGTGCCCGCGTTCGATTCGGGCGAGGCGCTGAACTGGCAGGTTCACTTTCGCGAGCGGGCGCACGGGTTCACCGAGGAGGACCTGGAGCGGACGCTGCTGACGGGGAACCTGTTCGGCTCGATGACGCGGAACCTGGTCGCGATCAAGGAGATCGAGACGCTGCACGAGCGTTTGCGGATCCAGTTCGAGCAGATCGCCAACATCCAGCGGGCGCTGCTCCCGCGGAAGAGCCCGCACATCCCGGGGCTGTCGATCGCGACGAGCTACCTGACGAGTGATCTTGCGGGTGGGGATTACTACGACTTCTTCGAGCTGTCGGACGGGCGCTGGGCGGTGCTGATCGCGGATGTTGCGGGGCACGGCGCGGGGGCGGCGACGGTGATGGCGATGCTGCACGCGGTGCTGCACGCGTATCCGGACATGCGCAGCGGGCCGGCGAACGTGATGGCGTACGCCAATGACCGGCTGCTGCATGCGCAGATGCAGTCGAGCTTCGTGACGGCGATCTTCGGGGTGTACGACCCGAAGGAGCGTTCGTTCACGTACGCGCGTGCGGGGCACCCGGAGCCGCGGGTGAAGGACACGCGGACGGGTGTGGTGCGCACGCTCGACGGGCCGGCGACGTTCCCGCTCGGGATCGTTCCGGAGTTCCCGGTGGAGGAAGCGCGGTGCGTGCTGGAGCCGGGCGAGACGATCGTGCTGTACACGGACGGAATCACCGAGGCGTTCAACAGCGACGGCGAGATGTTCAGTGAGACCGGGCTCGACGCGGCGTTGACGATCTGCTCGGGCGAGCCGGACTGCGTCGTCGATACGGTGCACTCGGCGCTGTACAAGCACACGGGGGAGCGGACGCGGGCGGACGATCAGACGCTGGTCGTGTTGCGCGTGTTGGACGAGGACGGGGACGGGTGAGTACGCCCGCTGCCGAATCCGAGCAACCGGAGCGCAGCGAGTGGTTCGATCATCCACGGCCTGGGGAGCGTGAGGCGGGGCTGCGGTTTTCGTGTACGCAGTGCGGCAACTGCTGCACGGGCCCGCCCGGATTCGTGATGGTGTCGGATGATGAGGCCGCGGCTCTTGCGCGTCGGTTTGGGCTGAGCGTGGAGGCGTTCCACGGGCGGTACACGCGTCCGGAGCGATCTGGTCGGTCGCTGACGGAGCGGAAGACGGAGCACGGGTACGACTGCGTGTTCCTGGATCGTGAGACGTTGCCGGGGCGCGCGGTGTGCGGGGTGTATGAGGATCGGCCGGCGCAGTGCCGCACGTGGCCCTTCTGGAAGAGCAACTTGCGGACGGCTCGGACGTGGGAGCGTGCGACGTCGATCTGTCCTGGGATGAACACGGGGGAGCTTGTGGGGCCGCAGCAGATCCGGATCGAGCGTTCGAAGGTGGACATCTAGCGATGGACGAGTCGGGCTTGGTTGAGCACTGGCGATCGTCGTGTGCGCGTCCGGAGGTGGCGGCGGCGCTGGCTGCTGTCGAGCGGATGGTCGAGGACGCGATCGAGGCGCGCAGACCGATCTGCGAGACGTCGGGACGGTGCTGCCGCTTCGAGTCGTACGGGCACCGGTTGTATGCGACGGGTTTGGAGACGGCGCATGCGTTGTCTCGGCTTGGTGATGTGCGTCGGGGTGCGCCCGAGGTGACGGCGGGTGAGGTTGCGGACGCGATCGCGCGTGGTGGGTGCCCGTTTCAGGTCGATGGGCTGTGCTCGGTGCACACGATCCGGCCGGTGGGATGCCGCGTGTACTTTTGTGACGCGACGGCTCAGGAGTGGGTTGAGCGGACGGCTGAGCGTGCGCACGAGGCGATCCGGCGCGTGCACGACGAGCATGGGATCGAGTATCGGTACGCGGATTGGCGCGCGATGCTCGAGCGGTTCGCTGTTTGAGTCGGTCAGACGCCGGGCGTGGTGACTCGTTCGTAGTCCCAGCCCTCGCCGGGTCGCCAGAAGTAGCGGAAGAGCTCGCCGACGGCATCGACGCCGAAGAGGCTGATCTCGGAGGAGCCCGGGTCGCGCGACGCGATCAGGCCGGTTGCGGCGATCGGTGAGCCGGGTACGACCTGGGTGAGGTCGGTGCTGCGCCAGCCGGCGCCTGCCGGGAGCGTCCAGTAGACGACGGCTCGTCCTGAGAGATCGAGTCCGGCGAAGTTGGGTCCGCCCCAGACGTTGCCGTAGGCGGTGAGCGTGTCGGCCCTGAGTGCTGGTCCGCCGGCTTCGTTTGTGATGTTGATGGTCTCCCAGCGTGCGAAGCCGGGGACCCAGTAGGTGGTGATGAGCTGACCGGCGCTGTTGAGGCCGGCGATGTTGATGCCGCCGAAGGGTCGGACGTGGACGCCGAGTCCGCCGGCGAGGTCCGGTGCATCCCAGAGGTCGCTGAAGTTGAGTGACTTCCAGGCGCTGAGACCGGGGCGGCGGAAGAAGACGTGGATCTCGCCGTTGGCGTCGATGCCGGCGATGTTCAGGCGTGCGCCGCGTGTGACGTAGCTGATGAGCCCGCCGGAGAGGTCGGGCATGGAGACGCCGTTGGGCGTGAGCTGTGTGTCGGTGATGTTGACGGTCGTCCAGACGTCTCGCCCGAGTCCGTCGGTGCCGCCGGTTTCGCGGTAGAAGATGAGGTCGCCGGTGTTGTCGAGTCCTGCGACGTAGGTGATTCCGAAGGGGCTGGTGAAGGTGGTGACGGAGGCGTCGGTGAGTGAGCGTCCGCCGAGCGCGGTGGTGAGGTTGCGGCTGGTCCAGGAGCCGCTGTTCTCTTCGAAGAGGACGAGTCCGGTGGTGGTGTTGGCTGCGACGCGTTGATCTCCGTCGTCGGTCCATGTGAGGACCTGATCGGAGTCGAGCGAGCCGCCCGCGACATCTGAGAGGTCGATGCCGGACCAGTCGCCCATTTCGTCGAGGACGAAGAAGAAGGGTGTGCCGTCGTCGGCGGTCGCGGTCAGGCCGATCGCGTCGTTGCCGAGTGCGACGACACCGAAGGTGGAGTCGTTGGAGCCGTCGAAGTCGTCGTCACCGTCGGGGGGCGGTGGCGGGCCATCGGGTGCGGGCAGTTGCATACCGAGGCCGTAGTTGCCGGTGGAGGTTCCGTCGTCTGCGAGGACGACGATGTAGTAGGTCTGTCCGCTCGTGACGTTGAAGTTGAGCGTGGCGCCGGTGCCGTTGGAGACGCCCTGCCCGATGAGTGAGGCGTTCTGGTCGTAGACCTCGAAGTTGGCGTCGAGGCCGTTGGATCCGGCGATGATGGCGACGCCGAGGCCGGAGCCTGCGGCGGTGATGCGCCAGACGTCGGTGTCGCTGATGAAGTCGATTTCGCTGGTGGCGGCTGCGACGCCGGTGGCGTAGTCGGCCCAGGGGATGGTGGCGGCACCGACGAAGTCGGGGAAATCGGCGACTTCGGCTGCGAGGAAGTCCTCGGTCTGGCCGTCGACCTTGACGTTGTGGTTGTTGACGGTGACGAGTTGTGCGGAGACGCGTCCGGTGGTTTCGTCGGTGAAGCGGACGACGTACTGGCCGGAGTCGACTTCGATCTGGTAGTTGCCGGCGGCGTCGGTGGTGTAGGTGGAGACGACCTGTGTGGGGTCGGCGGCGCTGAGGATGTCGACGCGGACGTCTGCTCGTCCTTCGCCGATGGTGTAGAAGTCGTTGTCGTTGGCGTCGTTGTAGAGGACGCCGAGGATGTATGTCTTTGGGACGGTGGGGACGCCGAAGGCCTGGCCGTAGAAGCGGTAGTAGGGGCCGAAGTTCGTGAACTCGACGGCCAATCCGATTTCGTCGTAGTGGAAGCTGGCGTTGAAGTTGGTGTGGAGGCTGAGGACGTTGCGTCGGTGTCCGATCGAGTCGAGCCAGCCCCAGTGGGCTCCGTCGATGGTGGAGTAGCCCGCGGCGATGTTCTCGCCGGCGACGCCGGCGTATCCGGCGCTCTGGACGCGGTCGGTGGGGGAGGTTCCTTCGGGGGAGTAGTGGTCGAAGTAGCCGCGTTCTGCCATGTCGAGCGCGTGGGCGCGCATGGCGACGGTGAGTGCCATGTTGAGCGCGAGGGGCTCTTGGGCGACGAGGTTTGCGATCTCTCCGGCGGAGAGGCCTGCGGTGAGGTCGATGCCGAGGCGGGCGCCCTCTGCGAGGGGGTCCTGTCGCGCTCGGTTGACGAGTTCGAGGAGGTAGACCTCTTCGGCGGAGAAGCCCATGAGGAGCCGGCGCTTCTCGAGCGTCTCGACGGTGGCGGGCTCTGAGGCTGCGCGTCGCGTCGGGCGACGCCAGTCGCGTCGCGTGGTTCGCATCTTGGTCTGCCGCGCTCCCCCTGCGGCGTCATGCTTGGCCATGTTTCTCCCCGGGCTCGGGTCCTTGGGCCGGGCTTGACCACCCGGCTCCGGTGGGATCGACCCGGAGCGGCGCTCCCTTGATGAGCGTGCGCACGTCCCCAGAACGGGCTGGGTGACCCAACCCGCATGACCCGTTTCTGCCCACATCAGGGCATGGCTGGGGGTTGGTTACCGGTCCAAGCGGAAGCGGAGGCGGAGGAGGCGTCGGACGCCGCCGCGTCGGGTTCCGGTGGGGGCGAGCGGTGGGGCCTCGCCGAGTCCGCGTGCGATGCCGCGGAGGGTGGCGAGGTGTCGGGCGGGGCTGAGCCGGCTGAGCTTGTGTGCCCAGGCTGCGCCGACGAGGGAGCCGATCAGTGTGCCGATCGGCCCGGCGTGGCGGCGCATCATCCAGAGCCAGTTCCGCGTGGCGAGTTCGTGCCAGCGGGTGCTCTTGCGCGTGGCGGCGGGGCTGTCGTGCCAGACGACCCAGTTCGCGTTGCAGGCAACGGTGAAGCCGAGGGCGCGGAGCTTGAGCGCGAGGTCGGTGTCGTTGCGGTAGAGGAAGAAGTCGCGTTCGTAGCCGCCGGCGCGGATCCATGCTCGGCGGCGGACGAGGTTGCCGCAGCCCATGACGGGCCAGTCGAGGTTCGTGGTGTCGCCTTCGGGTGCGAAGGGCCACTCGCGTTCGTTGTTGCGTGGGTGGACGGGCAGGAGCGCGACGGCGCCGAGCTCGGGGCGTTCGTCCATGAGTTCGCACGCCTTGTCGAACGTATCGGGTTCGGGCCAGGCGTCGTCGTCGAGGATGAGGACGCAGTCGGCCTCTGATGCGCGCACGCCGACGTTGAAGGCCTCGACGCCGGTGTTCTCGTCGAGCTGGATCAGTTCGGCCCTGTGTTCGTCGAAGAGGTCTTGTGGCGCAAGGGGTGATGAGGCGTTGTCGACGACGATGATGCGATCGATGCGGTCGATGTCGCGGAGGTGCGCGAGCGTCGCACCGAGCGCGTCGTGGCGGTTGTAGCTGACGACGATCGCGTCGATGGAAGCGGGAGTGTCGGCGGGTTCGTGGTCGATCGGTTGGTCGGCGATGCCGACGTGTCGGCGTGCGAGGCGCAGGGCGAGTTCGAGCCCGCGCGTCATGGTCCATGCGGCGCGAACGAGGCGCCTTGCGAGGGGCGCGGAGCGGATGACGAAGTTGTCGCCATCGACGAGGACGAGGGCATCGTGGCGGAGTGCGCCGCGGAAGCCGTCCTTTGCGCGGACGATGGCGAGTGGGGCTCGTGTTCGTGCTCGGCGCCATCCGGCGTCCATGAGCAGTCGTGAGGCGCGTTCGGCGCCGGCGGCGTGGTCGTAGGCGGTGAAGGCGGCGGGCTCTGGGAGTGCCGCGTTGAGTTCGGAGAGGTGTCGGGAGGGTTCGAAGTCGATCGCGCCGTCGGGTGCCGGGCCGGATGTGCTTCGGCGGGCGGCCTCTCGGAGGCCCTTGATGTGCAGTTCGGCGAGGTCGCTTCGTCCGAGGATCTGCTGTCCGGCGGCGCGTGCGCCTTCCTTGAGTGCTCGGAGGAAGCGGGCGGCGGGGCCGAGGGCGAGCGCGTCGATCGGTCCGAAGGCGTTGCGTGCCTGGTAGAAGCGCGCCCAGGTGTTCATGCGGACGAAGCGCGGGTGGCGGACGACGGAGGTGGGGACGGCGACGACGCGTCCGCCGGTCTCGCGTGCGAGGAGGACGCCCCAGGTGGCGTCGTCTCCGTTGACGAATGTCCAGGGCATGAGGCCGGCGCGTTCGACGGCGCTGGTGCGGACGAGCATGCTGCAGGCCGCGACGTAGTCGACGGTGAAGGGGTCGGTGTCTCGTGCGTCGGTGCGCCAGGGGCCGAGCTCACCGGTGAGGCGGTTGATGCGCCCGCCGACTTCGAAGATGCAGCCGGTCTGTGGGTCTGCGATGGCGGACCCGGCGGCCGCGGCGGTCGGGTCGGCGTCGAGTGTGCGGACGAGTTCCAGGAGCGTGCGCGGGGTGACGCGTGCGTCGCTGTCGACGAGCCAGAGCGCATCGGGCGCTTCGGCGGCGTTGGTCGGCTGCATGACCAGTGACATGCCGGCGTTGAAGCCGCCGGAGCCTCCGCTGTTTGTCGTGGTGCGCAGCCAGCGCACGCTGAGTTGTTGCGGGACGTTGACGGTTTGCTCGAGGTGTTCGGGCGAGGCGTTGTCGACGACGACGACGTCGAGATCGAGTCCCTCATCGGCTGCGTGTTCGTGGACTCGTTCGAGGTCGAAGAGCAATCGTCCGAGATCGTCGGCTCTCGCGAAGCAGGGGACGACGACGCCGACCCTTCGGATTGGGTTGTGCGCGTCAGGCACGGCTTCGTCCACCGAGGATTCGCTTGCCGATCCCGTGCACACCACGGAGGACCCAGCCGATTGGTCCTGGCGCGTTGTCGACGAGGCGGCGCCAGCGTTTGAAGGCGCGGACCGCCGCGAGGGAGGCGAGTTCATCGCGTTCGTGTTCGGCGGTGCGTGCGCGGTGTTCGGCCTTCTGGAGTGCGTCGGTGAGCTCAAGGCGGATGCGTTCGAACTCCTGCGTCATGGCGTCGCGTCGTTCGTCTTCGCCCTTGACGTGTTGGATGAGGTGCTCGACGTGCGCGCGCATGTCTCGGAGGGGGATCGCGCGCCCGTCTTCGTCGAGCCAGCTCGCGTCGGCGCGCCTCAGCAGTTCGTTGCTGAGGAGGATGAGCTGCTGGGCGTGTTTGGCGTAGAGGTCGCGGTGGTTCTCGACGAGGCGCGCGAAGAGGGTGTCGTGGCGGGCGCCGGCTTCGACGACCATGGTGGTTTCGCTGTGGCGACGCCAGACGAAGAGTGGTTCGCGCACGCGCACGCCTCGCCAGCCGCGGGAGACGAAGCGGAGCCAGAGGTCCCAGTCCTCGTAGCCCTGGTTCATGGTCTCGTCGAAGCCGCCGACCTGTTCGACGCGTTCGGTTCGGATGAGCGTGGTGACTGGGTGGAGGTTGGTGACCATCTCGAGCATGGGGTCCCAGTCGGGGACTTCCCAGACCATGTCGGCGAGCCCGACGAGTCGCTCCTGGCAGTAGGCGTGGGAGACGTCGTCGCTGGCTTCTGCGCGGATGGCCTCGTCGAGGGTGCGCACGAAGGTGGGCTCGACCCAGTCGTCGGCATCGAGGAACGAGACGTATTCGGTGCGGAGGTGGAGTTCGCGGATGGCGCGGAGGCCGGTGTTGCGGGCCGCGGAGAGGCCGGCGTTCGGCTGGTGGATGACGTTGACGCGTGGGTCGCGTTCGGCGGCCTCGTCGCAGGCGTTGGGTGTGGAGCCGTCGTCTGAGCCATCGTCGACGACGACGACATGGACGCTGGCGTCCTGCTGGTCGAGGCAGGATCGGACGGCCTCGTGGACGAACTGGCCGTGGTTGTAACAGGGGATGACGAAGGTGACGCCCGGGTCGCCTTGGTTGGGCGGGGGCGTCGGTGCTGGGGGAGGCGGAGGGGGGGCCATGATGCGGGGGGCCTTTCGGGCGTTGGCGGCTCCATGCCGTCGGTCGGGACCATACCCTCTGGGCCCGCCCCGGGCCGAGTCTCGGGGGGCGTGACGTTCGGAGATGGAGCCCCGATGGACCGGTTCTGGGCATTTGCACGACGCATGCTCCGCCACAAGCGCCTGATCGTTCTCGCGATCGGGTTTGCCGTGATCTCGGCCGGCGGGCTGGGAGCGGGGCTGGTGGCGTTGGTGCCGGCGCTTGACAACATCCTCGGGGAGGAGGGGCGGACGCTCCCGCAGCTTGCGGGGGCGTTCAACGAGGAGTTCGGGGACTGGGTGCAGATCCCGGCGGCGTGGATCGAGGGGCTCCCGGACGATCAGTGGAATGCCGTGCTGTGGGTGATCGTCGCGCTTGGGGTGCTGACGGTGATCGGGGCGACGGCGAACTTTCTGCACGCGTACCTGTCGTTGACGGTGGTGTCGCGGACGATCGCGGGGATCCGCCGGGATGTGTTCCGGCGCGTGGTGCACATGCCGCTGAAGACAGTGGCCGCGCAGGGTCCGAGCGATCTGATCTCTCGGATCATCGTGGACTCTCAGGCGCTGTCGGGCGGGTTCATCGCGCTGCTGAGCAAGGGTGTTGCGCAGGTGACGAAGGGAGCCGCGGCGTTCATCGCGGCGTTGCTGCTCGATTGGCGGATCACGGGCGTCGCGGTGTTGGTCGCGCCGCTGCTGTACACGGTGATCCGGAAGCTCGGCAAGCGGGTGCGTCGTGCGTCTCGGTCGGCGCTGAAGGGTCAGTCTGGGCTGTACCACATCGCGTCGGAGGCGCTGCACGGGCTGCGCGTGGTGAAGGTGCACACGACGGAGCGTGCCGAAACCGGCCGGTTCCATCGGGTGAACAAGGAGGTGATCCGCCAGGAGCTGCGGGCGCGGACGGCGCGGGCGTTGTCGAGCCCGTTGGTCGAGACGCTTGCGATCTTCGTGCTGGGGATCCTGGCGCTGATTTCGGCGAAGGCGATCATCGATGGGCAGGCGGATCCGGTGCGGTTCCTGGCGACGCTGGGGGCGCTGGGCGTAGCGGGGGCGTCGCTGAAGCCACTGACGGGCCTGATCAACGACATTCAGCAGGCGTCTGGGGCGGCCGAGCGGTTGCAGCAGGTGCTGTCGGAGCCGACGGAGCCGGGGCACGACGCGAAGCTGCCGAAGCTTGGGCGTCATGGAACAGACATCCGGTTCGAGGACGTGACGTTCACGTACGAGGGCGCGGAGGAGCCGTCGCTTCGGGACGTGTCGCTGACGATCGAGCATGGGCTGACGGTCGCGATCGTGGGGCCGAACGGGTCGGGCAAGACGACGCTGCTCTCGCTGATCCCGCGGTTGTTCGATCCGGACAGCGCGCAGGGTTGCGTGAAGGTGGACGGTCGGGACATCCGCGAGGTGTCGGTGCGTTCATTGCGCCGGCAGATCGGGGTGGTGACGCAGGAGGTCGTGCTGTTCCGGGGGACGATCGGCTCGAACATCGCGTATGGGTCGCCGAGCGCCGGGCCGGAGGAGATCAAGGCCGCGGCGCGTCAGGCGCGGGCGGAGGAGTTCATCCTTGAGAAGCCGGGGGGCTACGACGCGGAGGTCGGTGAGGACGGGGTGGGGCTGAGCGGTGGTCAGCGTCAGCGGATCGCGATTGCGCGTGCCGTGCTGCGTGACCCGGCGATCTTGTTGCTCGACGAGGCGACGAGCATGATCGACGCGGATTCTGAGGCGAAGATCGGCGAGGCGCTCGCGGAGTTTGCGAAGGGGCGGACGTGCGTGGTTGTGGCGCACCGGTTGTCGACGGTGCGGGACGCGGACCGGATCGTGGTGATGGATCAGGGGAGGGTGGTCGATCAGGGCTCGCACGAGGAGTTGCTGCAGCGTTGCGAGGTGTACCAGTTGATCGTGAAGAACCAGCTCGGGTAGTTGGAGGCGTCGATGCAGCGCGAGGGGTGTGATCCCGAGAACATGCAGGCGCAGGATTTTCTGTGCGACTTCTGCGGGCAGCATTGGGCGGAGGATCGCCCGATGATGGAGGGGCACCAGGGGTCGCTGATCTGCGGGAACTGCTTGACGGTTGCGTACACGGAGTGCGTGCTCGGTAAGGTGGGGGAGCCGGGCAAGTGCGTGATGTGTCTCGAGGATCGCGACGAGGCGTGCTGGCGGAGCCCGGTTCGTGAGGAGGGCGTGATCTGCCGGCGGTGTGCGAGGCAGAGCGCGACGGGGCTCGAGCGGGACCCGGATTCGGCGTGGGTGAAGCCGAAGGGTGACGACGCCTAGGTGTTGCTACGACGCGATCCACTCTGCCCATCGCAGGACGGCGAGCGTCGGGGGGATCATCGCGTCGGGCTGCGATCTTGCGAACTCGGTGACTTCGTCGCGCGTGAGCCAGGCCAGCTCGGGGTATTCCCAGGCGTCGGTTCGGCATGTGGCGCACTGTTGGTCGGCCGGGAGGTCGACGCGGACGACGATGTTGTCGTGGCGGCCTTCGCCGAAGTCGCGCACCACGCACACGGGGCGGCACCAGGACGGGTCGAGCTCGAGGCCGACCTCTTCGTCCGCTTCTCGGATGAGCTGGGTGATGATGTGGGCCTCGGTGAGAGCACTCGGTGATCCGGGGACGGGCTCGAGGCCGCCGGCGGGCGCGAGCTCCCAGCGGGCGTTGTAGGCGCGGACACCTGCGCCTCGTCGGCCGATGAGGACGCGTTCTTCGTCGCTCGACGAGATGAGCATCGCGTTGACGCCGAGTTGGCGGACATCGTCGGTGGTGACGAGGTGTTTGTAGGTCTCGCGTCGGATCTGGAGGGTGTCGTGTTCATCGAGACCTTCGCTTGCGAGCATGGGGCCGTCGAAGAGGCGGGGGTTTTGGGCGCATGCGTCGGCCCAAGCGCGTTCGACGGTGGCGCGTTCGGTGCTCGAGCGATCGCGTGGGGGGCGGACTTGGGTCTTGAGTGTGGAGCCGGGCGCGAGGGGGATGACCAGCGCGTCTGATGGCGGGGTCATGCGGGTGCGCCGAGGAGCTTCTCGATGCCCGGGAGGTCGCCGAGGCCCATGGCGGCGGCTTCTGCGCGGATGATCTCGGTGACCTCGTGCT
>JANQQG010000231.1 GCA_028285065.1 Phycisphaerales bacterium
GAAGCGCTGCTCGCCCTCGGCGAGACGGTCGCCGACGCCGAGCGCCTCGTGCTCCGCGCGCTCGACCGCGACCCCGCCCTCGACACGTCCGAGTCGATCCTGACCCACGTCTACGCGCACCGCTAGGCGGCGTCACCCCTCCAAGAACTTGAGCACCCCAAACTCGCGCGCCGACTCGCGTGCCGTGCGCCCGTCCGTGATGTCCGTGTCCAGGTCCACCCGCGACGCGATCATGCGGGCAATCCCGATCCCCTCTGCCAGCGCATCGTCCGTCTCCGCACACGGACGGTCGTCTTGGTTCTTCGCGAGCTGCAGCACCATCTCGATCGCGTGGAAGCACGGCGTCCACCCCGTCTCGTCACGCAGGTCCGGGCTCGCGCCGGCCGCGAGCAGCGCTTCAACGATCCGCGGGCGCCCATTCTCGATCGCGGCATGCAACGCCGTCCGTCCCGCCGACCCTGACTCCAGAAGCTCCCCGTCAATCGAGAAGGCCGCATCGGGATGATGCTCGCGCAGACACTCGCGCAGCGCATCAAGATCGCCCTCCCACGCGGCATCGAGGATGGGAACCCGCACCATGTGCTTGATGGGTTCATCGGGCACCATGTGCTTGAGGGGTTCATCGGCCTCGTAGCCACGGAAACCGGACCGCACGATGGGGCCGGCGCGAGGCCCCGCAAGGACGTTCAGCCAGATCCACACCAAGACGACCTGCAACATCCCAACCCAGAACACCCGCGATGCACGGACCTCCGGATCAACCGTAACGCGCCCGATGTTCTCGAGCATGACCAAGGTGATCGCCACCCACACGATGATGCCCGGCACGCGCTTGCCCAGGCTTGGGCCGTTCACCCGCCCCCCGTACACCTGGGCCACGCCCGCCCCGACGCCGCCGAGGATGACCGACATCCAGTACTCGATCCGCGTCGGAGCCACTCCGAGGATGGTGGGAGCGACCACAAGCGCCGGCGCGACGAGCACGCCGATCACAAACCACGGCAGCGTGCGCCAGCCGCCCCCGCCCGTCTCTCCCGCTGGTCGTGTCGTGGACCCTCGCATTGCGACCACGATCGTACCGTCAACGCCAACACCCACCCCTCCCCACCCCCTATATTCCTGACCATGCGCTACGCGATGATCATGGCCGGGGGGGCCGGCACGCGACTGTGGCCGATGAGCCGCCAGGACCTGCCGAAACAGCTCCTCCCGCTCATCCCGGCCTTGGACGGGGGGCCGCCACGATCACTGCTGGAGATCTCCGCGGCCCGCCTCGACGGGCTCATCGACCAGGACCACCGCTACATCTGCACCGGCGAGCGCTACCGCGACGTCATCATGAACGCAATGGGGCCCGACACCCCCAGCGCCTTCACCGATGAGCGCATCCTCGGTGAGCCCGCGGCACGCGACACCGTCAACGCCGTCGGCTTCGCGGCCGCCGTCTTCGCAAAGCTCGATCCCGACGCCGTCTTCGTCGTCCTCACGGCCGACCACCTGATCTCCCCCGATGAGCTCTTCCGCGAGCGCGTCGACATCGGCCTCAAGCTCGTCGAGCAGGACCCGTCACGCCTGGTCACGTTCGCGATCAAGCCGACGTACCCGGCGACCGGGTTCGGCTACGTCGAGCAGGGCGCCGCCGTGCGCACGCTCGATGATGCGCTCATCGACGACAAGTCCGTCGCGTTCAGCGTGGCGCGCTTCGTCGAGAAACCGCCCCTCCACCGCGCCCAGGCGTACGTCGAGAGCGGGCACTTCTACTGGAACTCCGGCATGTTCGTTTTCAGCGCCAAGGCCTTCATGGGCTGCCTGGAACGCCACGCCCCCGAGTCGGCCGAGGGGCTCGCGACCATCGCCGACGCCTGGGGCACCGACGACCAACAGAGGGTGCTGGACGACGTGTACCCAACGCTCCCGAAGATCTCGGTGGACTACGCGGTGATGGAGCCCGCCGCCAACGACAAGCGCGTCTCCATCGTCGGTGTCGAGATGCCAGTCGACTGGCTCGACGTCGGCTCGTGGCCCTCCTTCGGCGAAACACTCACACCCGACAAGTCCGGCAACCGACACGGCGCGGCCTCGACCAGCGCGAACACCCTGTGCGCCGACTCCTCCGACAACCTGGTCGCTTCGAGCGACCCCGACCACACGATCGCGCTCCTCGGCTGCGAGAAGCTGATCGTGGTCCACACGCCGGACGCGACACTGGTGATGCCCGCCGACCGCGCCCAGGACGTCAAGGACCTGCACGCCAAGGCGCCGGACAACCTCAAGTAGTCCGGGCGGACGTGCACGACGCGAGCGTCCAACAATGACCCGTGCGATACCTCGCCGTCGATCTCGGTGACAAGCGGACCGGCCTGGCCGCCGGAGACTCCGTCACCTCCACCGCCAGCCCAATGGACCTCGTCGACGTCGCCATCGACCGGCGCGACGGCCAAGACCTGCTCGACGCGATCAACGACGCCTGCACCGACGTCTTCGGCGACGGGCCCGGCCAGCTCGTCGTCGGCCTGCCGCTGAACATGGACGGGACCGAGGGCGACCGGGCCAAGCTCACCCGCGCCTTCGCGGCCCGCATCGGCGAGCGCACCGGGCGAACCGTCCACCTCCACGACGAACGCAAGACCAGCGAAAAGGCCAACGAGAAGATGGCCCGCACCGGCCTGACCCACAAACAGAAAAAGCTCCGACGCGACGCCCTGGCCGCCAGCGTCCTCCTCGCCGACTTCCTCGAACGCGGACAGGGTCAAACCGCCCCTGACAGCACGCCAGACGGGGACCAGGTCAGGCGCCCCGGCTGGGGTGCGGCTTCTTCACGGGCCGATGAACCCGACCGGGGTCAGACCCAGTAGAACAAGCGGCCCCTCTCCCAGCCCCTGCCCAAGGAGCCCCATGCGACGGATCGCACCGCTGCTTGCACCCGCACTGCTCACCGTGGCCACGACCGCGCTCGCTCAGGACGACGCCGTCGCCTATCGCCCCGCGTCGCCGCCCACGACCGCCGACGAGCTGCTCACCGCGATCGAGACGGCCGACGCCGACATGCGCTCCTTCAGCGCCAAGATCGAATACACGCGCACGACCACCGCCATCGAGGGCGCCTCCAAGCACGTCCGACGCGGACAGCTCTGGTTCAGCGCAGACGAAGCGGACGCGAACGCACCGGATGACGACCCCGGACGTCGCTTCGCCGTGACCTTCACCGAGCTCATCGTCGACGAGCAGCGCCGCGAGGAGACGCAGGCCTTCATCTTCGACGGCCAGTGGCTCGTCGAGAAGCTCCCCGATGAGAAGTTCATGATCAAGCGTCGCGTAGTCGCCCCCGGTGAGCGGGCCGACCCGCTGCGCATCGGCGAGGGCCCCTTCCCCATCCCGATCGGCCAAGAGAAGCAAGCGATCCTCGAACGCTTCGACGCCAAGCTGCGCGACCCGCTCGAGGGTGTCGACATCGAAGGGAAGAACGAAGCATCGATCGAGCGATGGAAGGCCATGCGCCACATCCGCCTCGTGCCCAAGCCCGGCACCGAAGAAGCACGAAACTTCGAGTCCGTCAGGCTCTGGTACGACCTGATCGACCCCGACGCCGACGGCCCCATCGAGGCCCGCTGGCTCCCGCGCGTCGCGCGAACCACCTCACCCGATGGCTCGACCGCACAGGTGATCCTCATCGGCCACCGCATGAACGCCACCATCGAGAGCGCGACCTTCGACACCACCACGCCCCGAGGCTGGCACGTCGAGATCAACGAGTTCCGCAGTTCGACCGATACTCCACGAGCCACGGTCCCATCCGATCGCCCCGACGCAGCGAACCCCTAGGGGAACCCTCACCTCACTCCGCCCGTCCTCCGGGAGACACGAGCATGCGATCGACCTTCCTCTGCCGCGGACTCGCACTCGCCAGCGCCCTGATGCTCGGCGCCGCCGCATCCGCGCAGATGATCCGCAGCGCCGGTGACGGCGACGCCGGCCCGATGCCCGTCCCAGATCTCTCCCCCACCGTCCTCCGATCGCTCGAGGCCGAGTACCTCACGCCCGAGGAAGGCGCACGCATGCGCGTCTTCCACGGCGTCGCGCGCGAGGGCGACGTCGACACCCCCGAGGCCGCGGCACGCGCCGCCCTCATCAGCGGCGCGTACGACGACCCCGCGCTCACCGTCACGACCAACCTCCTCGACCGCGCCGAGGCGCTCGTGCTCGCCGGCGAGGCCGAGAGCGCACTGACGATCACACAGCAGAACACCACCATGCGCGGCGCGTGGATCCGCATCACCGCGCTCAACGACCTCGGACGCCTGGACGAGTGCATCGCCCGCATCGACGAGACACTCGGCGCGTTCGACGACCGAACCAGCACGTCCGCAGCCGATGTCACGCTCGCTGCCCGCATGCTCATCCTCCGCATCCGACTCGCCGGACCGGAAGGCGACGACGTCGCCGGCGAGTACGAGACGGCCCTCCGCCTGCTCGCCACCGCACGCCAGAGCCTCGACCGCCTGTACTGGCCGGCGATCCTGGTCGAGGCCAAGCTGCTCCAGGAACGCGACAACCGACCGCAGGCGTTCGAGGCGGCGCAGCAGGTGCTGACGATGTGCCCCTCGAGCGCCGACGCGTGGTACCTGCTCGGTCGCCTGGCAGTGGACTCGCTGGACTTCGCCGGCGCCGAGCGCGTCGCCCTGCGACTCGACGAGCTCGCCAAGCCCGGCATCTCGGTGCACGCGTCGCTGGTCCGAGCACGAGCCGCGCTGCGGGCGCGTATGCCCGACGAAGCCGAGGTCAACCTCGGAAAAGCCCTGGACACCATGCCCCGCCACCGCGAGTCGCTCGCCGTCTTCGCGGCAGCCGCGGGCGTCGCATACGACTTCCAGACGCTCGACGAGCGCCTCGCGCAGTACGACGAGGTCGCGCCAGGCTCACCCCGCGCGCTCTTCGAAGCGGGCGCAGCGCTCGGCGCGCGCCGCCAGTACCCACAAGCGATCCGCCTGCTCACCGAGGCATCCCGGCGCCAGCCCGCCTGGGCCGACCCGCTCATCGAACTCGGACTCACGCAACTCCAGGCCGGCGAGGATGTCGACGCGCTCGGCACGCTCAGCGCGGCATTCGAGCTCGACCCGTTCAACGTCCGCGCCGACAACTCGCTCCGCCTCGTCCGCGAGGTCATCACCTGGCCGACCATCGAGACCGAGCACTTCGTCGTCCGCTACCGCCCCGGCGAGAGCGAGGTGCTCGCCACGGAGATGGGACCCGTCCTCGAGGAGATCCACGACGTCGTCACCGGCGCCCAACCCGGCGGCATCGACCACGAGCCCGCCCAGAAGACGCTCATCGAGCTCGCCCCCGATCACGCGTCATTCAGCGTGCGCATCACGGGCACGCCCGACATCTGGACCATGGCGGCCGCGACGGGCCCGGTCATCGCGGTCGACCAGCCGCGCGCCGGACCCGGCCACCTCGGGACGTACGACTGGCCGCGCGTGCTGCGCCACGAGTACACGCACACCGTCACGCTCAGCCGCACCAAGTACCGCATCCCGCACTGGTTCACCGAAGCGTCCGCCGTGTACCTGGAGCTTGCCCCGCGCGACTTCCCGACCGTGATGCTCCTCGCCCGAGCGGTCGAGACCGGAACGCTCTTCGACCTCGACCGGATCAACAACGCCTTCTCTCGCCCCGAGGGACCCAACGACCGCGCCCAGGCGTACGCACAGGGCCACTGGATGTACGAGTACATCGTCGAACGCTGGGGGCCAGACGCGCCGCTCGAGATGATGGACCTCTACGCGGCCGGCGCCGACGAGGGCGCCGCCTTCGATCGCGTGCTCGGCCTGACGCGCGAGACCTTCATGTCGGACTTCACGCGCTACGCCAACGACGCGCTCATCGAGTGGGGCGTGCTCCTCCCCGATGGCGAGCCCGGCGTGCGCGACATGCTCGTCGAGAAGATGACCACCGACGAGGAGAGCCGCCAGGCCGCCAGCAGGCGCCTCGATGCGCTGCTCGAAGGGCTCGGCGAGGCGGCCACCGGCGGGGCGCCCGCTGCGGGTGCGCTCGATGCGAGCCTGCCGCTCCCGAAACTGACGCCCGAGTTGATCCGCACATGGCTCGCCGAGCGCCCGGAGCACCCCGAGCTGCTGGAGCTCGCGATCGAGGCGGACCTCGGCGAGCGAGGCGGCGCGCCGGACGAGTCCATGATCCCGCTGCTCGAGCGCTACGCGACTGCCCGGTCCGTCGACCCGATGCCGCACCGCAACCTCGCGCGGATCTACCTCGAGTCAGCCGACCCCTCGATGGCGATCCCCCACCTCGAGTACCTCGACGCGCGAGAGACCACACGCAACGTCTTCGCCCTCGAGCTCGCCAAACGCTACGCCGGCGCCGAGCAGTGGGGCGAAGCGCTCAACAAGGCACTGCGTGCCTCGCGCTTCGCGCCCTTCGACGCCGACCACCGCGAGCTGGCGGCCACCATGGCGATCAAGGCAGGACGCCTCGACGTCGCCGAGGCGCAGATCGAGGCCCTCGTCATGCTCGAACCCGGCCAGCGCGTGCACGAGCAACGCCTCGAAGCCGTGCGCAAGCTCCGCGAGCGCCAGGGCAACTGATTACGCGTGGATCGCGCTCGGATCGGGCGAGTCGTTGAACGCCCAACCCGTCGCGTCGAGGAACCGCTGCTGCAGGTCCTGCGCGATCTCCCCCGCATCCAGACCAGAGCCCGAGTAGTCGATCGGCTCGAGGAAGCGCAACCGCGCGCGGCTGCGACGGTGCAGCGACCCGTACGCCGTTGATGCGTACGGCGTCCCGTCGATGATCACCGGAAGCACACGCGCGCCCGTCTTCTTGACGAAGAAACCAACGCCCCCATGGAACGGCAGTACATGCTGCGCCGGTCGCTCGATCCCGCCCTCGGGGAAGACGCCGATCACGCCACCCTCGCGCAGATGACGCACACCCTCGAGCACCGAACGCCGGTCGCGACCCGAACGGTCGACACCGATCACACCAGACCAACGCCACAGCGGCCCGAGCAGGCCCACCATCATGTCCGCGGCCATCAACCAACGCACCTCGAACCGCAACGCAGCCTGCACCAAGAGCGGGTCCGCGCCCGACGTGTGATTCGATACGACGATCAGCGGCCCCGCGTCGCGCCCCTGAGGCACATGCTCGAGCCCCTCCACACGCAGCCGGTGAACCACCCGCGCATACAGCTGGAGCCCGCGCCACACCAACCCCGTCTCCAGGTCCTCCCCACGCGGAGTATCCAGCAGCCAACGCCCGGCCACGCCCACCACGGCACCGACCAGCATCACCACCACCAAGATCACGACGCCTTGCAGGATCACGCGACGATGTTAGCGAAAGCCATACAACGATCCACCGCGAGAGAACGGGCAGGGCTGCAAACCCTCGGGAAGGGCTAGGCTCCTTGTGATGCCCGCCGACCTCTGGAGCGAGTCACGCGAACGCAAACGCTCGCGGGTCCACCCGCTGGCCTTCCGCATGCGCCCGCGAACGCTCGACGAGGTCGCAGGACAACGCCACATCCTCAAGCCCGGCAAGCTCCTAAGGCGCATGATCGACTCCGACACGATGATCAGTGTCGTGTTCCACGGGCCGCCCGGCACCGGCAAGACGACCCTCGCCGAAGTGATCGCGCGTCACTCCTCGCGCCACTTCTTCCGCGAGAACGCCGCGACCGTCGGTGTCGCGCGCATCCGCGAGGTCCTCGCCTCCAGCGCCAACCTCGTCGAAGACGGCCAGAAGCCCGGCATCCTCTTCCTCGACGAGATCCACCGATTCACCAAGGCCCAACAGGACGTGCTCCTCGGCGACGTCGAGCGCGGCCTGGTCACGCTCATCGGCGCGACGACGGAGAACCCCATGTTCGCCGTCAACTCCGCGCTCGTCTCACGCTCGACCCTCTTCAGGCTCGAACCACTGAGCGAGGACGACGTCGTCGAGCTCCTCCGGCGCGCGATCGCGGACGCCGAGCGCGGCTTCGGGCACCTCCCAATCAAGGCGGACGACGAGGCGCTCAAGGTCTGGGCGATCAAGAGCGATGGTGACGCGCGCCGCGCCCTGGGCGCGCTCGAGGTCGCCGTCCTCAGCTCCATCCCCGAAGGCGCCGAAGGCACGCCACCCACGATCGTCATCGACCGCGCCCTCGCCGAGGAGTCCATCCAACAGAAGGCAGCGCTCTACGACGCGCGAGGCGGCGGCGACCAGCACTACGACCACGCCTCCGCGCTCATCAAGTCCGTCCGAGGGTCTGATCCCGACGCGGCCGTCTACTGGATGGCCCGCATGCTCGAGGGCGGCGAGGACCCGCGCTTCATCGCGCGCAGGCTCGCGATCCTCGCAAGCGAAGACATCGGCAACGCCGACCCGCGCGCCATCATGGTGGCCGAGGCGGCCTGGTCCTTGTGCGAGCGCCTCGGCATGCCCGAGTGCCGCATCACTCTCAGCCAGTGCGCGATCTACCTCGCACTCGCGCCGAAGTCCAACGCGTCATACAGCGCCATCGACGCGGCCATCGCCGACGTGCGCGAAGGACGCACGCTCCCGATCCCCGCCAACATCCGCGACCCCAACGCCAACCCCGACGCAAAGGGACGCCCCGGCGCGAAGACCTACAGCTACACGCACAACTCCTCCACCATCGTCCCCGGCTTCGGACCCGTCGACGACGAGGAGTACCTCACCGTCGACAAGACCTACTACACGCCAACAACCCACGGCGTCGAGAAACTCCTCGGCGAGCGGATGGAGGCCATCCGCAAGGCCCGTGAGCGCACGCATGGAGCATGAAGCCCTCGCATCGCTCCCGCTCGTCACCAAGCGCTCGATCATCCGTTCGCTGGTCCTCGGGCTCCTCGCGACCTGCGCGCTCATCGGCGTGCAGACGCTCTCCGCCATCTCCGAACTGAGCGCATCGCGTCTCGCCGAGAGCCCTCGGCTGGGCTTTACGCCCGGGTCCGGAGCCGCCGTCACGATCTCGCAGATCGGCCCCGACGCGATGGCCCGCACCGTCGCCATCGATGGGCCGTTCCGGCGCACGGACCACACCGGCACGCTCGGTTGGACCCTCACTACCGGCATCGTCTTCCGCGAAACCAGACCGCTGGACGTCCAAGATCGGTACGCCGATGCCCACGGACCGCTCACCACCCGCGAGAAGCAGCAAGCCGTCTGGATGCAGCAACGCTGGTCCGACCTCCCGCTCTCCGCGACGA
>JANQQG010000166.1 GCA_028285065.1 Phycisphaerales bacterium
AAAGAGCGGTGGGGGGGTCAGCCGCCGGGTGCGTCGTCGAGCGACGCGGGCGGGTCGAAGATGCTCCGCGACGGCGGCTCGTTGTAGTTGTGCCCGGAGTTCGGGTTGTCCTTGTCGTAGGCGAAGGCGTCGCGGTTGCGGATGAAGTCGCGGACGTAGCGGGCGGGGATGGCGAAGTTCAGCCCCTCGCCGAGCGGGATGCCCATGTTCGTCACGCCGATCACCTCGCCGCGGTCGTTGAACAGCGGCCCGCCGGAGTTGCCCGGGTTGATCTGCGTGTCGGTCTGGATGTACGTGATGCCCTCGAAGCTGCGTTGCGTCGTCGAGATGACGCCGCGGCTGAGCGTGCGCTCCAGCCCAAGCGGCGCGCCGATGGCGAAGACGTTCTGGCCCGCAGCCAGATCCTCGGCGCCCTGGACGTACACGTACGGGAACACGCCCCCGTCGGGGTGCGTCATCTTGATCAGCGCCAGGTCGAGGTGGTTGTTGACCGCGATGATGTCGACGTCGTCGATCACCTGGCGGCTGAACGCCCCCTCGCCCTGCTCGAACACAGTGCACTTGAGCTTCGTCTCGCCCTGGACCACGTGCGCGTTGGTGATCGCGTACCCGTCAGGGTTGATGATGAAGCCGGAGCCGAGCCCGGAGGGCGTCGAGACCTTGATCACGGCTCCGCCAAACCGGCGAGCGAGCTCCTTCGGGGCACGCTCCGCCAGGCTCTTGGCCGTGCGATACAGCGAATCGTCGTCGGTTTGCGTCGGGTCGATCTCGTCGGCTTGTCCGCGCGTGATGGCCTCGACCTGGGCGCGCGGGACGCGGAGGACCTCGAAGCCGAGGTCCAGCCAGAGCGCGTCGGACGTCTCCTTGAGGATGACGGCAGAGATCGAGGTGCCGTCGGTCAGCTTCACCTCGTCCGGCGTGGTGTCCTCCTGCGCGGAGCAGGGGGCAACCGGGACGAGGAGCAGGGCGAGGGCCGCGAGCGGGACGCCGAGGGTCGGGGACATCCGGATCTCCATTGATGACGGGTCGAGGAAACTGAGCCGAGCCGGGGCCGGTAGAGTGTAGCGGATGGCCCCCGCCCCGGAGGTACCGGTGCGCGGGCCGGACGTTCCACATTCGACCCAGACAGCCCTTCGGGAGCGAACATGAGATACGCATGGATGGTGGCGGGTGGCGCGGGACTGGCCTGCGCTTCTTTGGCTTGGGCCCAGAGTGGCGACGACCTCGGGCGCTACTTCGGGTTCGACCCGATGCGCACGATCGTGGTCGATGACGGGTGCGGGCCCGTGGCGATCGGCGACTTCAACGCCGACGGCCGTCCGGACCTCGCGATCGTCAACAACCGCAAGAGCCGCATCGAGCTCCACTTCCTCCGCGAGACCCCGCGCACCGAGGCGGAGCGCGAGCGAGAGACCAAGCCCAATGAGCTCCCCCCGAGCATCTGGTACGACCGCGAGGAGCTCAGCGTCGCGCACCGCATCGGCGCGATCGTCCCGCACGACGTCGACGCCGACGGCATGCTCGACTTCGTCTACAGCTCGTCGAGCCCGCGCGAGATCGTGATCATGCGCCAGGTCAGCGCCGCCAGCTTCGAGGAGATGTCCAAGCGCCGCGTGCCCGAGGTCTCGACGGGTGGCGCATCGCTCGGCGTGGCCGACGTGATCGGCAACCCGCGTCAGGAGGTCATCTCCGTCGTCGGCGAGCGCATCGAGGTCTTCCCGCTCTCGCGCGAGGGCGTCATCGGCGACCCTGTCAAGCTCGGCTCCAGCGGCGGGATCGTCGCGTTCATGATCGAGGACTACAACGGCGACGGGCTCAGCGACATCATGGGCGTTGTCCCCGAGGACGCCTCCCCGATCCGCATGTGGCTCCAGAGCCAGGACCCCGCGACGCGCACCAAGAGCGGGCTGCTGGGCACCGAGGTCCGCTTCGAAATGCCATCGCTCCGCGAGGCCGAGCCGATCCGCATCCCGGGGCGCGACGGCGCCTCGATCGGTGTGATCGAGCGTCAGTCCCGGCGCATGGTCCTCTACGACCTGGTCATGACCGACGTCGACGAGGGCGCCGGTTCCGGCGAGCGCGACGTGCAGGCGGCCGTCACCGCATTCGATGATGGTGCCAAGAAGGGCCGTTCGGTCGTCCCGCTCGACCTCGACGCGGACGGGCGGATGGACCTGCTCGCGACGGACGCGGACACGAACACGCTCGTGTGGTACCGCCAGTCGCCCGGCATCGGCCTGAGCCGCGCCGAGGCGTTCAGCGCGTTCAAGGCGCCCAAGTCGATCGCCGTGGGGCAGTGGGACGGCTCCGGCTCGCCAGAGGTCTTCGTCCTCAGCGAGGAAGAGAAGACGGTCGGCGTTGCCTCGTTCGACGGCGCTTCCGGTCGCCTCGGCTTCCCGCAGCCGATCGCCATCGAGACGGCCGGTGCGACGCCCGTCGCGTTCGGGTACCTCGGGCTCGAGTCCGGTCCCGCCCTCGGCGTCGTCGTGCAGGAGAACCGGCGCAACCACACGCTCGAGCTGATCCGCCCGAGCGAGCAGGGCGCCGCCACCGAAACGATCGACCTCGATGAGGTCAAGCGCGCGCCCGAGGCCATCCTCGGCGCGGACGCCGACCAGGATGGGCGCACCGATGTCATGCTCCTCGCGGCCAACGAGCCGATGGTCCTCGTCCACGCCGGTGAGGACGGGATGGAGGTCCTGACCCAGGACACCATGCGTCAGTTCGGGCTCGTTCAGGCCGCCGGACCGACCAACACCGCGATGCTCGACGTCGACGGTGACGGCAAGGACGAACTGCTGATCGCGGACGACAACTTCGTCCGCGCGTGCGCCTACGACGCCGAGAAGGGCTGGCGCGTGATCGATCAGGTCACGGTTTCCGACCCCGGCG
>JANQQG010000168.1 GCA_028285065.1 Phycisphaerales bacterium
GACGCACCCCCGTAGCTGACCGAGGTTCCAAGGAAGTCGCCGCCGAACTGGCCGAAGGATGCGCTGCTCGGGAAGTCCGCCGTGGCGCCGACCCAATCGACCCACTCAACGGTCGCTTGCGTCGCTCCGGCCAGACCGCAGACACCGATCACGACGCTCGCCGCGCATGCGCGAGCGCGGCCCACACGAGATGACGACATGAACGACTCTCCTCTTTGTCTGACATGGGCCCGCCTCTCCAGGGCGGGCACACCATCAGCCTACCGCACAGATCCGTGCTGTCGTGAACCGTCTCTGGGAATCGCCCCAACCTCCTTGGGGAGCGTGGCTGTCCGGGGAAGCTGGGGAAGATCCGAGGCGGGCCAAGAAAGCGGGAGTGCCGCCGCACGCTGGGGCGGGGCGCCTCTATCCTGACCGGTTCATGGGCACGAAGCGCACGTCCAAGTCCGGTCCCCGGGTCACCCCTGCGATGCAGCAGTACCACCGGTTCAAGAAGCAGTACCCCGAGTGCGTGCTGTTCTTCCGGATGGGCGACTTCTACGAGATGTTCGATTCCGATGCCGTCGAGATGTCCAAGGCGCTCGGGCTGACGCTGACGCAGCGCACGGAGGGGGTCCCGATGGCGGGAGTCCCGTACCACCAGTGCGACAACTACGTTCGCCGCGCCCTCAAGGCGGGGTACCGCATCGCGGTTTGCGACCAAGTGCAGGATCCGAAGGATGCCAAGGGCGTCGTGGCCCGGGCCGTAACTCGGGTGTACACGCCAGGCACGCTCGTCGACGAGGGGCTGGTGGAGGACGGGGCGACGTCCGCGGTCGCGGCTGTGATGTTCCACGCCGCCGGCGAGGGCGCCCCGGCCGCTGCGGTCGCCGACCTGACCAGCGGGAAGTTCATCCTGTTCGATCTTCCCGAGGGCGCGCCGCCCGACGCACTCGCAGACGAGCTTGCGCGATTCGGCGTGACCGAGGTCGTCTACCCGGAGCTCGCCGACACGAAGGTACCACCGAGGATCGAGCGTGTCGCCCGCGCGATCGGCGCGAGCCCGAGCGCCGGCGCATCCTGGCACTTCCGTCCGGACGAAGCGCTCGAGGCCCTCAAGGGGCACTTCGCGGTCGCCACGCTGACCGGCTTCGGCATCGACGACGACGACCCGGCGATCGGGCCGGCCGGTGCGTTGCTGCGACACCTCGTGCGCACGCAGACGCCGGAGCTCGACGCGGAGCTGGCGTCGGACCCGAGCGTGCGCGTGCCGACGCCGACGCTTGCGCACCTGCGTCCGCCGCGGCGGCTCGAGCGGGCGGGGCATCTTCACCTTGACCAGACGACGCTGCGTTCGCTGGAGGTGCTGACGACCCTTCGAGCGGGGGAGACCGACGGATCATTGCTGAGCGTCTTCAGCCAGAAGGCCTCGTGCCGCACGCCGATGGGCAAGCGCCTGCTGCGAGAGTGGCTGTGCCGCCCGCTGGCCGACGCCGGCGCGATCAGGGCGCGTCAGCGCTGCGTGGCGACGCTGATCGAGGACCGGCGGACGGGTGACGAGCTCGCGACAGCCCTTGGCGACGTGCACGACGTCTCACGCATCGCGGCCCGCCTGGCGCTTCGCAGGATCAGCCCGCGAGACCTGGTCGCTCTCGGCGGCTCGCTGGCGCTGATCGACGGGCTCAAGGAGGTCATCGACGACGCGCCCGCGTTCATCACCCAGCACGATGCGCTCGGAGCAGTCCGCGATGCGCTCGCGCCGCTCGGAATGCGCATCGCCGACGAGTGCGTCGACGACCCACCCGGGCATCTGCGCGATGGGTCGCACCGGCTCTTCCGCGACGGCGTGGACGCCGAGCTCGACGAGGCGCGAACCCTGCAAAGCTCCAGCGCCGACTGGCTCGCGTCGTACCAGGAGCAGCTCATCACCGAGCACGACCTGCCGAACCTCAAGGTCGGCTACAACCGCGTCTTCGGGTACTACATCGAGCTGCCGGCGGCCCAGTCCAAGCGCGCCCCCGCGACCTTCACGCGCAGACAGACGCTCAAGAACGCCGAACGCTACGTCACGCCCGAGCTGCATGAGTTCGAATCCAAGGTCTCCACCGCCGAGGCGCGGGCGCTCGCACGCGAACAGGCGATGTTCGATGAGCTCGTCGGGCTCGCCCACGAGCGTCTGACAGAGATCAATGCCTTCGCGGACGTGGTCGCCGAGCTCGATGTGCTGGGCGCGTTCGCGACCAAGGCCGCTCGCCAGCGCTGGACGCGCCCGGAGATCGTCGATGAGCCGGTGCTGCGGATCGTGCAGGGTCGCCACCCCGTGCTCGACGAGTTGCTCGGGACGGACTTCGTGCCCAACGACCTGGATCTTGGCGCGGGGGGCGGCGATGCGAAGGAGCCCGAGCAAGCCGCCCTGGCGCTGATCACCGGGCCGAACATGGCGGGCAAGTCGACATTCATCCGCCAGGTCGCGCTGATCACGCTGCTTGCCCACACGGGGTCCTACGTGCCGGCGGACGATGCCGTGGTGGGCTTGACGGACCGGATCTTCACACGCGTGGGCGCCGATGACGCGCTGCACCGCGGGCAATCGACGTTCATGGTCGAGATGACCGAAACCGCCCGGATCCTGCACCATGCGACGGATCGGTCGCTGGTGATCCTCGACGAGGTCGGTCGCGGCACAAGCACGCTCGACGGGCTCAGCCTCGCCTGGGCAATCGCCGAGACGCTCGCGGGCGACGATGAGCATCGCGGCCCGCGCACGCTGTTCGCCACGCACTACCACGAGCTGACGCAGCTCGCAGAGCGGATGCCCGGGCGCGCGCGCAACTTGCACGTGGCGGTTCAGGAATGGGGCGACGAGGTCGTGTTCCTGCACCGGATCCTGGTAGGGAGCACCGACCGGTCATACGGGATCCACGTGGCGCAGCTCGCGGGGCTGCCGGAACGGACGGTCCAACGCGCATCGGCGCTCCTGGATTCACTGGCCGTGCACCACGGCGCCCCTCCCCCACCAGCCTCCGAGCCGGACAACGCACCGGTGCGCCCCGTCAAGGGCAAAGACCAGCTCTCGCTGTTCGACGCGGCACGGCCGCACCCGGTGATCGAGGAGATCAAGCAGCTCGACATCGACCGGATGTCCCCGCTGGACGCTTTCGACGCGCTGCGGGCGCTGCGCAAGAGCGCGCAAGACGACGCGTAGGGGCTACTGCTCCGGCGTGGAGTCGAACGGGTCGTCGTCGAAGGGATCGCGCCCAGTCAGAGCGGCTCCGACGTGCTGAGCGACAAGCGCCGACATCGGACGGTCACCGAACAAACCCATACGGAAGCGCACGACGGTGATCACCGGCGTGCGGCGGACCACTCTGATGGCCATGTCGGCGTTGGTCTCGTCGGTCGCGAGCAGGAACCATCGCCCGGGCGCCGTCTCGTTCTCACGCTCGATCGAGAAACCGAGTTCCAGAAGGGCCGTGCGCACCGCGGCCTTGACATCGTCGTAGGGGTACTCGGCCGCGACGCGCAGCTCACCCCGTCGGAAGGACCCGGCGGTCGAGTCGACGACACCGACACCCGCGCCGATGAGCGCAACCGGCGGGGCCGCGCAGGCGCCGAGGCAGAGCATGGTGAGCGCGAGGGCGGGAACAAGGGCACGGTGGGTCGTGTTCATCGCAGCCAAGCGTACGATCCGAGCGATGCCCGCGCGGGGCTGATCCCCACCCAAACCCCCCGCCGCCCCCGCGCTAGACTCGGGCGCTCCGGGCGGGCGATCCCCCCCGGTCGCGAGGAAAAGGAGACCTCGATGGCGCTGACCGATTACATCACGCTCGGGCGATCCGGCCTGCGCGTCAGCCCGTTCTGCCTCGGCACCATGACCTTCGGCATGGACTGGGAGTGGGGCTCGACCCCCGCCGACTCCGGCCTGATCATGGACGCGTACTTCGAACGCGGGGGCAACTTCCTCGACACGGCCAACATCTACACCAAGGGCCACTCCGAGGTGATCATCGGCGACCACCTACGCGCCACCGGCAAACGAGACCGCGTCGTCCTGGCCACCAAGTTCATGGGCAACCTCTTCCCCGGCGACCCCAACGGCGGCGGCGCCCACCGCAAGGGGATCGTCGACGCCCTGGAACACTCGCTGCGCCGCCTCAAGACCGACTACATCGACCTGTACTGGATGCACTTCCTCGACCGGCACACGCCCATCGAGGAGACCATGCGCACGCTCGATGACCTCGTCCGCTCGGGCAAGGTCCGCTACATCGGCTTCAGCGACACACCCGCCTGGCGCTGCAGCCAGGCGCAGACGCTCGCGCACCTGCGCGACTGGTCACCCTTGATCGCCCTCCAGGTCGAGTACTCGCTGCTCGAACGCACGATCGAGCACGAGCTGCTCCCGATGGCCCGCGAGCTTGGCATGGGCGTCACGCCCTGGTCCCCGCTCAAGGGGGGGCTGCTGACCGGCAAGTACACCCGCGACACGCAGAACCCGGACGACGCCAAGCGCGACTGGCTCGCCAACAAGCTCGACGAGCGGACGCTGGGTGTGATCGACGCGCTCGGCTCGGTCGCGAGTGAGGTCGGCGCGAGCCCCGCACAGGTCGCACTTGCCTGGGCGCAGGGTCGGCGCGGCGTCGCCAGCACGATCATCGGCGCACGCACGATGAGCCAGCTCGAGGACAACGTGGGCGCACTCGACGTCGAGCTCTCGCTCGATCACATCGCGACGCTCGACAACGCCAGCGCCATCGAGCCGAT
>JANQQG010000190.1 GCA_028285065.1 Phycisphaerales bacterium
CTGCCGCCGGCCCGCACCCGCTGCTGACGCGTCTCGGGATCGCCGACGATCCACGCATCGTTCACCATGCGACAAGCGATGCGCCAGGCCTCGTCGTCGTGACCAATCCTGCGAGCGGCGAGCCGATCGCGGGTGTCAAGCTCGACGACAAGCAGGCCTATGAGGACTGCGTCCGCTCGGCGCAGACTGCCTTCGAGCGGTTCCGCGAGGTGCCCGCGCCCAAGCGCGGCGAGCTCGTCCGGGCGATCGGTCAGGCGCTCCGCGAGGACCTCGAGCCGCTCGGCGAACTGATCGCACTCGAGGTCGGCAAGATCCGCGCCGAGGGCATCGGCGAGGTGCAGGAGGTGGTGGACATCGCCGACTTCGCCGTCGGCCTGTCGCGTCAGCTTCCCGGTCAGGTCCTTCCCAGCGAGCGCCCCGGGCACCGCATGCTCGAGCAGTGGCTCCCGCTCGGACCGATCGGCGTTATCACGGCATTCAACTTCCCCTGCGCGGTCTGGGGATGGAACGCGATGCTTGCCGCGATCTGCGGCGACTCCGTCATCTGGAAGCCGAGCCTTATGGCGCCGTTGACGGCCATCGCCACGAACAGCATCTGCGCGCGCGTCGCACGCGACATGGGCCACGAGGGCATCTTCCAGCTCATCATCGGGACCGACGACGTCGTCGGCGAGTCGATGACCGCCGACCGGCGCATCCCGCTGATCAGCGCGACCGGCAGCTGCCGCATGGGACGCCATGTCAGCCAGCGTGTTGCGGGTCGTCTCGGCAAGTGCCTGCTGGAACTCGGTGGGAACAACGCCGTGATCGTGCATGAGGACGCCGACCAGGAGCTTGCGCTCCGTTCGACCGTGTTCGGTTCGGTCGGGACGGCCGGGCAGCGCTGCACGTCCACACGCCGCCTGCTGATCCATGAGTCGATCGCCGACGGGTTCGTCGATCGGCTGGCCAAGGCGTACGCGCAGGTCCGCCTGGGCGATCCGCTGGTCGAGGGCACGCTGGTCGGCCCGCTGATCAACGAGGCGTCGGTCGAGGCATTCGAGCGCTCGGTCAAGCTCGCTCAGGAGCAGGGTGCGACGCTCGTTGCCGGTGGGTCGCGGGCAACGGTGCCCGGGCTCGAGGGCGGCACCTTCGTTCAGCCGACGATCCTCCGGGCCCCGGCGTCGAACGAGCTCCCGGTCGCGATGGATGAGACCTTCGCGCCGATCCTCTACGTGTTCACGTATCGTGATCTGGACGAGGCCATGCGTCTGCACAACGCGGTGGACCAGGGCCTGTCGAGCGCGATCTTCACCGAGGGCATCCGCTCCATGGAGCGCTTCCTCACGCCCTCCGGCGCCGGCAGCGACTGCGGCCTGGCCTACGTGAACCTCGGCACCAGTGGCGCCGAGATCGGCGGGGCATTCGGGGGCGAGAAGGACACGGGGGGCGGGCGTGAGTCGGGGTCCGACTCCTGGAAGGCGTACATGCGCCGACAGACCGTCACCGTCAACTTCGGCGGCAAGTTCGAGCTGGCACAGGGGATTCGCTTTGAATGAGCCTCATGTAGCGGACGCGCTGGCCGAGGCGGCCGTCGCGCCGATCGAATCCGGAATGATCGTTGGTCTTGGCACCGGTCGCACCGCACGGCGCGGTATCATCGCGCTCGGCGATCGTGTACGTCAGGAGAAGCTCTCGATCACCTGTGTGCCCACCAGCGACCGCGCCGAGGCGCTCGCCTGCGAGCATGGCCTCAGCGTCGTCGATTTCGCCACCACGGAGAAGGTTGATTACCTCTTCGATGGCGCGGACGAGGTCGATGCCAAGCTGCGCATGCTCAAGGGCGCCGGCGGGGCCGTCACGCGTGAGCGGATGGTCGCCTGGGCGTCCGAGCACTGCGTGTACATGGTGCAGGACCGCAAGGTCGCGGAGAACCTCGGGACGAACGCTACGCTGTCGATTGCCGTGATGGCCTTCGGGCTCGCGTCGATTCGCGCCGAGCTGCACCGCTGTGGGCTGACGGGCGTGGTGCGTCGCACGATGGACGGCGAGCTGTTCGTCACCGACAACGGGAACCTCATCCTCGACATGCGCCTCGAGCCGGACGTCAACGTCGAGGAGATCGCCGATCTGCTCAACTCGATCCCCGGCGTGATCGACCACGGCCTCTTCCTCGAAGAAGCCGACGAACTGCTCATCGAGAGCGACGACGGGTCGGTCCGCAAGCTCGAGCGGACGTAGCGAGCAGGGTGGCCGACCGCGACGACCGGACGCCCGGGTACCCAGCGCCGCCGAAGGCAGGCGAGCCTCCGCTGCATCGGGCGGCCCGCGTTGGCGACATCCGTGATATCGAGCGGCTGGTCGGTGTCGGTGTGCCGATCGATCATCCGTTCGACATGCGGCTCGGCGAGGGTGAAACACCCTTGATGATGACGCCGCTGATGGTCGCAGCGGGTTCCGGCGATGGCGCGACCCACGAGACCGTTTCTCGGTTGATCGAGCTGGGCGCCGATCCGTCTATTGAGCTCGATGCGTGGACCGCCGCCGGGTTCGCGTGCGCCGGGATTCCCGGCTACCGGCCGGGGGCGGACGGCGCTCGTCTGGCTGCCCTTCTTGAGGCGGGTCCCGCGCCCGCGGGTGAGTATGGCGCGTGGTTGGTTGCTGAGCTCGCGGCGCACGACTTGAGCGAGCAACTCGAGATGCTGTTGGCGATCGGCCTCGATCCCGATCGTGGCCCCTGCGTTGAGAACAAGGGCGATCCGTCGGCGTGCACTCCTCCGGTCTTCACCGCCGCGATCGGCGGGAGCGTAGGCGCGCTGCGGGTGTTGCTCCGCATGGGCGCCGATCCCGACGCGCGGTGTCACCTCACCCCCGACCAGACGGCGCTCTTTCTCACGCGGGATGCAGCGGTGGTGCAAGCGCTGATCGAGGGGGGCGCCGCGATCGATCATGTGGACAAGAACGGGAGGACCGCGCTCTACTTGCACGCCCTCACGGGCCAAGCGGACTGTGTCCGCGTCCTGCTCGAGGCCGGGGCGGATTTCTGCGGGAGCTCATCCGACCTGCTCAGCGCGGGTGCGCACAGCGGTGAGCTCGACGTCATCAAGCTCCTCGTCGAGGCTGGCATCGACCCGCTCGCACCGTTCCCTGACGGGCACACCGCGCTCCACTCGGCGTGCGGCGAATCTAGACCTGCCGACCCACGAGCCACGATCCAGTACCTGGTCAGCCTCGGGCTCGATGTCGATGGTGGGGGGGCTCCTTGCGTGACCCCGCTCGCGTCGGCCCTTTGCGAGGGCAGTTGGATCCATGTGGATGAACTGGTGCGACTGGGGGCGGACGTCAACGCCGAGTCCCAGGTGCTGATCGGGGCTCGCGGGGAACGCGAGCCGGTGCTCTTCGCGGCGCTGACGTCTATCGACGACCCGGTCGAGAAGACGCTGACGCTGCTGCACGCGGGCGCAAGCCTCGATGTCACCGATCTCGACGGTCACGCACCGATCGAGGTGGTCCGCAAGAAGCTCGAACGGTGCCGCGAGGAGGACACCAAGTACGGCACGAACTTCTGGGCCCGGCGGATCGCTGACCTCGAGCGTGTGCTCGAGATCCTCGAACGTGCTGATTGTCACTGACCCTGAGCGAGGCTGTACCCGGGCTTGCCGTCGTAGTTGCGCAGCGGCTGGAAGTCCGTGATCGCGAAGCGTTCGCCGATGGTGCTCAAGAGGGCGATGGACGCGGACTGGCCGAGCTGGCTCGCGCGCGACTTGTCACGCAGCTCGAAGCGCACCCGGTAGTAGTCCACACACTCGGTGTACGCCGAGCCGGTCGGCCACACCTGCGTCCCACGGTTGGAGATCATCGTCAGCTCGAACGGCGAGTGGGCGCTGATGCGCTGCAGGTTCTCCGCGAGCTCTTGCGGCCCCATGATGTCCTCGATGTAGATGTCGCAGCCGACGTGAGTCGAGGTCATCTGGTGGAACGTGCGGATCAGCTCGTTCGTCCGGGGACGCTCGCTCGGCGTGTAGTCGATCGCTTCGGAGTCCGGCACGTGCACAGCCTGGCGCGTCCCCGGTACCTTGCCGAGATTGGACGCGATCGCCTTGGCGTACTCCATCGTCCCCACGCTCGGGACGTCCTTGGAACCGAAATCGCCTGTATGCACGCCGGATTCGAGGGTCGCCAGCAGCGCGTTCTCGATGATCGCGGCCGACTTGAGCAGCCCCAGGTGGCGGAGCATCATCAGGCCCGAGAGCAGCAGGCTCGTCGGGTTGGCAAGGCCCTTGCCTGCGATGTCCGGCGCGGTGCCGTGCACGGCCTCGAAGATCGCGATGCGATCGCCGATGTTGGCGCTGGGCGCAAAGCCGAGCCCACCGACCAGACCGGCGGCGAGATCGGAGACGATATCGCCTTGGAGGTTGGGGAGGACGACCATCTTGTAGTTCTGCGGGCGCAGGACGAGGTTCATGCACAGCGCGTCGATGATGACGTCATCGACGGTGATGTCCGGGTAGTCGCGTGCCACGGTGCGGAAGCGCTCGAGGAACATCCCGTCGCTCATCTTCATGATGTTCGCCTTGTGCCCGCAGTGCACGCTCTCGATGCCGAGGCGCTGCGCGAGGTGGAAGGCGGCGCGGTGGACCTGGTCGGAGCCGGGCGCGCTGATGAGTCGCTTGCACTCGACGACGTCCGGCGTCAGTCGGTGCTCGATCCCGCCGTACGTGTCCTCGATGTTCTCGCGGACGACGTAGAAGTCGACCGGGATGTCGGCGCGGGAGTAGACCGTCTCGACACCGGGGAGGGACTGGAAGTGGCGGATGTTGGCGAAGGCGCCGTACATCTTGCGGAGCGAGACGTTGATCGACTTCCCGCCGCCGCCCTTGGGAGTCTCCATGGGGCCCTTGAAGAGCAGTGCGCACTCTTCGACGGTGCGGATGGCCTCGTCGGTCATCCCGCGCGAGTCGCCCTTGTCGAAGACGCTCTTGCCCATCTCGACCTCGACGGACTCGAGGTGATCCGCGACGCCGGCGGCATCCATGATGTGCATGACACCATCGACGATCTCAGGTCCGATGCCGTCGCCACGGGCGAGGGCGACGCGAATGGAAGGCGGCATGACCACTCCTTTTGGGGATCGAGGCGGGGTGAATTCGGATTCGGGGGGGAGGATAGGTCGCCCCACCCTCACTGAAAACTACTCGCCCGACGCCATCCGACGAAGTCGGTCGGCGACCGCGTCCCAGACCGGGCTCGTGCGCGGCGGCGTCTCGATCAGGATCGCCGCCGGCTCCACCGAGTCCGCCTCGCGGACGGCGGCATACAGGCGCGAGGCGTACGGGGCTCCCACGTCCGGCATGCGGATCGTCAGGTGGGGGCCGGGCAGGTCGTCGGCGCTGATCACCAGGGCCGCGACGCGACCCTCCACGCTCGCAGCGAGCTCACCGACCCGTGCGGCCCCGACGAGCTGGACTGGAGCTCCGGGGCGGTAATGGGTGTGGCGTGTGCCGGGGCTCGGGATCGTCCCGCTCCCTCCCCGGACGACGTCGACGCCCCGCAGGGCCTTGCTGATCTCCTCAGGGCCGATCAGGCCGGGGCGGAGGATGGTGGGGGGGCGATCGGGGAGGAGTGCGAGGACGGTCGACTCGATCCCGCCCGTGCAGGGGCCGCCGTCGAGGACGACGAGTTCGTCGCGCGCGATGGCGTCGGCGAAGCCCTCGCGGACGTGGTCGGCGTTGGTTGGTGAGAGGTGGCCGGAGGGGTTGGCGCTCGGGCCGACGAGTGGGCCGCCGAATGCCTCGAGCAGACGCAGAGCCAGCGGGTGGTCTGGGCAGCGGAGGGCGACGGTGGAGGCGCCAGCGCAGACCACGTCGGGCACGCGCTCGGAGCGTTCGAGTACCAGCGTCAGCGGGCCGGGCCAGAACCGATCCATCAGCGCACGCGCCCGGTCATCGACGCGGCGAGCCAGCGGGCCGACGCCCTCGGGTGAGCCCACGTGCACGATGAGTGGGTTGTCCGACGGACGCCCCTTCAGGCGGAACACGCTGCGGACCGCCTCAGGGTTGAGCGCGTCGGCACCCAGCCCGTAGACCGTCTCCGTCGGGAACGCGACCAGACGCCCACGCGAGAGCCGGGCGGCCGCGTCCTCGACGGTGGGGGAGGCTTCCGTCACGGGGCTGCGCTCGCGTGCTCGGCGATGGGGACGAGCGGGACGGCGGGCTGGTAGCGCGCGCCGGGCTCCGAGTCTGTCTCGTCGTCCGTGGGCTCCGCGTCGCCGGCCTGTCCGCCCGCTCCGATTGTGGCGCTGCCCTCTGTCTCCTCGAAGATGCCGCGCAGGAAGGGGTGGAAGGGCGAGAGGGGCCCGGTGCGTTCCCCATCGGGGACGTCGAAGCTGATCTTGTTGCGTTCGAGTGTGGTGCCCATCGACTGGTAGAGGCGGGCGATGGCGCGGTTGTAGTTGACGAGGGCCGCGATCTCGTCCTGCTCGGCACGTGCCAGGAACTCCTGGTCGTTGAGCTTGAGGTTGAGGAACTCGGGCGTCAGCGCAGTCGTCAGTTCCTCGGCGACGAGGCGTGCGCGGAGGCGTTCGCTGGCTGCGATGCGCGTCAGTTCCGCCTGGCCGATCAGGGTGTAGTTGGTCGCGAGGTCTGCGAGGGCGCTGGTGATCTCGGCGATCACGGTGCGGATGGAGTTCTGGAACGCGATGATCGTCTGCATGCGCTCGAGGCGCCGGATCTCAGCGCCTGCGAGTGCGCCGCGGTTGCCGATCGGCTGCTCGAAGAACAGCCCGAGCACGAAGTTGACGAACTGGCCTTCGGTCGCCGTCTGGAACGCGTCGGTGCCGTGGGACTCGAGCCCGGTGAACTCGACGCTCCCTCGGGCGTCGAGCGTGGGCATGGTTGCGTTCTCGGCCACGCGGATGCGGATGCCGGCGCTGTCGACCGCGACGAGCGCGCGGGCGATCTCGGGGCGCGCCTCCAGGCCTGTCAGGAAGCAGTCGAGCTTGTTGAACGCGACGGGGCTCTCCAGCGGCGCCTGCGCCGGCACCAGCAGCACCTCGGAGCCGATCGGCAGACGCGGGTCGTTGATCAGCAGCTTGAGCCGATCGGACGCGGCGCGCAGGTCGCGCTGGGCACGGATGATGTTGCTGAGCCTGTCTGACTCGCGGCTGCGCGCCTCGGCGTACTGAGCGCTCGTCGTATCCAGTACGCGCCGAGCCTTGAGGTCCTCGACGACGCGGACGCCGCGCTTGTGCAGGCGATCGAGGATCTGCAGGTTCGCCCACGCCTGGACGAGGTCCCAGTAGGCGTTCTCGACGTTGGTGATCGTGGAGATCAGCTCGAGCTTGAGGCTGAGGATGTCGTCGCGCTCCGCGTTCTGGGCCAGGCGCACGTCGGCGAGGTTGACGTCCGACCCGAAGCCGGCAAGGAGCGGCTGGTCGAACTGCAGCAGGATGTTGGCGGTGTGCGACGGATCGGGCGAGACGGTGGTTCCGTTGGGGTTCTCGTCATCGACGAAGTTGTACGTGCTCGAGACGCTGAAGTCGGCGCCGGTCGTCAGGCGACGGCGCACGCCAACGTCGAAGTTGGCGCCCTCGAAGCGGCTGAAGGCCGTGCTCGCGGGCACGAAGATGCTCGTCGAGCCGCGCGCTTGTTCGTCCGTCTGGTTCCATTGCGCGCTGGTGAAGAAGACCCAGTCGAACGCGCTGTCGGCGGCAACCGCCTGTGCTCGGCTGATCGGCGGCGACAGGCGTGCAAACTGCACGGACAGGTTGTTCTCGAGAGCCGTCGCGATGACGCGCTCGAGCGACACGGAGACCGTCTCGAACTCGCTGCCGTTGAGCGATCCGCCGAGGGGTGGCAGTTCGCCCCGGTACGAGCGCGGCCCGCTCGTTCGGGCGTTCTCGGTCAGGACCTCGTCGCTGAGTTCGAGGTCGTCGACCGAGGCCGGACGCTCGAAGCTGATCGGGCCGGCGAGGCGCTCTGCTTCCTCGATCTCGCGCTCGATCGAGCGCATGACCGACCGGCGCAGCTCCTGGCTGGGCTGATCCGTCAGCGGGCCGGAGCAGGCTCCGACCAGCAGGACGAGGAGCACCGGGAGCGTTCGCGGGGACCGAAGTCGTTGTGTGGGCATTCCTTGCTGCTCCTCCGGGCTCTGCGCGGATTGGGGAGGCTCAGGCCGTCTCGGCCGGGGTCCAAGCGTAGCCGCTGCGCAGCGGGCCTGACGCGAGCCCGGGGGTCGGGTAGGATGCTCCCATCGGTCCCGGAGGGGCCGCAGGAGGTTGCCATGGGACGGATTCGCGGCGGAGCGCGCTCGGTTGTTCTTGTTGTCCTCGCGGCGGTTGTCGGCATCGGTCTGATGACCGACCGCGCCCTGGCCCAGGACAACCCGATCCAGAAGGTCGAGCCCTACTGGGCGATCACGCAGCTCGATGGGGCGACCATCCGCTGCGGGAGCGCTGACGTCTACTACTCCGTCCGCACCCTCAAGAAGGGAAGCTTGCTCCGCGTTGACGGAGAGAAGTCCGACTGGGTCCGAGTCCAGTACCTCCCCGGCATGGTTGCGCTCGTCAAGCCCGAGGTCGCCACCGAGATCGACGCCGGCTCCGCGATCCGCCTCAACGTCACCAGCCGCCTCCAGGCCGCCGACGAGAAGCGCGGCGAGAAGCGCAGCTGGCAGTTCCTGCTGACCGACTCCACCGGCCTGCCCGCCGGTACCAAGCTCGCGGTCAAGGAAACGCTTCGCAACGAAGCCGGGGACATCTACGGATACCTCGTCCCCGCGCCGACCCAGGCGCGCGGGTTCGTCCGCTCCGCATTCGTGCGCAAGGCGACCGAGCAGGAGATCGAGGCCTACCTCCGCGAGTTGGGCGTCGATGGCGTGACCGAGGACGTCGCCGAGGCGGACGGAGCTGCCGCCGAGCCGATCACCAGCACGGATGACGCGGAGACCGCGACGCCCGTCGATCCCAGGGTGCCCGCGGACGACGGCGCGATCGATGCCCCCGAACTGATCGACGACGCGACGCCCGCCGATCCGGATGCTGCCTCGGACACCGATGCCGAGGCCACGCCGACCCCCGAGATCAAGCCGCTCACGCTCGACGAGAAGTGGAAGGTCCGGATCGCGACCGTCGAGCATCTCCAGCGCGTCTACGCCGGTGTGATGGCCCAGCCGATCGCGACGGCCGAGGTCGACGCGGCGATCGCCGAGTTCGATCGTTCGATCACGGCCATGGGCAAGACCGAGACCGATCAGCGCTTGGCGCGCGACCTGAGCGGACGGAGGAAGGTCCTCGAGGTCCGCCGGGACCTGCAGCGTTCGCTCCGCGAGCTTGAGAACTCCCGCGAGTCGCTCGACTCGCTCGAGCGTGAGGTCAGCGAGCAGCGCAGGCTCAACGCGGCCGCCCTGTCCTACGACGTCGTCGGACGCCTGACCCCGAGCGTCGTGTACGACGGTCGCTCGCTGCCCAAGCTCTACCGCATCGAGGCGGGCGAGTTCGGGGCGGCCCGGACTGTGGCGTACGTCCTGCCGACCGAGGGGATCGAGTTCTCGCCCCTGATCGGGCGCACGGTCGGGATTCGGGGCGAGGTCCGAGAGGACTCCGGCCTGGGGGTCCGCCTGGTCCGTCCGAAGGCCGTCGAGGGGCTGGTTCCCGGACGCTGAATGGTCTCGGTGCGGTGCACTCAAGAGTGGGTCTGTTTGCGTCGATACCGACGGTGCTGAGCCACGTCGCGCTCATGATCACCGCCACTGTTGACCCGGAAGATCCGTGGAAGCCGCACATGCGAGGTCGTTCCAAGTCCGATCCGAATGAGCAGCGTCGCTGCGGTCGCTTGCGCTTTGAGTGGGCGCGCTGCGAGTTCGGCGAGATCCTCGACATGTCCGGCTCGGGCATGCGGGTTCGCTCTACGCGTTCGTTCCAGCTCCGCCCGGGCGATGTCGGCACGATCGTCGTCAAGGCCCCGAAGATGGAGCCGATGCGCGTCCCGGTCGAGGTGGTCTGGACGAAGAAGCTCCGCTTCCGGCGTCACGAGATGGGCGTGAAGTTCCTGATGCTCGACGAGCAGTCCAAGGAGCGTCTGTCCGAGTTCATGCGCATTTGCTCGGTCCGACGCGTCATGGCCGCGTAGCGCGGAACCACCCCGGCACAACTCAGCGAGTGTCCGTTCCAACCCCGCGTGCGCGCAGGAATGCCAGCGTGTGTTCGAAGACGCGCACCGGGTCCACGGAGTTGTGACCGCCCTCGAGCTCGACGAGTGATGAGTCGCGTGCAAGCTCGTGCAGGGTCTGCGCGTGGCGCACGGGCACAATCTCGTCCGCTCGCCCGTGCACGAGCAGGATTGGTATCGGCAGATCGCGCAGCGCTCGATCGTTGCGGAACGGGTGGCGCACGATCGCCGGGGGCATCAGGAAACGCGGGGCGAACGACGCCACGCTCGTGAACGTCGATTCCAGCACCAGTGCAGCGGGTTGGCGCACGAGCGCCGCCTGACACATCACGCCCCCGCCGATCGAGCGCCCGTGGTAGACCAAGCGCTCGGCGTCGACTTCCGGACGTGCCTCCAGCCAGCGCACCAACGCGACGGCATCGGCGGTGAGCCCGCGCTGCGTCGGCGTCCCGGGTGCGTCGCCGTAGCCGCGGTACTCCATGAGCAGGACACCGAACCCCGCGGCTCTGTAGCGATGAACAAGGTCGAGGTTATGCGACATCAACTCGGCGTTGCCGTGCGCGAAGAGCACGCACGGAACGGGGTTGGATGCGCTCGCGCCATCGGCGGGGAAGTACCAGCACACGAGGTCCCCGTCGTCGGTCTCGATGATCGCCTCGACGCAGCCTTCCGGTGGTCGTTCCAGCAGGACGGGGCCGGTGGCGTGGCGCGGGAAGATCAGTCGCCCCTGGAAGAGGAGCAGGGCGAGAGCGAGCAGCGCGTAGGCCGCCAAGAGGGTCAGGAGCAGTGGCACGACGCGCTTCCTCATGCGTCTTGTGGACGCTGCATCCGGTTGATCGACCACCCCGAAACCGTGATCAGATCGCTCGCGGAGGCCGCCCTCTTCGAAGACGTGAGCATCGGGATTAGACGACACAACTCTCAACATTCACTCCCGAAAGGGGAACGACAGTGACCATCCTCAAGTCCACCTTCGCCTGCGCGGCGATGACGACCCTTGTTGCTTCCGGCGCTCACGCCCAGTGCCAGTCCGCGTGCTCGGGCCAGATGCCTTCGGCATCGGCCGATCACGACGCCAACGTCATGATGGCCTCCCTGGAGACCGCTCCCAAGGACATCGTTGATACCGCCGTCGGGGCCGGAGATTTCACGACGCTGGTCGCGGCCGTCCAGGCCGCGGGCCTCGTGGACGTCCTCAAGGGCGATGGGCCCTTCACGGTCTTCGCTCCCTCGGATGACGCCTTCGCCAAGCTGCCCGCGGGCACCGTCGGCGAGCTGGTCAAGCCCGAGAACCGCGACCTCCTGACCGCGATCCTGACCTACCACGTCGTCCCAGGCAAGCTGATGGCCAAGGACGTGATCGCCACCAACGGCGCGTCGAGCGTGAACGGTCAGCAGATCGATTTCGTCAACGACGGCGGGACCGTCCGCGTCGACAACGCCAAGGTCGTCGCCGCCAACATCGAGTGCTCCAACGGCGTCATCCACGTGATCGACACCGTGATCATGCCCTCGACCGACGACATTCTCACGACCGCCGGCAAGGCGGGCTCCTTCGGGACGCTCGCGACGGCGATCAAGGCCGCCGGCCTGGCCGAGGCTCTGCAGGGCAAGGGGCCGTTCACGGTCTTCGCGCCGACGGACGAGGCCTTCGCGAAGCTTCCGGCTTCAACGGTCGAGGCGCTCCTGAAGCCTGAGAACCGCGACCAGCTCAAGGCGATCCTCAAGTACCACGTCGTCTCCGGACGCATCTACGCCGCCGACGCCGTCAAGGCGCAGCGCGCCGAGACCCTCGAGGGTTCGGACGTGAGCGTCCGGATCACCAGCGGGCGCCTGATGGTTGATGGGGCGACCGTGATCGACTCGGACATCGAGGCGACCAACGGCGTCATCCACGTCATCGACAGCGTGATCCTGCCGAGCAACTGACTTCAACCGACACGAACACTCCTCTTTTCCGCGGGGGCGGGGGGGGGACGCCGGTGGGGGCGGGGGGCATGTACGAGATTCGGTATTGGGGGAATCGGGGGGGTGGTGAACGACGATGATGAGCACTTTCGCCCCATCACGACGCCTTGCGGGAGTAGAATCGGCCCAACGTTCGAAGGTGATCGACGACGTGCCGACTTCTCTTCTCAGCAGAATCTCGCAAGGCGACCAAGGGGCGGTGCAAGAGTGCATCGACCGTTACGGCGGGTTGGTTTGGTCGCTGGCCCGTCGCTTCCTTGCGAACCAGTCCGAAGCCGAGGACGCGGTTCAAGAGATCTTCATTGACGTCTGGAAGAGCGCCGGACGTTTCGACGAGAACGTCGCTTCCGAAGCAACCTTCAGCGCCATGATGGCTCGCAGGCGGTTGATCGATCGGGGCCGGCGCAAGCGTCACACTCCCGACATCGACGCCGTGCTCCGCCACGCCGACGAACGCCCCGAGGCGCCGCTCGACACCGCGGAGGTCTCCGAAGACGCGGGACGCGCCGTCGAGGCGCTCAAGCAGCTCAGGCCGGATCAGCAGCGCGTGCTGCGGCTCTCGGTCTTCCACGGGCTGTCACACGAGAAGATCGCGGAGGCCACGGGGCTCCCGCTTGGAACAGTCAAGACACACGTCCGGCGAGGGCTCATCAAGGTCCGAGAGATCCTCGCGGAACAAGGCGACGCCGGGGAAGAGGACACCCTTTCACCGGGACGACTCGAGCAATGAACAGCGACGCGCAGCATCCATCTCGACTCTCAGACTTGCTCGCCGACGAGGCGACGGTGGGTCTGGACAGCGCTGAGCGGGCAGAGCTCGACGCGATGATCGCGGCAGCTGGTCTCGATCAGGATCGGGAGGCCCTCGAGTTCGCCGCAGCCGCGCTCGACGTCGGGATCGCGCAGAGCGAGTGCCGATTCGAGCCGCTTCCGCAGCGACTGCGCACGCAGCTGCTCGATGACGCGGCCGCCCTAGCGGCCGAGCCTGCGGAGATCGCGGGTCGGATCGAGCCCGTTCCCGCAACGCTCGAGTCCCGTACTCGGCCGGACACCGGGACGGGTCCCGCGCCGCTCCTCCGCTGGGCGGGTTGGTTCGCGGCCGCGGCGTGCCTTGTCCTCGCGGTCTTGGCTTGGATGCCCAGCTTCTCACCATCGCCCGGAGCGATCGCACCGGAGCTTGCGCGCGAGCGTCTGCTCGAGACGCCTGACGGGATCGTGCGTGCCTCGTGGACGCCCGTGCAGAGCGAGTGGATCGACGGCGAAGAGACAGGCGACGTCGTCTGGAGCCAGGAGCGTCACGAAGGCTACATGCGCTTCACCGGCCTGGCCGCCAACGACCCGACCGAGTTGCAGTACCAGCTCTGGATCTTCCAAGACGACCCCGCGGTCGAGGCGTCTCCCGTGCAGGGCGGCGTGTTCAACGTCGAGCCGGGCGAGACCGAGTGCGTCGTGGCGATCGAGCCGGGGATCCGTCTCGCCAAGGCGCCGATCGCGTTCGCGATCACTTGTGAGAGGCCGGGCGGGGTATGGGTGTCCGATCGCTCGCGGCTCCCGGTGTTGGCTCTGGTGCCGCAGGGCGAGGACTGAGCACACAACAGGGCGTGTCTCGTCTACGGCATCCCGTCGTCTTCGAGCGGGGGGACGACCTGGACATCGATCTCGTGCGTCGTGTCCGGCAGGAGCGTGAAGAGCAGCTCACGCAGGCGGTCGAGATCTTCCTCTGAGTCAACCTGGCCCTGGACGACGACACGCCAACCGCCCCGGCGCTGGGCGCTCGCGCTGAGGCCCGCGAAGCCCTCGTCCATGCGCAGGGTCCTGTCGAGTTCGACCATGCCTGCTCGCAGTGTCGCGGACGCTCGCGGCCCTGAGGGGCTGGACCGCTTGCTGCTCTCGCCCGAGACCAGCGACCAGATCCCGACGCCGATCAGCACGACGACAACGATCCCGGCCAGGATCGCCATGCGCTTGACCCGGTCGGATTCCCAGTCGATCCGCGAGGCGGACCGGCGCGCGTCCTCGAACCACTCGCCCGTCCGCGCGCGGAACTCATCAAATCGGCTCATCGGCGCCTCCTACGGCTCCATGCGCCCGAGCGGCAACTCCAACGCGATCACCCGCTCGACGGGCTCAAGACACCGCGAGGTGTCGCACGCCTGATACGACACCACGACCCGCAGCCCGGCCCCCGGCGCGGGAACCGGGGCGTCCTCAGGCAACCGCACCCGGATCGTCCACAGGGCCTTCTCAGCGTACACGGCCAGTTCCTCGCCATCGAGCGTCAGCGACTTCGCGCCGCTCGGGAGCGGCGCCAGCGTTGCGAGGACCTCCAGGGGGAAGTCCGCATCAACGGAGACGGACGTCGGCTTCACCAGATCCGACCCTGGCTCGCTCGCTCCGATGTGCCATCCGCGCGCGATGCCCAAGTCCACGACGACGTTGAACGCCGAGCCGGGCTTGATCCCTGCCGCGCTGACGATCCGAGCGCCGACGCTGACCGGGTCTTCGTTGGTTCCGAAGTTCGTTGGATCCTCGCGTTCCTCGGCGAAGACGATCGGGCCGCCAGCGCCGGCGCAGCGCTGAAGCGCACTGATGAGGTGCACGTGAGCGCCCGGCTGCAGCGTGGCCTCGCCCATGAAGGCGTTGATCAGTCCGGCGCCATGCTGGAGGAGGCTGTCGTCGCCGGTTAGGCGCGCCAGATCGGTCAGCGCATGAGCCATGATCGCGTTCGAGTTGGGAAGCGCCCGATCCATTGCCGTGCGCACGCGTGCCGGGAGCAGGTCGTCGACGCCGCCGGAGGCGTACCCGCCCGCGGGGTGCGCGAACAGCTCGTCGGCCGTGCGTGTGAGGCGGACGGCTTCCTCGAGCCAACGCTCCTCACCGGTCGCCTCGTGCAGGCTGATCAGTCCGCGGACCATCATGGCGTAGTCGTCGAGGACGCCCGTCCCTACGGGCTTGCCGTCCATCGCGTACCGCGCCATCTGGCCGCGTCCGCCGCGCAGCGTGTCGAGGATGAACACGGCACTCGCCTCGGCGAGCTCTGCCCATTGCTCGTCTTCGAGCGTGACCGAGGCCCGCGCGAGCGCGTCGATCATCAGGCCGTTCCACCCCGCGATGATCTTCTCATCCCGGAGCGGCTGCGGGCGCTGGTCCCTCGCCTCGCGGAGGCGAGCCAGAAGCCCGTCGAGCCTGTCCATGTACGCCTCGTGGGTGAACCCGAGCTCACCGGACGCCGAGCCGACGGTCGGCAGCCGGTACAAGGCCGAGCCCTCGGGCGCGGGCTCGTGCGGCGCGGGCACCTCCTGGAGCTTGAAGAGCGTCAGCAGCGCGGTCGCGTCCTCTTCGCCGAGCACGCCGACGATCTGCTCGCGCGTCCACAGGTACGTCGCGCCCTCGACTTCATCCGTCTGCGCGTCCAGAGCGGCATAGAAACCGCCTCCGGGCGCCGTCATCCGTTCGGCAACGAAGCGCATCGCGCCCTCGGCGGCCGAACGGAACTCGGGATCGCCGGTGCGCTCGTAGGCCTCGAGCATGGCGCGCCCGATCATCGCCTGGTTGTAGAGCATCTTCTCGAAGTGAGGAATGCGCCAGGCCTGGTCGGTGGCGTAGCGGTGGAAGCCGCCGCCGACGTGGTCGTGGATCCCGCCGGCGGCGATGAAGCGCAGCGACGTGAGCGCCATCTCCTCGGCGTTCGTGTTGCCCTCGTCAGCCAATGCGAACAGGAACTCGAAGTGGTATGCCGAGGGGAACTTCGGCTGCGTGGAGAAGCCCCCGTACAGCCGGTCGTAGCGCGAGGCGAGCGCCGCGAATGCGCGGGTCGCAACGTCGCGCGGGAAGCCGATGATCACGTCCGATCCGCCCTCGCCCCCGAGCATCTGGCGCATCGCCGCGACGACCTTGCCCGCCTCCGTCCGCAGGATGTCCGGCGAGTCCTGCCAGAACCGGTTGACCTCCTTCGTGATGGACAGGAAGCCGGGGCGCTGCGCCGAGTCCTCGAGCGGGATGTACGTTCCGCCGAAGAACGGCTCGCCCTCGGGCGTCAGGAACAGCGAGTTCGGCCAGCCGCCGCCGCCCGTCATGAGCTGTGTCGCGGCCATGTAGACGCGGTCGAGCTCGGGCATCTCCTCGCGGTCCACCTTGATCGAGATGAACCGCTCGTTGAGCAGGGCCGCGAGCTCTGGGCTCATGAAGACCTCGCGCTCCATGACGTGGCACCAGTAGCAGGTGGAGTACCCGATCGAGAGGAAGATCGGCTTGTCCTGTTCCTTGGCCAGCGCGATGGTCTCGGCGTTCCACTCGCGCCAATGGACCGGGTTGTCGGCGTGCATCCGCAGGTACGGGCTCGAGGACTCGCCCAGCATGTTCGCGCCGGGCTCGGCATCGGTCGCGTCCTCTGCGGGGGGCGCCTCCGCCTTGCCGGGCTTTTCGGCGAGTTCACCCGGCTCGGGCGTCTCCGGCTGGATGCCCCAGGCCGGCGCGACGAGCAACGCCGCGAGGAACAACGTGAGGACGGGTCGGTCGGTGCACTGGCCCATGGGGGTCTCCCGGTCGGATTCGGACGCCCAAGCGTAACTCCCACCGGCCCGCGTTTCCCCCGCCCGGTAGACTCCGCCGATGGCCGATCCGGCGGACCAGGACCACGCGGGCGCCGCGATCGAGTTGCGGGGTGTCACCATGCGCTACGTCCAGGACGCACCCCCGGCCGTCGATCAGTTCGATCTGCGCGTACCGCCCGGTGAGCTGCTCGTTCTGCTCGGCGAGTCCGGTTGCGGCAAGACCACGACGCTCAAGATGATCAACCGGCTGATCGAGCCGACCAGCGGCACGATCCTGGTTGGCGGTCGGGACATCGCGGAGGCCGACCCGGTCGGGCTCCGGCGCAGTATCGGCTACGTCTTCCAGGGCGTCGGGCTCTTCCCCCACCTGACGGTCGGTGAGAACGTCGGTGTGGTCCCACACCTGATGCGCTGGGAGCGAGGGCGCACGCGCGCACGCACGGACGAGCTCCTCGAACTCGTCGGACTCGACCCCGCGACGTTCCGCGATCGAGACCCGGATGAACTCTCTGGCGGGCAGCGTCAACGCGTCGGTATTGCGCGCGCACTGGCGGCAACCCCCAAGACCATGCTCATGGACGAGCCGCTCGGCGCGCTCGATCCGATCACACGAGCGACGCTCCAGGACGAGCTGCGGCGGATCCACGACCAGTGCGGGCTCACCAGCGTCATGGTCACCCACGACATGACCGAGGCGCTGATGATGGGCGATCGCATCGGCGTCATGAAGGCGGGGCGCATCGTCGGGCTCGGCACGCCGGCCGAGCTCCTAGCGGATCCGGGCGACCCCTACGTCGAGCGCCTGCTGGCAACGCCCAGGCGTGAGGTGCGCAGGCTCGAGGCGCTTGAGCAGGGTGGGGGGGCGCGGTGAACGAACTGCTCCTCGATCTCGATCAGAACCTGACGGCGCACATCAGGCTCTCGCTCGGTGCGCTCGCGATCGGGATCGGCATCTCCATTCCGGCCGCCGTGTTCGTCGCGCCTCACGCTCGCCTGCGCTATGGGGTGCTCTCGGTCGTCTCGGTCATCCAGACCATCCCCGCCCTCGCGCTGCTCGCGCTGATGGTTCCGATCTTCGTCGCTCTCACCGGTGACGGGCTCGGGTTCTGGCCTGCGCTCACGGCCCTCGTGCTGTACTCGATGCTCCCGATCGTGCGCAATACGCTGACCGGCCTGGCGGGTGTCGATGCGGACGTCATCGAGGCCGCCCGAGCGATGGGGATGACACCCGTTCAGTCGATGCTGCGCGTGCGTTTGCCCTTGGCCGCCCCGGTGATCCTCGCCGGTGTGCGCACGGCGGCGGTCTGGACTGTCGGCATCGCCACGCTCGCAACGCCTGTCGGCCAGCGTTGCCTCGGGAACTTCATCTTCACCGGTCTCCAGACGCAGAACTGGACAAGCGTGCTCGTCGGCTGCGCGGCTGCGGCGGCGCTCGCGATCGTCCTCGACACGTTGCTCGGCGGGGTCGAGTTGGGATTGCGCCGGCGGCGTCCGCCTCTGCTTTGGGCGTGCGCCGCGGCCATCGCGGTGATGTTCGGGGTGGGCCTTGGCGGGCCGTACGCCAAGCCGGCTGGTCCCGTCTCCGGCCCGACGCTCGTGGTCGGCGCGAAGACGTTCACGGAGCAGTACATCCTCGCCGACGTGATCGGTGGCGTCTGCGAGGACGCGGGCTACCGCGTCGAGGGTATGGAGAGCCTGGGATCTGCCGTCGTCTTCGAGGGACTCGCCAGCGGGGAGATCGACGTCTACGTCGATTACTCCGGCACGATCTGGGCGAACCACATGAAGCGGACCGACACCGCCGATGCGCAGACCGTGCTCGATGAAGTGAGCCGGTGGGTCCGCGAGACCCACGGCGTCGTGTGCCTCGGGTCGCTGGGCTTCGAGAACGCCTACGGCATGGCGATGCGTCGCGATCGCGCCGAGGCGGTGGGCGCGACCTCGATCGACGATCTGCGCGGCGAGCCCGTTTCCATCGGCGGGGACTACGAGTTCTTCGAGCGCCCCGAGTGGGACGCCATCAGGAGCGCCTACTCGCTGACCCCGTCCGAAACGATCAGCTATGACTCGACCTTCATGTACGAGGCGGTCGCGACCGGGCAGGTCGACGTCATCAGCGCGTTTACGAGCGATGGTCGTATCGCGGCGTTCGATCTCGTTGTCCTGGACGACCCAAGGGGCGTGATCCCGCCGTACGACGCGGTGCTCCTGGTCTCGGCGGACGCGAGCCAGGACGAGGACCTGATCGAGGCGCTGCGTCCGCTCGTCGGCTCGATCGACGTTGAGATGATGCGCGAGGCGAACCTGATGGTCGATCGGGATGAGGACAAGCGTAGCGTCGCGGAGGCCGCGGCCTGGCTGCGTGAGCGGATCGCAACCGATGGGGAGTCGGGGCGTTGAACCACATGTCGATTGAGCGCCTCTAGTCGGAGCGGGCGATGGGCGAGCGGGGAAGCAAGCGAAGGTCGATCGCGCGGCGTCTGCTGTGGCGAGGGCTCGTTGCGCTCGCGCTCGGTCCGGTCGTCGCGGTGCTGGTCGCGTGGGGGTTGGCGCTGACGACGGATCAGCAGAGCTCGGGCGCGAGCAGCTCCGGCGTCGTAGCGCGCACGGGCAAGGGCGTGCTCGAAGCACGCTGGTACTCGGCGCGCAACGGGATGGAGCGCGTCTACTGGGAGTCCACGCTGAACGTGGGCTCGACTCTGGTCCCGACCGGACCGGACAAGATCGACGTGCAGACGCTCGCGCGCGTGCCGCGCTGGAGCACGCTCCGGGGCACCCCACCAGCGCCCGAGGACGTGGCGGGGCTGCTCCGGATCGAGGTCGGCTGGGGATGGCCCTGGGTCGCCATGTCCTATCGTTACGACCGGATGGGCACGAGCTGGACCTCGCCGATCAAGAACGTGCGCCGCGCGATCCCCCTCGGTGAGCGAACCCTGTCGGCCTCGACCCAGGTCCGGGCGCTCCCGCTTGCACCGGGTCCGGGGTTGGTCGCCAACTCGCTCGTCTTTGGTCTTGGGGTGTTCGTCCTGTTGCTGCTCCCGTGGGGGCTGCTCGGTTGGTCGCGCGCCCTGCACCGGCGACGGCGCGGGCTCTGCCCGACCTGCGGCTACGACCTGGCCGGCGTGGACCGATGCCCGGAGTGCGGTGAGGCCGCGCCCGAGGCTCTGCCTGAGTCGCCCGCCGAATCGATGGGCTAGGTGATCCCGAGCCCCAGCGCCAGGAAGTTCACGCCCGCGAGTCGTGCCGACTGCTCCGCCGACGCCCAGAAACGCGGGTTGCACTCGAGGATGACCGGTTCGCCCGAGCGTTCGTCGATCCGCATGTCCAGATGCGCAATCCCGGTGTACGACGTCGCTTCACAGAGCCGTCGCCCGATGTCCAGGACGCCGTCGTGCTCGAAGACCTCGATGCGCCGATGCCCGTCCACGCGCCCGAGGTTTCGCTGCACGCTGTGGGCGACGATGCGTCCGTCGTCGGCCAGCAGGCTCAGGTCCACGTCTTGGCCTGGAACGAACGACTGCACGATCGCTCGGGCGCAACCGCCCGCGAAGGCGTGAGCCGTACGCTCGGCGCACGATGCGCGGTCCTCTGCCCGCGAGACCAGGTGCCCGCCCTCACCCCAGCACGGCTTGATGACGTACGGCGGATCGATGTCGATCGAGGCGGCATCCCGCGGCGTGCGCACGACGCGCGTTGGTGGGTGAGGGAGTTGATCGCGAGCCGCCAGCGCGCTGAACGACGCTTTGTCGAACAGCGCGTCGAACAACTCGCGTCTTGGCATCGGGTAGCAAGGGGGGCCGATGTGCACACCGTACTGGCAGAGCCAACGCGTCCAGCCGGTGTCCGCGGCCACGAGGTGCGTCGCACCATCACGAGCCGCGACACGCCCAATCTGCTCGACCAGCGCGTTCGTCTCGGCATCGGTGAACCGAGGGATTGCCGACGCTCTTGCGGGCAGGTGCTTGAAACGGCAGACCGGCGGCGGGCCGGCGATCGACACGCCCATGCCGGCGGCCCGCCCCATCGCACAGAGCGCGCCAGCAAAGCGGGGTTTCTCGGCCAGGATCAACGCATGGGCCATCGCCCACACAATACCCACAGGTAGGTGGGGATTCCCCCAGGATGAGGGTGGCACTAGTCGAAGACGATCGTCTTCCGACCACTCCGAAGCACCCGATCCTCTGTTACCAGGCGCACGGCATCTGCCAGGACGGTCCGCTCGAGGTCGCGTCCCTTGCGGATCAGGTCACGCACGTCGTCGCGGTGGTTCACCGGCGTGACGCCCTGCGCGATGATCGGCCCCTCGTCGAGTTCGGGTGTGACGAAGTGTGCCGTCGCTCCGATCACCTTCACGCCGCGCGCGTGCGCCTGGTGGTAAGGGCGGCTCCCGGCGAATGCGGGGAGGAAGCTGTGGTGGATGTTGATGATCCGCCCGGCGTACCGGGCCGTCGTCTCGGGCATCAACACCTGCATGTACCGTGCGAGCACGACCAACTCCGCCCCGCAGTCATCGATCAGTTCGCAGACCTGCGGCTCGAGGTCGGTCTTCGTCTTGGAGGTGACGGGCACATGCTCGAAGCGCGCACCCGCGTTCTCCGCCTCGGCGCGCAGATCGTCGTGGTTGCCGATGACCAATCGGACGTCGATGTCGAGCTCTCCCGTGCGCCAGCGCCACAGCAGGTCGCTCAGGCAGTGTCCTTCGCGCGTGACCAGGATGGCCGTGGGTGTCGGGCGTCCGGTCCAGCGCACGAAGTGTGTCATCCCGAACCGTGCGGAGACGGGCGCGAACCTCTCCGCGAAGCTCGCCTCATCGAGTCCCGCATCGCCGGGCTCGAAGACGACCCGCATGAAGAAGCGGGCTTCGTCTCGGTCGGTGTGCTGGTCGAGGTCGATCACATTCGCACCGGCATCGGCGAGCATCCCGGTCACGCCCGCGACGATACCGGAGGCATCCGGGCACTCGATCAGGAGCCTCGCGGGCGTTGGGGGGGTGCTGGGTGGGGGGGGTGGCATGGGGCTTGGCTACAGGGTGGGTCTCGGGGTGGTCATCGGCCGGATCCCCGGGTCCGCTTCAGGGGGGTGGGCGAGGCGGGGAACAATCGGGACTCGGAGTCCCTTCATGGTGGCAATCAAGGAAGCAGTATGAGTCAACGAAGAGAACGAACCTCCAGGCGAGGTGATGGCATCCGTGCGCACGGGACGCGGGGCGTCGCGATCCCTCGCATCCGTGACCGACGCACGCTCGTCCTCGTCGCCATCGGCGTCCAGACGCTCGTCCTGCTCGTTGCGTGGACCGTCACCTTCCGCATCGTGCGAGGGCAGCTCGCGACGGCCGTGCAGGACTACATCATCGACGAGAACGCCGCGTTCGTCGACGACCTCGCCCAGCGTTTGCCCGTGGTCGACACGGACGCCGAGTTCGGTTCCGACGAATGGCAGCGCCTGCAGGGTGTGATCGAGACGGCCGGGCAGGACCTGCCCGCCGGCGGGTTCGCCTGCCTGCTCGACGCCGACGGCCAGATCCTCTGCCACCCTGAGATCCGCGACGACCAGTCCCTGCGGCAGGTCAATCTCGGGCAGAAGCTGCTGCGCACCGCGGCGGAGGACGAATCGCGGGAGGCGAACGTGCGCCTGGCGGACGCCGGCGAGGGGACGTACAGCGGTCGTGTCAGCTTCTTCGCCGAGGGCACGCACTACGTCGCGACCAAGAAGATCCCCGGCACCGAGATGCGCCTGCTGGTGCATCAACCTGAGGCCGAGCTCCTCGGCGCCTCGAACGATCTGACCGGGAGCGTGTTGTTCACCGGCGTCATCGCGGTCGGCGTCATCGCGCTCGTCGGCGCGGGCGGTTTGCTGACGGTGATCCGGTCGTACGACTCGACGTTCGAGGAGATGAACCGGCGTCTGAAGAGCAGCCTCCAGATCGCGCGCGACATCCAACTCGCGACCCTCCCGGACGACACGCCTTCGCTCGCGGGCTACTCCATCGCGGCATGGAGCGACTCCGCCGACGAGACCGGCGGCGATACCTACGACCTGATCCCGCTCAAGCAGTCGGGGGACGGCCTCGAGGTCCTCGAAGCCGGTGCCGAGGCCGACGAGGTCGTTTGCCTCCTCGCCGACGCGACCGGGCACGGGATCGGAGCGGCGCTCGCTATCAGCGAGTTTCGAGCCCTCGCGCGCATGAGCGTGCGGACCGGCACCGACGCCGCACGCGGCGTCGAGCACGTCAACGGCCAACTCCTGGCAGACCTTCCGTCCGGACGCTTCGTGACCGCCTGGGTCGGGCGCATTCGGGCGGGTGACCCGGTCGTGTCGAGCTTCGCGGCCGGGCAGGCCCCGATCCTCGTCCGGCGCGCTGACGGCACGATCGAGTCCTTCGACGCCGACGAGCCCCCGCTGGGCGCGTTCGACGGGCTCGACGGCTCGAGTGGCCGATCCATCGAACTCAACCTCGGTGATGCGCTCGTGATCGTCTCCGACGGCATGCACGAGGCGCCCAACGCCGCGGGCGAGCGGTTCGGGCTCGACCGGCTCGAGCGCCTGCTGTCCGAGGCGCCCACGGCGGATGCGAACGGCATCATCGCGCACCTGCGAGATGGGCTCGAGCGGTTCGTGGGTGAGGCCGAGCAGGACGACGATCGCACGGCCGTGGTTGTGCTGCGGACGTAAGGGGACGTCGGGTTGAACGAGTCGGCGTGCGCCGTCGTTGTACCCTCAGAGGGCCGGTGAGGCTGGGGGGGAGTGGCGACGGGGGGCTGGCGACGCTCATGCTCGACGTCATTGCGTATCTCCTGCTCGCGCTCGTCCTGTTCGTCCTGTGGCGGTTGGCCCGGGCGATGATCGGTGGATCGCGCAACGGCTGCTGCGGACGCTGCGGCTACGAGCTCGGGATCGACAATGCGACGCGCTGTCCCGAGTGCGGGACGGACCCACGAACGGTCGCTCGGTGGCGCGCTCGCTCGCGCTCGCCTGTGCGCATCGTGGTGTGGTTCGTCGTGCTCATGGTTGTGGCGTTGGCGTGGCGCACGATGTGGACGCGCCCGCTGAGTGTCGTCAAGCGGCTGTCACCGGGTTTCGTCCTCACCCTGGTCGATGCCGGGTGGTTCAGCGAGAGACACGACGGGAGACTGCTCGATTGGGTCGACTCCCGGAGTTGGGAAGAGGGTTCCGAGGCGCTTCGGGCCCGCCTGTTCCTTCGGGACCTCGCTGCGTCTGGCCGGGAGTCGACCTCGACGGGGGATCTCCTGGGCGGGCGCGGGCGGTCCGCGCTGTATCTGCCCGATGCGTGGGAACGGGGACAGGAGCTCCGGAGCGCGGTCGACTCGCGGTGGATGCGGGACGACCTCTACGTCTATCTGGCAACGGGCGGGCGACTCAACGCGGTCCCGGTTCGAAGATCGCGTCTCGTGGGTGGATGCGGCGACGACCTGTTTCCCCCATCGTTCCGTCCTTGGGTCGACACGACGTTCGTGATTCCGCCGGAGTGTTTCACGGATGACGCGATCGTGCTGGATGTTGTCGTGAGCGACGACCCACCAGGCACTGCGAGCCCGCGCCGGCTCGCGACGGGTCGCATCCGCCATGCAGTGACTTGGGAAGCACCGAAGGGCGCCGTCCCCTCGACACCCATCGACCTGCTCATCCTCGCCAGGAAGGGGACTCTCGTTGTGTCGCCGTCTCTCCCGTGGCGGAACCGGCTGTGGGAGCAGTTGGATGGTGAAGGGTGGTGCGTTCGCGTCAGCGTTGTTGAGCGGGACGGGTCGGTTTGCGGGCACGCGAAGCTCGTGTGTGTGCACAACCCCGAACGCATCGATGCGTCGACCGGCTGGGTAGCGATCGAGGGGGACTCAGACGCGATCCGGGAGGCGCTCGCCGCGCGCGGGGCCGATGCGATTCGAGTCGAGAACGACCGCAGCTACGCCGTCGGGGGACTCGCGGGGCAGTGGATCGACATCTCGGGCCTGGGTGTTACCTGCATCCACTTGGACGAGGGCATGCGGCTCTCTGAAGAGGCTCAGGTGCATCTCTTCGGGTGGGTGGCCTATCCCGTGCTCAGCGCCGACGCCGGCGCGCCATGAGGCCCGCGCCAAACGCGAACGTCACGAGCGTGCCCGGCGTGGGCAGCCCGCCCGGGAAGGGCGGGGGGATCGAGGAGCTGATCGGCTCGACGAAGCCGATCGTGCTGTAGATCCAGTCGCGCAGCGGTGCGAGCGAGAGGGCAACGGAGTACGTTCCGTAGTTGGACTGGCCGAAGACGCCGGTGACGCTCGTGGCGATGCCCTCGAGGACGAGCGCATCACCGCGATCGGTGAAGACGCCGCCGCCGGAGTCGTTGTTGGCGAACGCGCCCTCGTAGAGGGTGTGGTTGGCCGAGCCGGGCGCATCGAACTGCATGAGCAGGCTTGCGCCGTTGAAGGTGATGGTGTTTGTTGCCCAGCGTTCTTCACGCGGCAGGTCCCAGATGTACCCGTCGCCGATGTCGGTGCCGCGCCCGAGCCCGTAGCCGCCGAGGATGACCTCCTGGCCTGGGTCGGGGATGGTGTCGGAGATGTCGTGGTAGCCGGGGAAGGTGCCGTTGACCTGGATGACCATCACGTCCATGGTCGGGTGGATGTGGTGGGTGATGGGCGTGTAGACGACGCCGTCCATCCGGAAGTTGGCGTTGGAGCGGAAGTTGGTGTGGGCCGCGGTGACGATCCAGTTGGGCGCGATGGCGACGGCCGAGGATCCGTTCCACTGGCCGACGAAACCGTTGGCGGGCTCGGGGAATGCGAAGCCCGGTTCGGTGACGACGCCCGCTCCGATCGAGGGCGCGAAGCCGACGACCAGGGCCCCAATGATGGCGTTCCGGAGCAAGTGTCCGCGGTGCTGCATCTTCGTCTCCACGCCGCGCCCAGGCGGCTTGTGGAGAGATCGGACGGCGCACTGACCAAATCCGGGCGTGCCAGAATACCTCCCCCATTTGGGTCATCGGTCGTGCGAGTCGTGCCGGGGGGGAGGGTTGTGGGGGCGGCTTCGTGGGTAGCGCGGGCCCTAGGCGGGGCGGACGCCCCGATAAAGCTGCCGGACCCGCTCCGACTGGGCCTTGCGGACCGTCTCCAGCACGAGGCGCGGGATCCGGTACGACTCCTCTTCCTCGGTCACGTTCGAGCAGTGCTCGGCCAGGCACTGGTACACGAGCTTGAACGCGTCGCGCGGCTGGTGCATCTGGTCGAGCGCGTCGACCAGGTCCTGGCGGGTCACATCCTCCTCGAATAGTGAACGCAGCGTGATCGGCTCGGAGCCCGCCCTGCGGCAGGCGCTCAGGCGCGCGTTGCACAGGTCGTACAGCATCGCGCCCGTCCACGTCAGACGCTCGATCAGGTTCTGTTTGTCCAGGCGCGCACTCTGGAAGAACGCCGAGGACTCTCGGAACAGTGCGTAGCGCAGCTCGATCGGGAGCAGCATCTTGACGCCGAGGCGGTCCTGCTGCAGGAACTTGTGGTTGAGCAGGGGCCAGACGATCGCCTTCATACGCTCCGGGTCGCCGGAGATGGCCGTGGGCTCGTCCACGCGATCGACGAGGATGAGCAGTGACTCGAAGCCGAAGACGCGTCCGACGCGCCGGAGGCGCTCGATCATGGCGTAGCGGGTGTCCTCGTTGCTTGTGACCGGCAGCCCGCCGGGCGCGCGCAGGTGCGGGTGCATGCGCGCCAACGCGTCGGCGTAGGAGCGCTCGTCGCGACCGGAGACACGGACCTGACGCCGGATCTTGTGGGCGAGGCGACCGAACGCAAGCTTGTCCCACACGAACTTCTTGAACAGGCCGACCAGCCATGCGGCCGCACCGACCGAGACCCCGACGAGCGCGACTGTTTCCCACGTCTCACTCAGTTCGGGCACGTTGTCGCCGGGCATCCAGAGTGGCCACATGATGGCCAAGACGCCCAACGGGAGCACCCAGCCCGCGTAGGCGAGCGCATCCCAGACGAGCGAACCGATCGGTCGGCGCAATCCGAGCTTGCCGCGCAGGCGCTTGGCGCGTTCACCGGCACGCTCGGGTCGGTCGTAGACCGCCTGGAGCACGCACAGGTCGCGTTTGACGTCATCGGGCACGCGCCGGGCTGCCCGCTTGGCGCCGTCGCCGAGATCCATGGGCGTGCCGGACCCGCTCGGTCCGATCAGCGCATCGACGATGGGGGGGACGACCTTCGTCAGCATCGCGTCGACGTGGTCGTTGAGGCGGAACCGCTCAAGCGTCTTGAGCGTCTCCTTGTCGCGTCCGCTCATGCGCTCGACGAATCGGTCGAGCACCGGGTTGAGGTCATCGTACTCGACGAGGAGCACGCGGTGCTGCGGGTTCTCGCGGTTGAAGGCCTCCGCGCGTGCGCTCAGTTGCAGCCGGATGGCCGTCTTGCCCGAGCCCTTCTCACCGAAGACGATGCTGGTGGCTGGGCGCCGGAAGTCACCGACGATCTTCTCGAAGTCCGAGTGCGTGGCGTGCGTGGGCTTGGCGTCCCGCGCAGGCGCATCGGCCTCCTCGAGCTTCTGGAAGACCGGATCCTGGCGGGCCTCCTCGTCCCTGAAGGGGTTCTCCGCGATGGCCCAGTGCTCGAAGAAGCGGGAGAGGTTCATGATCAGTGCGCCACGCGCTGGCCGAGCATCGGGCTGATGCGACCGACCATGCGATCGACGGTCTCCTTGGTCTTGGCCTCGAGGTTCAGGCGGAGCAGCGGCTCCGTGTTGGACTTGCGGACGTTGCACCACCACCCGTCGCTCTCGAAGCAGTCGATGGTCACGCCGTCGAGCTCGTCGATGTCCGCGACGTCGCCGAACTCCTCGCGGAGCTCATCGAGGGCGGCGTCCTTTTCTTCATTCTCGAAGTTGATCTCGCCGGACTGCGCGTAGCGCTTCACGGGCGCGATCAGCTCGCTCATGGTCTTGTCGGTGCTCGACAGGACGGTCGCGACGGTCGCGAAGGCGATCGCGCCGGAGTCCGCATTGAAGTTGTCGGCGAAGTAGAAGTGGCCCGACAGCTCGCCTCCGAAGCAACCATCGTGGTCCGCCAGGGCCTGCTTCATGAAGACGTGCCCGACACGCGAACGCACGGGGGTCCCGCCGGCCTTCTCGATCTCCTCGACCACCGCCTTGGACGAGCGCAGGTCGAACGCGACGGACGAGCCGGGGCGCTGCGCGAGGAAGTGGGGGACCAGGATGGCGGTCAGCAGGTCGCAGCCGACGGTGGTCCCGGTCTCATCGACGACGACGCAGCGGTCCGCGTCGCCGTCGTAGCAGATGCCGGCATCCGCCTTGTGCTTGATGACGCTCTGCTTGAGCGACTCGAGGTTGGCTTCGACGAGCGGGTTGGGCTCGTGGGCGAACTCACCCTTGGTGTTGTCGAAGTTCAGTTCGATGATCTCGAGGCCGTCGACGTCCGCGCCCTTGCGCCCGAAGACGCGGTGCATCATCGTCCCGGCCATCCCGTTGGAGCCGTCGACGACGATCTTGAGCTTGCGCTCGCCGAGCTTCAGGAACGAGCGCACGTGCCTGGTGTAGGCGTCCCACAGGTCGCGCTGCTCGCTGGCGGTCTTGTACTCGCCCGCGTTGCCGCGATCGACCATCGCAGCGTACTTGCGCACGTCCGCCAGCCCGTTGGCCTCGCCCACCGGCTTCGCCTTGCGACGGCAGACCTTGAACCCGTTGTATTGGGGCGGGTTGTGGCTGGCGGTGACCATGACGCCGCCGGCGCAGTCGAGGTGGTTGACCGCGAAGTAGATGAATGGGGTGTCGACGAGGCCGACGTCGATGACGCGACCCCCGTGGTGTCCGACACCCTGGATCAGCGCTTCGGTGAGTCCGGGGCTGGATTGGCGCATGTCGCGCCCGACGACGACGTTCTTCATCATCGGGCTCGTCTCGCCGGCCCGCTCGGCATCCTCGATCAGGAACTGGCTGACGCCGTGGCCGATCTGCCAGGACATCTTCTCGTCGAGCGGATCCCCGTAGAGACCGCGGATGTCGTACGCCTTGAAGACCTTGCCGAGCATGTGCTCCCTCTTGTTCTCTGATTGGGCCGTGCGATTGCGGGTATGGCCCAGAGCGTAGCGGGGTGGGTGCGTCGGGTCTCTTCTTTTGGGTATTTGTACGGTATCGAAAGACGGACGACTATTCGAACCCGCCGGGCGTCTCGACGCGCTCTGTGAGACCGGGCGGGAGGGCTTCGAGGAACAGTCGCCCGTACCTGGCCGTCGCCACGCGCCGGTCGAGGATGACGACGCGTCCTGCGTCCGAGTGGGAGCGGATCAGGCGCCCGAAGCCCTGCTTGAAGCGGATGATCGCGCGTGGGAGCGAGTCCTCCATGAACGGGTTGCCGCCCCGCTCGCGGATCCGCTCCAGACGCGCCTGTGTGAGCGGGCGGTCCGGCGGTTCGAACGGCAAGCGCGTGATGATCACGTTCCTGAGCGCATCGCCTGGCACGTCCACGCCTTGCCAGAACGAGGCGGCTCCGAACAGCACGGCCCCCGGGGACTCCTTGAACTGGCGCAGCAACTCCGAGCGGGGCGCATCGCGTCCCTGGACGAGCACCGGCGAGCCGGCGTCCTCCAGGCGTCCGCGGATGCGCTCGGCGACGCCGTGGAGGGTGCTGAAGGCCGTGAACAGGACGAATGCGCCACCGCCGGTGGTCAGCGCGTGATCGGCGACGCGCTCGGCGAGCACGTCGAGGTACTCGGATCCACCTCCGGAGCGAGGATCCGGCACGGAGGTGTCCACGATCAGACGCACCTGCGACTCGTACTCGAAGGGTGAGCCGAGTTGAAGCGTCGCGGATCCGTCCGCGCCCAGGCGCTCGATCGCGTGCGCAAACGCGGACTCGGCTCGTTCCACGGGTTCGTCCTCGCCGACGGACCGCGTCGCGAGCGTCGCGCTGGTCAGGACCACCGATGCCTCGGACTCGAACAGATGCTCGCGAAGGAGCGGGCCGACCTCGATCGGCGAGCATGCCAGGCGGATCCTCACCCGCCCGCCGGGCGCCGACGCCCCCGCATGGGCGCCGGAGACCTCGACCCAGTACACGCACCCTGGCACGAGTTGGTCGACGAGCGCCTCGGCAGCCTCACCGATCGCCTGTGCCCGCTCGGCGTAGGAGTTGAGCTCGTACCGGTCCGCGATCTCGCCGACGCCGTCACGCAGGTCGCGCAGACGCAGCGCCAGCGTCCGTGCGGCATGGGTGAGGTGGTTGTCGATCAACCCCGGCTCGGGGAGCCGCCCGGCAACGAGCCCGCCGGTGCGTGACAGGTCGAGCAGTTGGTCGAACAGGTGCACGCAGGCGCCGTCGGTCTCCATGGCCGCGGCTTTCGCCGACTCGACCAGGTCCGGTTCCTTGTGGTGCTTGGCAAGGTGCGCGAGGTAGCCCTTGCCGGAGCGCCGTTGGACGAGCGTCGTGACGAGGTGGCGGACGCGTCCCTCGGTGAGGCTGAGGCCGAAGTGATCGCTTGCGACGTCTTCGACGTTGTGCGCCTCGTCGAGCACGACGTGCTGGTAGGGGGGCAGGAACCCCGCGTCGCGCGTGCGCAGCGCAAGATCGCTGAAGAAGAGCGCATGGTTGCAGATCAGCAGGTTGCCCTTCTCCATCTCGCGCCTGGCCGCTTGGTAGAAGCACGCCTCGTGGTGCGGGCAGCGACGCCCCATGCAGTTGCCGGAGTCCGACTCGACGCGGTCCCAGACGCCTGGGCGTTCGAGCATGGGGAGGGTCGAGCGGGTTCCGTCGGTCGTCTCGTACGCCCAATCCTGGATCTGCGCGAGCGTGCGCCTCGAGCCACCATCGCTGAACAGACGTGAGGCGCGCTCCGAGGCGAGCTTGAGGCGCCGGATCGACATGTAGTTGTTGCGCCCCTTGACCAGCACCGGTCGAAGCTCGGGTGCATGGTCGGGCATGCCCCAGCCGACGCCGCGCTCGCCCAGCGTCTCGACCAAGAGCGGGATATCGCGCCCGACGAGCTGCTCCTGCAGCGCGATCGTGTTCGTCGCGACGACGACGCGCTCGTTGTTGAGCAGGCAGCGCAGGATCGCCGGG
>JANQQG010000193.1 GCA_028285065.1 Phycisphaerales bacterium
GAGGGCGGTCCCACGACGCGTGCGATGCTCGTGCTGGTCCCCCGCGTACCGGAGCGGTTCGAGCTGATCCGGAGCGGGCCGCAGCGCTCGCCACGCCGCTAGACTCGCCCGCCGCCCCCGCCTTCCCAACCACTCCAGCCCGCTCTCAAGCCCAGATGGGCCTCTTGCCTGCTCTGGACCGTTCCGCCTCACCCGCTTCCATGCCCTGGCTCGATCTCCTGCTGCTGCTGGTCGGTGTCGGCTGCCTCGTCGGAGGCGCCGAGTGGCTCGTGCGCGGGGCCGCGTCGATCGCCGCTCTCCTGGGAGTGCCGACGTTCATCGTGGGTGTGACGATCGTCGCGCTTGGGACCAGCGCCCCCGAGTTGGTCGTCGCGGTGCGTGCCGCCTCGGCTGGTGACGCCGGGCTGGTGATCGGCAACGTCGTCGGGTCCAACATCGCCAACGTTGCGTTGATCCTGGGGACGGTGGGGCTGATCACGCCGATCGCGTGCCACTCTCGGACGGTTCGGCGCGAGGTGATCATGATGCTCGGCGCGACGCTCATCGTCGCGCTCATGACGACGTTCGACGACGGGCTGAAGCTCGGCGCCAACCCGATCATGCGTCTCGAGGGCGTCGTGCTCCTGCTGCTGTTCGTCTTCTTCGGGTTCGATCAGTTCAGGCGCGGGCGCGACGCGCGCGACGAATACGCACGCGAGATCGAAGAAGAAGTCGAGTCGCTCACGCACACGGGCCCCGAGGAAGAGGCGGATCCCAAGAAGCCCCACCGCTCGCGCCCCGTCACGATGTTCATCGACGCGCTGCTCGTCATCGCCGGGCTCGCGCTGCTGGTCGTCGGCGGCGAGCTCGTCGTGACGAATGCCGCGAGCATCGCCGAATCCTTCGGCGTGTCGAGCCGAGTGATCGGTCTGACGATCGTGGCGGTGGGCACATCGCTTCCCGAGCTCGCGACGGCGATCGTCGCGGCGCTTCGGAAGCATGCGGACATGGTGCTCGGCAATGTGATCGGGTCGAACATCTTCAACTTGCTGCTGATCCTGGGCGTGGCATCCACGGTGTCGCCACTCGAGGTGACCCGTGCGACGGTCGTGCTGGATGTCCCGGTGATGCTCGCGCTGGCGGCGGTCTGTGTGCCGCTGATGCTCGGCGGACGGACGATCGGGCGGTGGACGGGTGGTGCGCTGGTTGTGTCCTATGTGGGGTATCTGGGGGCCGTCGTCCTGCTTGCCTAGCTTGCCGCCCCGGCCCGACCGGCCGGGTTTCGCGGGCCTCGCGGACCGGCACGCGCCGGAGGAAGCCCGTCGAAACGAGCGTGAAGCGAGGGACCTGACGCGAGCGAGCACCCGCGACGCACGATGCAGGGTGCGTCACCATGCTCCGCATCGACCCCCTCCAAGCCGTCCCCGGGATGCGCACCGCGCTGCCCGTACTCGACCCCACCAAGCCGGGGCACGTCCTGCTCAAGCCGCGTGTCGAGCTGGAGGGACCGGTCATCGCCAAACTCCGCGAGATGCGGCTCAGCGAGATCTGGATCGAGTTCGGGCCGCTGGAGATGCTCGCCGACAGCATCAACCCGCGGGTCTCGGCCCAACGGGCCCGCCTGACGGCCATGCTCGGCGAGGACTTCGAGAAGCTGCGCGCCAACCCCAACGCGCGTCCCTCGTTCGGCAAGTACGCCGAGCCGGTCACGGAACTGCTCGATCGGATCGGTCAGGACCTCGAGTCCGCGATGTACATCCAGGACACCCCGGCGGACAACGACCCGCTGCTGGCGCACTCGTCGAACGTGTGCTTCCTGTCGCTGCTGATGGGGATGCGCATGCAGGGGTACATCATGCGGGCGCGCGAACGCGTCCCTCCGGAGCGCGCGCGCCAGCTCGACACGCTCGGCCTGGGCGCCCTGCTGCACGATGTCGGCATGCTCCGCATCACCGATCGGGCACGCGAACGCTGGGAGACCGACGCCGACGAGACCGACATCGACTGGCGCCGGCACGTCGTCGACGGCTACAAGATGGTCCGCGAGCAGATCCCCGCGACGGCCTCCGCGACAGTGCTCCACCACCACCAGCGGTACGACGGCGCGGGCTTCCCGCTCAAGACCGCCCCGCGTGGCGAGCCCGTCCCGCTCGCCGGCGACGACATCCACGTCTTTGCGCGCATCGTCGCGGTCGCCGAGCAGTTCGATCGCCTCCGCCACCCGCCCCGGCCCCCGCATCACCCCCCCACCTCCGCCGCGGGCTCGCGACCGATGCCGACTGTCCGGGCGCTCTCGATGATGCACGACCTGGCACGCGCCGGCACGATCGACCCAGTCGCCTTCGCGGCTCTGCTGAGCGTCGTCCCCGCATACCCGCTCGGCTCGTGCGTTACGCTGAGCTCCGGACGCAAAGCCGTCGTCACGGGCTGCGACCCCGCCGAGCCCTGCCGCCCGCGCGTCGCCCCGGTCATCGTGGGCAGCGACGGCCCCCCGGACCGTTACGTGCTCGACGACGAGATCGACCTGCGTCAGCGCACGGATGAACTGATCGTCGAGGCCGACGGACGCGGCGTCCAACGCGACAACTTCTTCCCGTCACGACCGGGCGAGTTCGATGTACACGGCGCCGAGTACCTCCTGCGCGCGACGCCCGCAGGGCGAAGGCCCCCAGGCGTCACCGCCGGCTGAGCGGATCCGTGCCCGGGGTCGACGCGGGCATCCGCGCCGAGCCCCTCGGGCGCTCCGCGCGGATCACGCTCCCGTCGTCGGCGAGCGCAAGGCCCACACGCGCGAGCTCCGAAGCGTCCCACCCGCGATCGACACGCTCGCGCGCCAAAGGCTCGCGGATCAGCACCCGCTCGCCAGGCTCCAACCCCGCGAGAATCTCCGCGAACCGATCGCTGCGACGCCCGACCTTGACCGGACGACGGGTGAAGCGCCCGTCGGACTCCGTGAACACGTAGCGAACCAAGCCCTCGGAAAACACCGACTGAACAGGGATGGCCAGCGCGTCCTCGACGCGCCCAAGCCGGATCTGCGCTTCGCATCGCATCGAGGGCTTGAGCTCTCCGTCGGCGTTGTCCGAGTCCAGCTCGATCGAGACGGTGTACTCGCGGAGGTTCGGGTCGCGCCACCCGCCCTGCTCGGCGAGCACGCCCTTGGCGGTGACCGTCCCGGGGAAGGTCCGCCCACGCACGGCGTCGACCGAGACTGTCGCTGCCTGGCCCACGCGGATCCGACCAGCCAGGCTCTCGTGCACTCGCACCTGCGCGACCATGCGAGTCGTGTCCGGCAGGACGATCATCGTTTGATTAGGCCTGATCTCGGTCCCGACCTGCAACGGGCCATCGTTGTCCCACGGACGACGCCCACCGGTCGTCCCGTAGACAACGAGTCCCTCGGCGGGCGCGCGCACGGTCGTCGCCTCGAGCTGCTGACGCAGCTTCGCAAGCGTCCGCTCACGGATCGAGAGCTGCTGCTGCTTGTTGGCGAGGTCCGCCTCCTGGCTGGCCAGGCGGCTCGCGTTCTGACGCTTGGTCCGCTCGAGTTCGGCCTTGGCCTCGGCGACGTCCGACTCCTTCTGACGCCGGTCCTTGGGCTTGACGAACTCGTGGTACGTCTCCTCTTCCAGGGCCGCCTTCTCGAGCGTCGCGATCGCGTCCGCGTAATCACGCTCGTGCTGCTTGAGCTCGTCGGAGCTGATGAAACCCTCGCTGAACAGCTCGCGGCTCCGCTCGGCCTTCTCCTTGAGACGGACCTCCTCCGCCTCCGCCTTCTCCAGGGCTCGGCGGTAGTCCTTGGTCTTCGTTCGAAGCTCGCCCTCCTCCCAGCGGCGCAGTTCGAGCTCCTTGAGCACGACCTCGAGCTCACCCTTCCGCAGGGACGAGTCGTTCTCGCTCTGCTGGATCGCCAACGACTCCCTCGCGGACACCAGGTCGGCCTTGGCCGAGTTGACGCGCGCAAGCTCCTCATCGATGCGCTTGACGACGTCGTCGCCGTTGAGACGGACGAGCACGTCGCCCTCTGCGGCGAATGTCCCTTCGGGGACGATCTCCAGGATGGTCGTCCGGGTCTCGACCATGCTCCGAACCTCGATCTGACGCACGGCCTCGAGCTCACCACTCGACGTCGTCGTCATCTCGAAGGTCATCGCGTCGGCGGCGACCAGGTCGGTCGTCGAGGCCGTCGGCCCGGCGTCGCCGGTGCGGAGGATCGAGAATGCGCCGGCAGCCAGCAGCGCGATCAGCACCACCGCGACGGCGATGCCGACCAGCGTCCCGCCGCGCGGGTCTCTCGTGCGCACGTTGGAGGCCATCTGGGCCCTTTCGGTCGGAGCCAGGACGTTGGCTTGAGGAGTCGGTGTCATCTGTTCCTACTACTGTTGCCGACAGGCGTTCTTGTTCAACCGCCGCCCCACAGATCGGTTCCAATGCCCCCCGTCCCGCCCGAACCTGCCCAGACCCCCAAGACCCACGCCGGCAAACGCCCGCTCCTGGTCGTTGCTTCCGCTACCGAGGCGGAACGCCTGCTGCCCCCCCTCGAGATCGACGCGGCCGGGGCCGAATGGCGCCTGCTGGGGGACAAAGCGGGCACCTTGGAGGCCGTGGTCACCGGCGTGGGCAAGGCCAACAGCGCCGGCGGGCTGGCACGGGTGCTGGACCCGTCACGACACGCGTGGGTGCTGGTCGCCGGCATCGGCGGCGCGCTGCCTGGATCCCAACTCGAGATCGGCGACGTCGTGGTCGGCACCGAGAGCGTCTTCGCGGACGAGGGAGTCCAGATGCGGGGGGCAAGCGGTGGATTCCGCTCCATCACCGATCTGGGCTTCGGGCTGATCGGCAACTCGGACCGGGCCGGCAGCACCCCCGACCTCGTCCAGGCCTTCGCGGACGCCGGTTGTCTGACCGGGTCGATCGCGACCGTCTCGACGTGCTCCGGCACCGACGAGCGCGCCAAGGACATCCGGGAGCGGACCGGTGCGATCGTCGAGGCGATGGAGGGTGCGGCGGCCTTGGGCGTGGCGGCCAGGCTGGGGGTGCCCGCGGTGGAGGTGCGGGGGGTCTCGAACCGAACCGGCGAGCGCGAGGAGCAAGGCTGGGATCTCGAGCTTGCGCTGTCGCGCCTCAATGAGGTGATCGGACGCGTACTCGGAGAGGTTCTCGGACGCTGACCGGCTGTGCGGGGTGGGCAAGGTCCGGTCTGCGCACGCGCGCCAGGTGTTGGGATCCGCCTGATCCCCGTGTTGCCTCAATCGCGTGGTCCCGTGTCCCGATGAGTGACCTGAATGGGGGCGGTGTGCGTCCCCACTCTGCTGGAGGCAGAACGCGATGGTCCTCAGCGCGCTCGGTCGCGTCCGCAATGTCGGCCTGCTCAACGCATCGGCGTGCCCGATCGCGGTCGATTTCGGCGTGGGCTCACTCAAAGTCCTGCAGATCACCAACACCGATCCGTCGGGCCTGATCGCAGCGGCCGCCCTCGAGACACCCCTCGAGCTGGTCGGCGACCACGCGAAGCGTCTGGCCTTCCAGGCCCAGCAGCTCCCGCGCCTGATCAAGGGCATGGCGTTCAAGGGCAAGCGGGCGGTCTGCTCGATCCCCGCATCGCAGATGTTCTGCAAGCACATGCAGTTCGCCAAGACCGACGGTGTGTCGCTCGAGACGCTCGTGCAGACTGCCGTCCCGCAGCAGCTCGAGGTCCCCGAGAACTCGCTGCTGCTCCGGCACGTCGAGGTCGCGGGCGCCACCAGCCCGGCGACCGGTCGGACGGAAGTGATCTGCCTCGCCGCCGCGCGTGAGCTGGTCTCTCGCCTGATGGCGTCGCTGCGTGCGTGCAAGCTCGAGGTCGTCGGGATCCACCCTGAGTGCCTGGCGACGATCCGTGCCTTCAAGCCGGCGAGCGAGAAGGACGAGAAGCCGGATCGCACGACGCTGTACCTGGACATCGGCGCCGGCACGACCAAGGCGATGATCGCGCACGGGTCGGAGCTGGTCTTCGCCAAGACGATCCTCGTCGGCGGGCGCCACCTCGACGAGGCGATCGCCCGGCGTCACAACGCGTCCGTCGACTGGGCGCACGAGTCACGCCTGTCGGCCGAGTCGCTGGTGCCGACCGAGACAGCGCCGAGTGCCGAGTTCGAGCGCAAGACGCCCATCGACCTGTCCGAGCAGCTCGAGACGCTGACGGACGAGGTGGCGATGTGCCTCCGCTACCACGAGTCGCTCTTCCCGGGCCGCCGGGTCGACCGCGCGATCCTGGTCGGCGGGGAGTGCCGCCACAAGCCATTCGCTGAGCACGTTGCCCGTGCGCTTCGTCTCCCGACGCACATCGCGGACCCGATGGCCCGCGTTGCTCGCAGCGGGACGGAACCTGCGCGCAACGTCGACATGAACGCCCCCCAGCCGGGCTGGACCGTTCCGTTCGGGCTGAGTCTCTGCCCGACGGACCTGTAACACGAAAGCCCGGAAGGAACCGGAACCCGCGAGGGCCATCACGATGAGCAGCTTCAATCAGAACCAGGGCTCGAGCTTCCTGCCCGAGGACTACCTTCAGCGCCGGGTCGAGCGCCGGACGACGATCATCGCCATCGCGCTCTTCGCGGTCGTGATGTTCGGCGTGATCGCGGCGTTCTTCGTCACCAACCGGCAGTGGAACTCCGTCAAGGCGGTCCAGGAAGAGATCAACCAGCAGTACACCGCCGAGGCCAAGCGGATCGAGCAGCTCAAGGTGCTCCAGGCGCAGAAGGCCGAGATGCTCGAGAAGGCGGAGATCACGACCGCGCTGATCGAGTCGATCCCTCGTTCGGTGCTGATGGCCGAGATCATCAACCGGATGCCCGAGGACCTGACGCTGACCGACTTCGCGCTCGAGGGCGAGCGGATCCGCGAGGACCGTCGCGCGTCGAGCCGCGATTCGAAGAACAAGTCGCGTTCGCTCTCGCGTCGCGGATCGAGCTCGAGTCGTGGGAAGAAGGACGAACCGGCCAAGCCGGCCGTTCCGCCCCCGCCCAAGTTCGAGTTCACGCTGGAGATCCAGGGGATCTCCAACAGCGACGAGGAGGTCGCGGACTTCCACGCGGCGCTGGCCAACTGCCCGCTGCTGAGCCGCGTGGACCTCGTCTACTCGGGCTCGGTGATCGTCGACGACGTCGCGGTGCGTGAGTTCACGATCGAGGCCCAGCTTTCCAAGACCGCCGACGCGCGTCACATCGAGCCCCTGCGGGTCAGCCGAAGCGCGTTCGGCGAGCGTCCCGGCGGGAACGTCCCGGGCGCCCCGAGCATTCAGGAGATGGCCGAGCGTCTGCGCGGCATGCTCCCCGGCTCCGGCCCGGAGCCTGGTGAGTCCAACGCTGGCGTGGACACCGAGCCCAAGGAGTAACCGACCATGAGCCCCATCCTGAGGCAGGCCTTCTTCTTTGCGGTGCTGATCGCGGTGCCGGTCGCGAGCTTCTTCTTCGTGTTCAAGCCACAGAACGCGGAGATCGCTCAGGCGCGCAAGGAGATCGAGCACAAACAGGCGCACCTGAAGCAACTGCGGGAGGCCACGCGCCAGACCGAGGACCTCCAGCGCGCCAACGAGGAGATCCGTGAGTCCATCCAGGCCATCGAGCAGCGTCTGCCGACCGGCAAGGAGATGGACGACGTGCTCCGTCAGGTCTCGCAGATCGCCGGACGCTCCGGGCTCCAGCTGCCCGTCTTCCGCAAGTCGAACCAGCCGCTCCCGGCTGGCCTGGCCATGGAGCAGCCGATCGAGGTCGAGATCAACGGCGACTTCGACGGGTTCTACGAGTTCCTGCTCGAGCTCGAGCGCCTGCCGCGAATCACTCGTATCCCCGACCTGACCATCGAGCGCGTCGAGGATGAGAACGCCGACGGCCGCATGACGGCCGAGTTCACGCTGAGCATCTACTACCAGGGCGGGAGCGATCGATGAGCAACTTCATCCCCCAGGACGAGCCCGAGACGAACGCGCTGGCGGAGAACGACGCCGGCCCCGTTGAGTCCACGACCGATGACTTCGACTTGGGCGCAACCGGCTCGGGTTCGAAGGCCATCCCCGCACCCACCGCGATCCTGCTCGGCGTCATCGTCGCCGGCGCGGGCGCGATCTACGCGATGCGCACCATGGGCATGGGACCGGGTGTCGTGGATGCGGTCAACATCGACTATCCCACCGGCGCCGAGGGCGTGGATCAGCAGGCCCACGCCGAGCTGCTCAACGAACTCGGAGCCGCCACGAGCCTGGAGTTCCAGGTCGGCCCCGAGGACATCTCCAAGAACCCGTTCCGACTCTCGGGCGTGCTGCGCCCGCTCGACAGCGACATCGAGGACACGCCCGCGCCCGCAGGCCTGACCCCCGAGCAGCTCGCCGAGCGCGAGCGCCAGCTCCAGGAGCAACGCGACCGCGACGTGCTCGCATCGCTGCGTTCCCTCGAGCTCAACTCCGTCATCGGTGGGTCGCGCGGGATCTGCTCGATCAACGGCGTCACCTACCGCGTCGGCGACGAGCTCACGCCCGGCATCACCATCGACAAGATCCACGGTCGCAGCGTCGACTTCCGCACCTCGAGCGCGGTGTGGACTCTGACCATGGGCCAGAACGAGCCAGTGAAGAAGTCGCAGGGGAGCTGATCACCCGTGGGCAAGTTCGACATCGACGACATTCTGAACGAACTCGGTGTCTCGGACGACCAGGCGCCCGAACAGCGTCTGCGCCCAGGTGAAGAGGGCAACGCCCCGGACGCGCCCAAGAAGATCAACAAGGGCGCCGACGACGCGGAGGAGTCGTTCACGTCCCTCCCCGCCGTCCCGAGCGGGCAGCGCTCGTTCTCGACGAACATCGTCGTGGACGACGACCCGTCCGTCCCAGTCAAGCCGGCGGACGCGCCCGCCTCGAGCGTCGGGCAGGCGATGTCCTCGCTGTACCAGCCGGGATCAGAAGACGGCGCGCCGACGGACCTCGGCGAGTTCCTCGTCAGCCACGAGGTCGTCACCGCCCAGCAACTGACGGCCTGCCAGCAGATCATGAAGCAGACGCCCGGCCAACGCCTCGAGGACCTGCTCGTCGAGCAGGGGGCCGATGAGGTCAAGGTCTACGAGGGCGTCGCGGCACTCGCGGGCGTCCCCTTCGAGCGCGTCAACCTCGACCTGGGCCTCGAAGGCGGGTTCGACGGCAAGCTGCTCCAGCGCCTCACCCCGGACTTCTGCTCCGGCCACAAGGTCATCCCGCTCCGCGTCGAGGGCTCGCGCGTCGTCATCGGCGCGACCAACCCCTCGGACGTCTTCCTGCTCGACGAGGTGCGCAGGCTGCTGCGCGTCACAAGCCTGAAGCTGGTCGTCGTCTGCCCCTTGGACATCAAGGGCGCACTCGAAGCCGTCGGCGCCGGGCACGAGGACGTGGACCTCTCCGACATCCTCGCGGACGTTGAAGAGGGCGACGTCGAGGTGCAGAAGGCCGGCGAGGCCGCCGAGGTTGACCTCGAGCAGCAGGCCGGCGAGTCGCCCGTCATCCGCTACGTGAACTACATCATCCAGACGGCGATCAAGGAAGGCGCCAGCGACATCCACATCGAGCCGGCCGAGAAGAAGCTCAAGGTGCGCTTCCGCATCGATGGCCTCCTCTTCGAGATGATGAACCCGCCAGCGGGCATGAGCGCGGCCATCACGAGCCGCCTGAAGATCATGGCCAACCTGGACATCTCCGAGCGCCGCCTCCCGCAGGACGGACGCATCCGATGCGTCGTCCAGGGACGCAAGCTCGACCTGCGTGTGTCCACGCTCCCCAACAGCTACGGGGAGAAGACGGTCATGCGTATCCTCGACACCAAGTCGATCAACGTCGGCCTGGATGACCTGGGTTTCGACGAGACCACGCTCGAGATCTGGCGTCGCCAGATCAAGGAGCCGCACGGGATCATCCTCGTGACCGGTCCGACGGGCTCCGGTAAGACGACGACCCTGTACGCGTCGCTGCGTCAGCTCGACAAGAACTCGCTGAACATCTCAACCGTCGAGGACCCGGTCGAGTACCACCTCGACGGGATCACGCAGACGCAGATGCACGCGAAGATCGGCATGGACTTCGCCAAGGCACTCAAGGCCCTGCTGCGTCAGGACCCCGACGTGATCATGGTCGGCGAGATCCGCGACCACGAGACCGCCCACACGGCCGTGCAGGCCGCGCTCACGGGCCACCTCGTGCTCTCGACGCTGCACACGAACGACGCGCCGAGCTCGATCACGCGAATGGTCAACATCGGCCTCGAGCCGTTCCTCGTGGGCGCCGCGGTCAACGCCGTGCTCGCCCAGCGCCTGGTGCGTCGCCTCTGCCAGCACTGCAAGGCCGAGGAAGCCCCCACCGAGGAGATGGCCGAGTACCTGACGATGCAGGGGATGGCGGCCGAGAAGCTGTGGACGCCCAAGGGCTGCGACCGCTGCCGCAACACCGGCTACTCGGGTCGAGTCGGCATCTACGAGCTGCTGACGATCAACGACGAGGTCCGCGACCTGATCGCGCGCAACCCGAACGTGGCAGAGTTCCGTCGCCTGTGCATCGAGCGCGGGATGAACACGCTCCGCGATGACGGGCTGGCGAAGGTCACCGAAGGCAAGACGACCATCCAGGAAGTCCTGCGCGTGACCGAGTCGGGCCACTGAGCGAGCGGATTCCGCATCGACAGACCCGACGCCTGTATGCTGGCGTCGGAGACGCCCGATGAAACGCACGCCCGCCATCCTCGCCGTTGCCTGCCTCGCCACCCTGACGACCGGCTGCAGTTCGTCCTCGACGGCCCAGCTCGACCGCCAGATCGCCACCCTCCGCGACGACATCGCGCTCGTTGAGCAGCGACGCGACGTCGAGTGCATGCAACTGACAAGCGCGGCCGAGCGGGCGGCCTGCGTCCGCGAGGCCCAACGCGAGTTCGACGACCTGACTCGCCAGCTCCAGACACTGCAGAAGCAGCGCGACGACGCGTCCCGACCGGTGGACCTGGGCAGACCCCCTGAACCCGGTCGGATCTGATCCCGGTCTCTGCGTCTAGCGGAGCAGGTTGTATCGCAGGATGCAGCGAAGCGCGCTGACGCCGTCACGCCAACCGATCTTCTTGCCCTCGTCGTACGTCCGCCCGGAGTAGCTGACGGGGATCTCGTAGATCCGCAGGCGCCGACGGCGCCCGCCTTCTTCGGTGATGCGCATCTTCGCGAGGCGCGCGATGATCTCCGGCTCGATCCCGAACCGCGGCTCGCGCAGGTCCAGCCCCTCGAGCACGCCCCTGTCGAACGCCTTGAGGCAGCACTCGATGTCCGACAGGTTCAGGTTCGTCAGGCAGTTGCTCAGCCAGGTGATCGAGCGGTTGGCGACCGAGTGCCAGTAGTACAACACGCGGTGCGTCCCGCCGATGAAGCGTGAGCCGATCACACTGTCGGCCCGTCCATCGAGGATCGGCTCGAGCAGCGGCCCATGGTCGCGCGGGTCGTACTCCATGTCCGCGTCGTGGATCAACGCGACGTCAACACCCAACTCACGCGCCCTTGCCAACCCCGTGCGGACCGCGCTGCCCTTGCCCATGTTCTTCTCATGGCGCTCGCTCGCGACATCTTCGCGATCGGCGATCTCGGCGATGCGCTCGTCGGTCCCGTCAGTGGAGCCGTCGTCGACGATGATGATCGTGCGCGCCAGCGCTTCGCCCGTCACGGGGTCGGTGACGGGCTCGGTATCGACGAGTCGATCGAATGCCGACCGGAAGAGCGCCTGCTCGTTGTAGACCGGCACGATGATGGCGTAGGAGCGTGTGGGCATCGGGGATCCGGGGATCGTAACGGACCATCCCGGCCCGCGGTTCGCGCTCACTGAAACCGCCTAGAACAGACTTGGTTGGCCCGCCTGGGTCCGCAGCAGGATCCGGCGCTGCGCCGATGACAGGGCGCCCCCCTCAACCTCCTCGCGCGTCATCCACGCCCCCCGACGCGGGCCGTCGCCAGGCCCGCCCGTCCAGACGTCGAATCGCACCGCCCGATGCGTCGTCGTGTGGTCGAACGTGTCCACGCGGCTGAGCCGATCAACGCCGAGCGCGTCGCGCAGCTCCCCTTCGCCCGGCGGTCGATCATCACGCTCGAGGGTCGGCGCCTGCAACAGCCCCGCCCACATCCCCTCATCACCTCGACGCTCAACCAGCAGACGCCCGTCCTCCCGGCGAACCAGCACGCTCGCGCAGAACAGAGGCACCCGCGCCACCCCCGCCTTCGGACGCGGGACCTCACCCTGGCGCCCCGCCCGCTTCGCACGGCACAACGACGACACCGGGCATCTCGCGCACGCGGGCGATCGGACCGTGCAGACCGTGGCCCCCAGTTCCATCAGCCCCTCGTTCACCCCCCCTACCCCCCCAGGGACCTCGTCCGGCTCGCGACCTTGCAGGTCGTGCGCGCGCGTCGCGAGGTCCCCGGCGCGTGACCACGCCCAGTTCTGGACGGGACGGTCCGAGGGGTCACGCTCGCACAGCGGCGTCTCCGCGTCGGGTGCCGCGTGCTCGGGCAGGTCGAGTCGCAGCATGACGCGCGTGACGTTGCCGTCCACGATCGGCTCCGGCTGACCAAGCGCAATCGATGCCACGGCCCCGGCGGTGTACCTGCCGACACCCGGCAGGGCGCGGATTGCCTTGGGGTCGGTCGGGAACTCGCCGTCGTGATCGTCGGTGATGGACTTGGCGCTCGCGTGCAGCGCCTTGGCGCGCCGGTAGTAGCCGAGCCCGGACCAGAGCGCCAGCACGTCGCGCTCGTCGGCACGCGCCAGATCCGCGGCCGTCGGGAACCGCTCGACGAACGTCCCGAACCGCTCGATCACGCGCGCGACCTGGGTCTGCTGGAGCATCAGTTCCGCCACGAGCGCCCGGTACGGGTCACGCTCGCCCGGCGGCGCGTCGCGCCATGGGAGCGAACGGGCGCTGGTGGCGAACCACGAAGAGATCCGCGAGATGATGGCGCGATCGCGCCGGGGGTCAGCCATCGGCGGCGTCCCCCTCATCCACACCCTGGAGTCGCGGGTTGGGCAGATCGTCTGGATGCCACGGGAAGAGCCACCAGTCGCCGTCGTAGCCCAGGTTCTGACTGAACATCCATGTACTGGCTTCGAACGCTGGGCTGCCCGCGTCGTCGTCGCCGTCGCTTCCCAGCGAGTACACGATGGGACGCCCGTCGGACACGACATAGCGGATCGGCATGCCGTCCACGAGGTCAGCCGGAACCGAGGCGAGGTAGTCCGGAACAAGCGCATCGAGCGAAGCGGGCCATGCATCGTGCTCGCGCCGGTGCCGCTCGAGCGCGACGCCCACGAGCGCACCCCCGCGATGCGCAACCATCCGGTCGACCGAACCGGGAAGGAGACCCCACGCACCGATGGTCGTGGAGGCAAGACGAGAGTTCGCGTCGACTTCGTCGCATGCGAGCCTGTAGGGGCGCATGTCCCGGAGATGCCGCGGCTGGTTCGCCATCGCGGCGTAGCTGCGATGGACCGACTCGACCAACCCGGTCGTCTCCGCGCGCGAACCCAGCCCGAGCGTGATCAACGGACCGAACAAGCGGTGACGGGTCGAGAACACGCCGGTCCCAAGCCCGACGAGCGCACGATGCCCTCGGTAGCCGACGACCCCATCGCCGCTCCCGTTGTCGGAGTAGATCCGCTGAGCAATGTCCGGGAAGACCTGCGCTGCCAGCTGAATCGAGATCGGGTCGGTCGGCACGTCGACGAGCGCCCGCCGGACCTCGACGAGCCCCGTGTCGGTCAGCAGCCCCGGGTGCTCCGCGATGATCTCCGCCACAACCCGAGCACCAAGCGAGACCGCAGCAGCACCGACGAGTTGAGGGAGGACGTCTTCGTCACGGAGGAGCTGAGTGCCGAGATCCAACAAGGCCGCGCAGTTCGCCGCAGCACGCTCGGCGTCACCCTGCCGGACGGCAAGCATCGCATCCGCGGCGAGCGCCCGCGAGAGGATGCGCAGTGTACTCGTCACACCCGGGCCGCGGATGCAGGTCACCAACAGGGGATTGTCGCGCGCGACCGCATCGGGGTCCGGCTCAACGAGAAGAGCGCGTGGGTTCCACCGGGGTGTCTCCCCGGGCCACGACCCATACGGCGCACCGAGCACCGGGCGCCCCGCGGCCTCGCGCACGCGAGCCAGAGCATCAGCGCACTCAACCAACGCCCGATCCCTTCGCTCCGGATCCTCCGAGTCTTCCGAGAAGTCGACGGGCGGCCAGGTGTCCGAGCCCGTCCGCGAGAGGATCTCGAGGTAGGCGTCGCGGTAGACGGGCCACCCGCGCTCGGACTCCGGGTGCGCGAACATGCGGTCGTTGGCTTGGGCGGCGTAGTTGTTGGCCAGCACCGGCGCACTGATCGCGTAGTACCGGACCGTCAACACCGCATAGGTCACCAATGCCCCCGCAATCGCGCCGATGACCCATTTCCTCAGCCGCCGACGCGCCCAGGTGCGGACCCTGCGATCGCGCGTACACCGCTTGGCGACATCGCGAGCAGCTGCGCCCACGGGCGAATACACCTCGATCACGTCGAGCGACGACTCGGCGCCCCCGATCCGCGCCCTCGCGTCCTCGGCGAGCATCCTTGCCGCGCGTACACGCATCGCGTGGTTGAGCTTGGCCTTCCTGACAACCCGGGCCAGGTGACGCTCGAGCGCCGGATCGAACGCCTCACGCTGCAAGTACCAGATCCAGTCCAGCGCGCCCGTCGCGCGCAGGCGGACCAGATCACGCATCGGCGTCGTGGAGAGCCTCCGCATCAACGGACGCGTGTCCGGTCGACCACCCTCTTCGGAGCCACCGGTCATGCCGCACAGCACCGCGCGACGCTGGCGCGAGGGTCGCGTCGATCAGGTCTCATCACCGGGGGTTCGGCTTCCAGTCGTTGCACGGCTTCGAATGGTACCAACGAAAAGACCCCGCGGGCCGAACCCGCGGGGTCGCGTGAAACACCAGCGTTTGTGCCGGATCGGTCCTAGTTGACCTTGTCCATGTGCACGTCCATCTGCGGGAACGGGATGCCGATGCCCGCGTTGTCCAGCGCCATCTTCACATCACGCGTGAGCTGGTCACGGACGGCCCAGAAATCC
>JANQQG010000198.1 GCA_028285065.1 Phycisphaerales bacterium
CCGACGCCTCCGTCATCGTCGCGTTCGTCGACACCGGCGTGGATCTCGATCACCCGGACCTCGAACCCTCGCTCGTCCCCGGCTACGCCTCGCACTTCCTCGCGCGGCGCGCCCAGATCGATGGCGGCAACGTCGATGACGGCAACGGGCACGGCACCGCCGTCGCGGGCGCCGGTGCAGCGGTCGGCAACAACGCCATCGGCGGCGTGGGCGTCGGCTGGGGCGTCAGCATCATGCCCATCCGCGCCACCAACCCCTTCAGCAACAACGACGGCGCATCGTCCAGCGACATCATCAACGGTGCCATGTGGGCCGCCGCAAACGGCGCACGCATCGTCAGCGTCAGCTTCTCCGGCGGCGCAGAGGCCTACGTACAGGCCCTCGGCGCGGACCTGCTCACCCTCGACGCGGCTCTCGTCTGGCCGCTCGACAACAACTCATTCAACTACGCCGACACGTTCGATCACCAGAGCGCCATCAGCGTCGCGGGCCTCTCGGACGCGACCACCCTCGCCCCCGCTTCGTCGTTCGGGCTCGGCGTCGACATCGTCGCCCCCGCCACCAACCTGTGGCTGCCCAACCGCAACGGCGGGTACTCCTACCGCTTCGGCAACAGCTACGCCGGACCGATGGTGGCCGGCGGCGCCGGGATCATCCTCTCGGCCGTCCCGAGCCTCCCGGCCGAGGCGATCGAGGGCTTGCTCGTGCGCGGCGCGACGGACCTCGGCGCCCCCGGCGAGGACAACACCTTCGGCGCCGGACGGGTGAACATCGCCGAGTCGATCCGCCTTGCTGTGCTCCAGCAGTACTGCAAGGGCGAACTCGGCAAGGACGACGCGCTCGCGCTGCTCGACCTCGACGCCGTGCCCTCGTACATGCAGCCGCTCCGCGACATCACCGGCGATGGCATCGCTGACGAACTCGACGCGGGCTGCCTCGAACGCCTCCTCTGCCACGCCGACTGGAACGGGAGCGGCGAGGTCAACGAGCAGGACTTCTTCGACTACGTCAACGACTTCTTCAACCTGCCCCAGTCCTCCGACTTCAACGGCGACGGAGCGGAGAACGACCAGGACTTCTTCGACTTCATCAACGCCTACTTCGCCGGCTGCTGACCCCCCCCCGCCCTCCCCACGGGCTCCACACCAACCACACACAAGACCAGGTCGAGAAAAATCGCGACCCGCTGTCATGGTGCGCCCCCACCCCACGCATTGCTCTCCAGAGACCCACCAGCCCCCCACCGCCCCCTCTTGGGCGGACCGGCCAACGGAGAAAGGAAAGCAACCCATGCACAGCCCAAGCGACCCCACACCCGGCGCCACCGCCAGTCACGCCGGGGCCGCCGGCGCGGCCCACCCCGCGTTCGCGTGGCCCCTCGAGCGATCCAAGTCCCCCAGCACCCTCTCACGCGCCCTCATCTTCGCCTACGGGGCGATCAGCTACGTCCTCTTCCTCGGCGTCTTCCTGTATGCCGCGGCCTTCGTCATGGGCTTCGGCGTTCCCGTCACGCTCGACACGCTCCCCGGCGGGTCCTTCTGGACAGCCCTGGGGATCAACCTCGGGCTCCTCGGCCTGTTCGCCGTCCAACACAGCGTCATGGCCCGCCCCGCCTTCAAGCGTGCCTGGACGAAGATCGTCCCGGAGGCCGCCGAGCGGAGCACGTACGTCCTCTTCTCATCGATCGCGATGATCGCCCTGTTCGCATTCTGGAGCCCGATGGGCGGCGTCCTGTGGCACGCCGAGGCGACGTGGGCGCGGGGCCTGCTGTACGCAATCGGTGCCCTCGGCTGGCTGCTCGTCCTCGTCTCGACCTTCCAGCTCAACCACTTCGACCTCTTCGGGCTCCGCCAGGTCTACCTGCACCTGCGCAACCGTCCGTACACGCCACTGAAGTTCCAGGTCCCCTGGCTGTACCGCTTCGTGCGTCACCCGCTCTACCTGGGCTGGTTCCTCGCCTTCTGGGGCGCCCCGACGATGACGGTCGCGCACCTCGTCTTCGCACTCGCGACCAGCGCGTACATCCTCATCGCCATCCGATTCGAGGAGCGCGACCTCATCGCCAGCCTCGGACAGGCCTACGCCGACTACCGCAAGCGCGTCCCAATGCTCATCCCCTCCTTCCGCCCGAAGGGAGCCCATTGATGACCGCCACCACCGCCACCGAGACCAATGCCCGGACGACACGCCTCGCCAAGCTCGCCGGCAAGGGCAAGTGGGTGGGACTCGCAGGGTTCACGTTCTTCTTCGTCAAGGGGCTCGCCTGGCTGGCCCTCTTCGCAGGAGCCGCGGCTGGCCTCCTCTAGACGACACAACACCCGACGACCAGTCACGACGCGAGCGGGCCGCCCCGCTCGCGTTCGTGCGCGCAACAGAGGTCCCACAACATCCGGCCCGTGCGCCGGTACACCTCCCGACGACCCGCACCGACGGAGACCCGACATGCACGCACGCACGCTCATCTGCGCCCTCCTGCTCATCTCGACAACCTGCACGCCCGGCGCGTTCGCGCAACCCGACGAGCGCGAGCTCTCCAGGCGCGGACGGATGGGAATCCAGCTCGAAGCGACCCCCGAGGGCGGGATCCGGGTCACCGGCGTGTTCGACGCAACGGCGGCCGCCCGCTGCGGGCTCGAACCGGGCGACGTCTTCGTGCGCATCAACGGACGCGACGCCTCGGACCCCGCCTCGTTCAGCAACGCGGCGACAAGCATCCGAGCGGGCCAGGAGACGCCCATCATCGTGCGCCGCGACGACCAGGACGTCCTCCTGACGATGATCCCCGACGAGCGCCCGCCCGAGACGCTCACCGGCGCAACCGTCGAGTACGGCGCCCTCTGGCTCGATGACGACACGGGCGTGCGCACGCTGCTGACACGCCCCGACAGCCCTCCCGACGACCTCCGGGCCCCCGATGGCTCCCTCCCGGCCGTCCTGCTGATCCAGGGAATCCCGTGCGCGTCCGTCGAGACGCTCAACAACCCGGCACACCCATACAGCCAGATCATCTCGCGCCTCAGCAACGCCGGCTTCGTCACCCTCCGCGTCGACAAGCCCGGCGTCGGTGAGTCCACCGGCACCCCATGCCCCGACTGCGGCTTCGACATCGAACTCGAAGCGTTCGGCGCCGGGCTCGACATGCTCGCGCAGGCCGAGGGTGTTGACGCCTCACGCCTGTACATCGTGGGCATCTCCATGGGCGTCTGCCAAGCCCCCCTCGTCGCCAAGGGACGAGACGTCGCGGGGATCGTCACGTTCGGCGGCGGCGTCGAGCCGTGGTTCTCTTACTGGATGAACAACTTCCGCGAACGTGCGCTCATCTCAGGCGAAGACCCCGCACAGATCAACGAACGCATGCGCCGCTGGCGCACCGTCATCGCCGAGATGCTGATCTTCAAGAAGACGCCCGACGAGATCCGCGCCAAGTACCCCGAGCTCACAGACGCGCTGGAGCTCAACCTCGACCGACCCGCGGGACGCCACTACACGTTCCATCAGGAACTCGACGCGCACGACCTCGCAAGCGCCTGGGCGAGCTCGAGCTCAGATGTCCTTGCCGTGCACGGCGAGTACGACCTCATCGCCACCAGCGACGACCATCGCACGCTCGTCGACATCGTCAACACCCATGGCTCGGGGCGCGCAGAGTGGCGCGTCATCCCCGGCATGGGCCACGGGTTCACCGTCCACGACTCGCTCGAGGAGTCGTTCACCGCGATCGGACAGGGTCGCCCGTCCACCGCGTTCTACGAGATGTGCGCCGAGTGGATCGACCAGCACGCGCGCTCACCGGGCCGCTGACGAACCCGCTTCGAACCGCAGTTCCTCCGCGCCGCGCAAGACGAGCGAGCCGTCCTCGATCGACCACGTCCGTGCGCCGGAGAGTGCCGCGACGAAGCGCGACTCAAGCCGGTTGGACTCGGGCGGCCCGGCCATGCGCGTCGACGCCAGCGGGCCGACCTCGAAGACCCCGCCTTCGGAGGGAGCGCTCAGCGCACCCCGGTATTGGTTCACGCCGGCGAAGCCCGAGACCGCAAGATCGGCCCCGAGACGCAGCGTCGGCGCCCTGCGGGGAGCCGCCATCGCGGCAGGAACCTCGCCCCCGATCGAGACGAGCACCCAGTCGCCGACGGCACTCGGGGCGGGCGCCTCGACGACGGGATCCCCCGCTGGGCCGCCCGCACATCCCGCGAGCAGCGACATGTTTGCGGTCACAAACATTCCGATCAGAACCGTGCCCAAAACGCGCCTGGGGCAGCCTGCTGTGCTCAAAGTCCGCATGGAGCCTCCCTGTCGATCCAGGACCGTCGCACCTCGATCCTGTGGAGTGATGGGCTGCGGAGGGGGGGGGTGCGCCCCGCCATTGGGTCGGCAACGAGAGGCTGACCATTCCTCGTTGCACCATGCAACTGATTGGGTCCGACCGTCGAAATGGCCTTCCCCGCCGCTAGTATTGCGGCAGACCACTCGGTCTTTTCCCTGTCGGCTGCCACGATCGCGGCTCCCCCAAAGCCATCTCGCGAACGTGATCAATGAACGCTGACCAACCGTCCGTCGAAGAAATCCGGGCTGTGTTCCGCCTTGTGAATCGCTGCTGCGAGACTTGGGATGATCCCGAGACGTGGCAGTCGCTGCTGCTTGGCGGTGTCATGGAGATCCTCGGAGCCTCCTGCGCCCACCTCCAGCTCATCCGGCCGGGCGAGCCCGGCTCACTGCCGATCATCGTCCCCATCGCCTGGCGAGGCCTCGATAGCGAGGGCGACCGACTCTACCTCGAGTCACTCCAGTCGCCAACGAGGCCCGGGATGCCCGATCTCGAGCAACTCAGTGGGCAGAACGGCACGCACGCCTTCACGCGCCCCATGGTGGTCTCCAACGAGGTCTGGTACGCCAGCAGCTACTTCAACGACTACATCAGGCCCCTCGGCCTCGATGAGTTCGGCATGTCCGCAAAGCCGGTCCCGCGCCTCGGCGGGCTCCTCACGCTCGGCGGGCACCGCGGACTCGACGCCGAGCCGATCCCGCAGCGCTGCGTCGCGCTGCTCGGGACGCTCTGCGAAGAGGTCGCACCACTCGTCGGCACGCGCCTGACCATCGGCGGCCAGATCTCTCGCGCCGGCCTGACCCGGCGTCAGCGCGAGACGCTCGACCTGCTGCTCGAAGGGCTCAGCGAGAAGGAGGTCGCAGACCGCCTCGGCATCAGCCGTACGACGGTCCACGACTACGTCGTCAAGCTGCACCGCCACTTCGACGTCTCAAGCCGCGGCGAGCTGCTGAGCTACTTCGTCAAGCGCCGCCCGAAGGACGCACGCGGGGCCGAGCAGTTCGGCGTCGCGCCGGCGCGGAGTTGACGCCGGTCTTCACACCGAAGAGTCGCCCGACGGCACAAGGCCGTAAGCTGACCGCGTGATCAAGTACATCGGCTCCAAACGCGTCCTCGTCCCGACGCTCCTGGATGTCGTTCGCGCGCTCCCGGACGTGCGCACGGTCGTCGACTTCTTCAGCGGCACGTCGCGCGTTGGGCACGCCCTCAAAGACGCCGGCTACCGCGTCATCGCCAACGACCATCTCGCATACGCCCATACGCTCGCGACCTGCTACGTCCAGGCCGATCGCGAGGACGTCGCCCGCGACGCCGAGCTGCTCATCGACGAGCTGAACCGCCTCCCGGGGCGTGAGGCTTTCTTCACCGAGACGTACTGCCGCCAAAGCCGGTTCTTCCAGCCTCAAAACGGCGAGCGAATCGACGCGATCCGCGACGCCATCGCTGCCAAGGGTCTCCCGCCAGAGCTCGAGGCGGTCTGCCTGGTGTCGTTGATGGAGGCCGCCGATCGCGTGGACTCGACCACCGGCGTACAGATGGCCTACCTCAAGGACTGGGCGCCGAGATCCCGCAACGACCTCGAACTCCGCCTGCCCAATCTGATCGACCGCCCACCTGCAGGTCGCTGCGAGGCGCACGCGCTCGAGGCACGTGACGCCGCGGCCTCGCTGACCGGCGACGTCGCATACATCGATCCCCCGTACAACCAACACGCCTACCTCGGCAACTACCACATCTGGGAGACGCTGGTCCGGTGGGACAAGCCAGAGGTCTACGGCATCGCGTGCAAGCGCATCGACTGCCGCGAGCGCAAGAGCGACTTCAACAGCAAGCGCCGCGCAACCAAAGCCCTCGCGTCCTTCCTCGATCGCGTCACCTGCCGCTACCTCGTGGTCTCGTTCAACAACGAGGGCTTCATCTCGCGTGAGGCCATGGAGCAACTCCTCGGCGCACACGGCGACGTCCACGTCGTCGAACGCGACCACAAGCGCTACGTCGGCGCACAGATCGGCATCCACAACCCACGCGGCGAGCGCGTCGGAACCGTCAGCCACGTGCGCAACCGCGAGTACGTGTACGTGGTGGTGCCGCAGGGTGAACCGTTCGAGCACGCACGCGTGGGCACGGATCCCGCCCGCACCTTGAGCGCGCAGAACGCACCGAGCCACCAAGGAGCGGTCTGATGACTGATCGCCACCCCAACGTCGCGCTCATCCAGCGCTTCGACCCGCGAGACCCCGCCTCGCTCGCACAGGTCTTCTCCGAGGACGCAGTCTGGCACTTCTTCAACCCGAAGCTACCCGACGTCCAGGGCGACTTCCGCGGCCCCGCCGGCATCGGCGCCTTCTTCGAGGCCATGGGCCAGATGACCGGCGGGACCTTCCGCGTCGAGCCGATCTCCATCACCCCCATGGGCGACGAGCTCGTCGTCACGCAAACGAAGAACAGCATGTCACTCGGCGCTCAGCCCATCGAGGTCGACGTCGTCGTCGTCTGGCGCGTCGTCGACGGTCGCGTCACGGAGGTGTGGGACATCCCAGGCGTCCACACCGCCCGACCGTCAACCTGAGTGGCACTTGCTACGGCAGGTTCACCTGCCACGACACACCGAACCGGTCGTTGATCCACGCGAACTTTCGCGAGAACCCGTAGTTGTTCGGCGGCATCAGGAACTCCCCGCCATCCACCAGTGCCGCAACACGCGCGTCGAAGTCCGCCTCCTCCGCGCACAGCACGAACAGCGACACCGACGGCGTGAACCCGAACTCATGCACCGGCGGGCTGTCCGTCACCAGCACCTGCTGCCCACGCACCTCGAAGACCCCGAACTGAACCTGCCCCTCCGGCGCGGGCGCCCCCGGCCCGTAGCGCTCGATGCTGACGATCCGCCCCTGCCCCTCAGGGAACGCGTCCACGTAGAACCCCATCGCCTCCTCGGCACGCCCGTCCTGGAACATCAGGAAGGGGCTGACGGTGGAGGCCAGGGCGGGCTCAGCCGCACAGGACTCGGTCGCACAGGTCGTGCAGTCGTTGGAGGCGCACCCGGTGAGAAGGGCGGCAGCCGTTACAGCGGATGCAAAGCAGGTTCGTCTCATGTCGAGAGTCTACCAGAAGCGCGGTGCGCTCCCGACCAGCCGTGTACCAACCGGGCAGCGACTTGCTCACTCTGAGCAGTCGGCAATCGCTCGGACCACAGACTGACGAACAGCCGGGATCAGAGGCCGCATCATGATAGTCTGGTTCAACTCAGACGCTCGCTGGTAGGAAGGGTGACTTGACAAGCAAAAGAGAGCGCAAGAGCAACGTGCGAACTTTAGGGAGTAGTCCGTGAAGGCAGCCGCGAGTTCAGCGTCGGGGCGGGCTGCCGCCATGTTCTGCCGAAGACCCATGCGGTAGCGCGATCTTGGGTGAGCGAAGCGGCAAAGGTCGCCGTAGAGAGTCTTGGCGAGGTTGAGATGGTCGAGTCCTACCGGCGATTTGAACTCCGGAAGCCGTCGCAGAAATGCGATCACCGCGGTAGGCCTGGTCAGTTCCCATATGTCCTCGTCTTGTTCCGCCAACTCCAGTTCGCGGCGATGGTCGCGGAAATACAGGTACGCGAGAGCACACTCCAAGCAATAGCGAAGCTGTAGACTTGCGGCGTCATAGATGCCGAGCGACGCGAGCGAGATCGCCATCGGCGAAGCGCTTCGAATCTCCCTGAGGAACGAAGTGGCGTCGCCACCAGTTCGAATCGCCCGACACCATTCCAGACAAGAATAGTGTGCAAAGAACGCTTGCTTGGTGCTGGGTTCTGTTGCTGTATCGTGGGATGGTGAACGGCCTAGAACCCGCTCCATCCCCTCACTGAAGTTCTCGTACCCACTCTGAATCTCCTGACGAGCCTGAGTGGCTAATCGGGTCGCGCGCCGCGCCATGGCTCATCCTCTATCGCGTCCGCGAATGTAGTCGTAGAGCAGCTTGTACGACTCATCATGCTCACTCGGCGGGAGGCGAGTCAGTCGGTTCCTTGCCATTCGCATGGCCCTGGGGCTTGACTCAACGCTCTTGGCTACGCGAGCGATGTACCGCTGGCGATTGAGCTTCTGCGGAGCAACCCTTACTCCTAGGTGTTGCCCCGCGAAGTCGGCGATGTCCCGAAGCCTGGGGAAACGGTCGCGATCTGAGAATACACGTTCGAGTAGTGATCGCAGATCAGCCTCACCTGACTCCTCGAACAACACATCCGGATTCTCCCTCCGACGCTTCGACGGCGAAGCGTAGCTACGAGATCGCGAAGCGTTCCGATACTTCGATGAGCCTCGCGAGCGCCCCTCTTGCAAGGATCGGACTGTGTTCAACAGCATCCGAAGCGATTCCACGCCGGAGTCACTCGACAAAAGATCAAGAAGCCTCTCGACGTCCCGTGGCGACAACTGGAGAAGGTGGTCCAACGCCACCGTGCTCTCCGCGAGCTGTTCAATCGCTGATGCTAGCTCGCGTCTGGTCATTCGCGTGCGTCCTCCGCTTCCTCAAGCCGTTCGAGAAACTCGTCTACGAAGTGCTCAAGTTGTCGCTGTTGATTGCCGCTCGAAGGCTCACGATACACGGGCTGGTGATTTGCCGCGCAATCGCGCCATCGCTTGCTATAGGTGAAATGGGACTCGAACGCGGGGATGTCAGAAGCGCTGGCGACACGGTTGGCCACTTCCTCCCAGTTGGCGTGCCACCGCTTATCGACAATGGTGTACGCGATGCCGAGCGGGATCATCTCCGCTGAATCAGCATGGAGGTTCCCGAGGAAATGCTCGACCTCCTCTTCAATCAGAGGAATTCCAATGGGTGCGAAGTAGTCAGGCGTGACTGGGATCAGGTAGTAACGGCTGGCGTTGAACGCCGCCATCGTGAGCACCGAGATCGTCGGCGGGCAGTCGATCAGGATGATGTCGAAGTCGTCATCGACCTGTTGCAGGTAGCGTTCAAGTCGGCCAGACTTGTCCGCGGGGTTCCTGTTCACGAAGCTCAGATCCAGCAGCGAGGGAAGCAGGTGAAGTGAACCGCCTCCGTTGATTCCAATCTCATGGAGGAATCTCCGCGGGTTCGCGGAACTCCGCTTCTTCTTGGTCTTCTTTCCCGTGCCGACCCCGATCGTCGGTGCTGGCGGGTCCAGGATGTCCTTAATGGTCCCTTCAAGACCAGCAACGATCACTGTCTCATCCAATAGGTGCTGTGTGGCGTTGAACTGGGGGTCGATGTCCACAAGGAGCACGCGCATGTCGTGCCACTCAGCGAGGGCATACGCGAGGTTCACCGAAAGAGCGGTCTTTCCGACCCCGCCCTTCAGGTTCACCAAGGAGACTGTTGGTGGTTGGATCTGATCAGCCATGCTGCCCACCTCAGTCTAAGAGCCGGCATCGGCTGGGGAAGGGAGCCCCCCCCGGACTGAAGGTCGGGCCTTCATGGTTGCGTTACTCAACCCAGTTCGCGGTCATACCGGGTCTATCAAGCACGGGCGAGAGGAGTCGAACCCCTAACCTCCTGATCCGTAGTCAGGTGCTCTATCCAATTGAGCTACGCCCGCAGAAGGTTGACCAAGGCTAAGCGGGCCGCCCGACGGGGGCAAGCGCCGGAGCAGGGCGATTCACCCGCTGGTGGCTGGCAGGGCCGCCCGGAGGCTTGTTGACCTCCCTCCGCCCCGGCCCCCACCCGCCCCCGGGGACTTGATTCAGCCCTTCAGCACGCGATACTTCCCTCTGCCCACCGGCCCGACTTGCCGCCCCCTGCGGTAGCTCTGCCCGGCGGCACTGACTGGCACCAACACCGGAAGCAGGACAGGCAATGGCACACTCGGTCTCGGCTCGCAAGCGCATCCGTCAGAACATCCGCCACCGCTCGCGCAACCGCTGGCGCCTGCGTGCGATGCGCCTCGCCATCCGCGACTTCAACGAGAAGTTGAGCGCCGGCAACCTCGACGGCGCCGGTGAGGCCTTCAAGACCTGCCAGAAGGTCATCGATCGAACCGCACAGCAGGGCACGATCCACAAGAACCACGCGGCCCGCCGCAAGAGCCGCCTCAACGCCCGCCTCAAGGCCGCCCGCCAGGGCTGAGCCGGAGTCGAGCATCGTCGCGCACGCGACGACGGGTTTGACGACGACCTGATACAGTGCAACCCACGAAGCCGGTCCGAACGGGCCGGCTTTTTCGTTCAGGACGGACGAGACCGTGGCACGCACGCCCCACGCCAAGAACAAACGTCAGCCCGACTCAGCCCCCGAGCGCGACCGCGCATCGGGGCGTGTCGCCGTCGAGCCGATCGTCGCCGAGGGCTACGCGTGGTGGTCCACGCGCCCGCTGCACGTCCTGGTCTTCCTGCTCCCCCTCCTGATCGCCTATGAGATCGGGCTCGTCGTGTACCTGGGCGCCGAGGGCGGGCCCGGGGCGGGACCGGACGTCGCGGCACGCCAGATCTTCGTGCGCCTCTTCGCTTCGATGGGCGTCGGCGGCGCGCACGTGCCGGCCCTCCTCATGGTCGCGATCCTCGTCGCCTGGCACCTGATCGCACGCGACAAGTGGCGCATCCGACCCGGCACGCTCGCCGGCATGGCGGGCGAGGCACTGCTGTGGATGTTCCCGCTGCTCGTCCTGGGCGCGATCGGACCGGGAGCGATCGAATCGCTCCTCGCCCAGGCGACCGAGGCCGGTGCTCCAGGCACGGGCAACGGTGGCCTCGAATCGCTGAGCTGGCAGTCACGCCTGACGCTGAGCATCGGCGCAGGCCTCTACGAGGACCTTCTCTGCCGCCTCGTCGCGATCGCGCTCCTGCACCTGATCCTCGCGGACGTGCTCACACTCCCCGAGTGGCAGGCGCGACTCGGGGCCGTCCTCGGCTCGGCCGTGCTCTTCGCGATGCTCCACGACCTCAACGGCCCCGACGGCTCCATCAACTGGAGCATCGCCGGTACCTACGTCGCGGCCGGGCTCTACCTCGCCATCGTCTACCTCTGGCGCGGCCTCGGCATCTGCGTCGCCTGCCACGCGCTCTACGACATCGTCGTGCTCGTCATCGCACCCGCCGTACTCCCAGCGGCGCAGGGCAGCGGCGCGGGCTAGTCGCGATCCTCATCGAGCTCGATGTCGTCGACCTCTTGCGCCCAGTGGTGCTGGATCGCTTCGAGGATGCGCTCGTTGACCGGGTGATCCGGGTCGGGCTCGAAGCCCTCGAGCCCCTCGACCATCGTGCGCAACTCCATGAACCCGATCCCGTACGGGTCCATCTCGGGGTTGCGATCGGCAAGCTCCTCGCCGATGCGCTCGACATGGAGCCAGTGGAACGTGTCGCTCATGGGATGGCCCTCCTTGCCTCCCCACTGCCATCCTACCGCGCCCTCGGCGAAAACTAGTGCGGCACTTCCTTCACGGCGTTGCGATTCCACGCCGGAACGCGGACCGTGATCGGGCCCGACTTCTCGATGATGCACTGACACGAAAGACGGCTGTTGCGCTGCAGGCCCGGGGCCTCCTCGACGCGATCGTCTTCCTCTTCCGTCGCCTCGGAGAGGTTGTCCATGCCCTCTTCGACGTAGACGTGGCAGGTCGAGCAGGCGCACACCCCGCCGCAAGCATGCTCGATGTTGATCCCGGCGCCGATGGCAAGATCGAGCAGGTCGTGCCCCTCGGCAGCCGGGACCTCCCACTCGGTCTTCTCCTCGCCCGTAAGCGCCTCCGGGTCTTCGAGGATGAACGTGACCTTGGTGGTCGCCTCGCCGACGTTGACCTTGACCCCATGACCGTGCATGCATCCGCCTCCAACTGAGCCTGCCACCGACCCCGCTGACACCGGGGGGATTCGCTGCGATCAGGTCTCAAGATTCTCGACGCAGGACTCTAGGCCGCCCCCCTCCCCCCTCCTGACGCCCCCACGCCGTTCGCGGGCTAAACTCCCGGCTCGCCCGCCCCGCTCCCCCGCCGACCCGGCGCCGCGGGCCCACCACCGACCCAGAGAGAGCCGAGCCGCATGGAAGCACCCGAGCCCCAGACCAACGAGCCGACCCCCGCCCCCGGCGTCGAGGCAGACGTGGTCGATCTGAGCGTGGTCGCGCCGGCGCACAACGAGGAAGAGAACGTCGAGCCGCTGGTCACCGAGATCAGGGACGTGCTCGCAAAGACGGGGGTGACTTTCGAGATCCTCCTCGTCGACGACGGGTCCACCGACGCCACCCGCAGCCGCGCAACCGAACTCATGCGGTCCATCCCCGGGCTGCGCTGCGTCGCCACCACCGGCACGCCCCGGGGCAGCGGGAACGGCCAGTCCGCCGCCCTCTACGTCGGCTTCCGGGCCGCACGCGGACGCCTGCTCGGCCAGCTCGACGCGGACCTGCAGAACGACCCCAGCGCGTTCGCAGACATGATCACGCTGATGCGCGAGTCGGCCAGCGACCGCGATCGCTGGATCGACACCATGACGATCGACTTCGTCCAGGGCGACCGTTCGCACGCGCGCAAGGACGGGATCGTCCGGCGCTACGGCTCGATCGTCGGTCGCCTCTTCCGGCGCTTGCTGCTCGGCGACACCATCCGTGACACCGGCTGCTCGCTGCGGATCATGCGGCGTGAGATCGGCCTCGCGGTCCCGCTGCAGTACAAGGGCATGCACCGGTTCATCCCTGTCTACGGCCGGGCGCTCGGCTACAACGTCGTCGAGACGCGCGTCAACCACCGCCCGCGCATCGCCGGGGAAACCAAGTACGGCGCCGGCATCACCAAGCGCGCCATCCCCGGCCTGATCGACTGCTTCGCCGTCCGATGGATGCGCAAGCGCGTCCGACCGGTCACGAGCAAGAAGGTCGTCCGCGCCACCTCCGCGGCCCGGGACGACGGGAGCTCGGCCCAAGCCGGGCGCACGCAGGGACGGGGGATGATCGAGTCCAAGCCGAGCGGCGAACCGGCCGCGACGAGCTGAGCGCACGGAGGCGTCGATGGACCAAGCGCCCGCGAAACGGCGCATCAAGTGGGAACCGGGCGCGCTGATGGTGCTCGTCGTGGGGCTGGGGATCTGGCTGGTCCTGATGACCCCCGGCGACGTCCCACGCTCGCCCGACAAGACCTACGCCACCCTGCGCGTCGGCCCCCTGCGCGGGTACGTCGAGATCTCGCCACCGAACCCGGCCGCCCCTCCCGAAACCGACGCACGCTTCCGCCTGCTCTACCGGGGCGACGAGGCATCCGAGCCAATGACCGCGCCGCAGATGCAGGCGCTCGTTGGCGAGCGCGGGCTCGACAAGCTGCTCGCCCAGGCCGACAACGTCTGGTTCCGACTGTTCAACATCACGAGCTGGACGAGCTTCGGCTGGATCCTCCTGGGCTTCGGCGCCCAGGCCGTCTTCATGAGCCGCATGCTCATCCAGTGGATCGTCTCCGAACGACGGCGCGAGTCGGTCGTCCCGGCCGCCTTCTGGTACCTCTCGTTCGCGGGCGGCGCGATGCTCTTCGCGTACTTCGCGTGGCGACAGGACATCGTGGCCGTGATGGGCCAGACCACGGGAATCGTGATCTACGCCCGGAACATCCGATTGATCTGGAAGCAGCGCCGGCGCGAGCGCCGACGAACCGAAGAAGAGAGCGCGGGCTGAACCGCACCCCCCACCCCGCCTCCACGCCCGACCCGGCACCCACTGAACAGGCCAGGAGCGCCCCATGCAGGTCTACCTTGACGACGAATCGGTCACGTGCGCACGCCCGACGCTGGCCGAAGCGCTCGGCGCGGCACGCGTCCGCGCCGAGGAACGCGGGCGCGTGATCATCGAGGCCACGCTCGATGGCGAGCAGATCCCCGGCGACCTCCTCGCCAGCCCGCCGGATGCCGAGGTCAGCGCCGATGAGCTCCGGTTCGTCTCCGCGGACCCCGCCTCGCTCGTGCGCACGATCCTGCTGGACGTCGCCGACCTGCTCCCCGGAGCCGTCCAGGCCCAGCGCAAGGCCCAAGAGCACCTCGAGACCGGGGACGTCTCCGGGGCCGGCGAGCACCTCCGCGCGGCCCTCGAGGTCTGGGCCCACGTCCCCGAGGCCACCCTGCATGGGTGCCACCTGCTGGGTCTGGACATCGAGTCGGTCAGCGTTCCGGTCGATGAGGGGGAGGCAGGCGGAAATGGAGGGGACGAAGGGCGTCTGCTCGCGGTGAACGTCGCCATCGCCGGGCTCGTTGAACACCTTCAGGAGGTCAAGCGGGCCCAGCAGGACCAGGACTGGGCTGCCCTAGCGGACGCGGTGGGCTACGACCTCGTCGAGCAGGCGACTCGTTGGGAATCGGTGCTCCGCGCCCTGGCGGACCGGGCGACACAGGGGCAATCAGGAGAGGCACAGTGACGCGAAAGCGGATGTCCAAGCTCGAGAAGATCGACGCCCTCCTGGGCGAGTCCCGCAGCGCGCTCGACGCGTCAGATGCGTTCAAGGGCGAACGCTCCGCGCTCGAAGCCGTTCTCAAGTCGCACGACGCGCAGGACTACACACGCATGGGCAAGGGCGTCGAGCTGTTGCGCGAGTCACGGCGCGCCAAACGCGAGGCGGCACTCGACGCCGGCTTCGCGGGCATCATCGACGCGGAGGTCCCCGAGTCAGGCCCCGTCGACCCTGGGTACTACCTCGTCCGCCCGCCGCGCGTCGGTGTCGATGGACGCGCCCTGGGCGAGGTCGCGGATCAGTCGGGCAACCCCGTGGTCGTCGTGGTGCGTGAACCGACGACGCGCGATGGTCGCTGCCCGATCGTCACGATCGGCCCGGTGACGATCCGTTCCAAGATCGGCCTGCCCGAAGACGAAGACGCGCCCTCGCCCGACTGGGTCATGGACGCCGTCGACGAACTCAGCGAGGCCGCCATCGAGGAGATGGACCAGGAAAGCCGGGCCATCCAGCGCATGGACGGGTTGCTCGATCGCGTGCTCGCGCACCCCGACGGCGACAGCCTCCACGAGGCGCTCGTCGAGGCGTGCACCCACGCCGCGGCCTTCGAAGAAGAGGCCAGGGCAAAGGCCGCCGCCAAGGCATCAGCCAAGGCGGCGAGCGCCGAGGACGACGCAGACGACGAGTGATTCGAGGTGATCGGGTTCGGCGGTCGGCAGCCCGGTCGCGCTACCAGTCACGGTACTCGCGGTACTCCCGGTACTCGCGGTAGCCGTCGTAGTGGCGGTCGTGATCGCGGTGGTAGTGGCGTCGATCGTAGTGGCGCGAGCGATTCGGGCGGTAGTCGTCGTCGTAGTACCAACTCGGAGGACGCGACCCGCGATACGGGTCGTTGTAGCGCGCGTTGCGAGCGTTCTGATCGCCGAGCACCGCACCCCCGACGCCGCCGATGATCGCGCCGGCCGCGGCTCCCTTGCCCGCATCACCACTCAATGAACCGATCCCGAGCCCGGCAAGCGCGCCGAGCGCCGCCCCGGAGCTTGCGCCCTCGAAGCCGTTGGAGCAGCCGCCCAGCAGCAGCGCGCCGGGGAGAACCAGGCCAGCGAGCAAGCCGGAGCGGGTCAGCGAACGTCTGCGAGTCGAAGCGAGAGAACGGGTCATCGGATACCTCCTTGCCGCGGCGCAACGCCGCCCTGCACCGACAAGCCGCACGGAGCGGCCCAGTGCTGACGCCCCCTGGCGTCATTCGATGCAGAACCTGTATCGGAAACGGGCTCTTCCGGATTCACCCGAAGTCGCCTGTTTAGGGGTATCCCCCGCACAACCCCCGCCCCACAGGCACCCGAGGGCGTCAGTTCGGGTTGCAGCCCTTGGGCATGTCGATCCCCGCCCGGCGCTGCGGCACCGCCATCCGGAGCAGACGCGACAGCTTCTCCATCTCCTCCCCCACCACCTCGGCCCGGCGCAACGCGCTCGGCTCCGCCAACAGCCGGTAGCGCACCTCCGCGTCATCCACGAGCGAGAGCGTCAACAACTCCATCAGCGTGCTCGTCGGGATGTCCGGGTCCGACAGGTGCTCGAGCAGCGCACCCGCATCACGCAGGTCCGTCAGCGGCGCCTCGTTCAGACGCTCCACCAACCGGTACCGGAAGTCATCCAACGGATGCTCGTCCGGCTGCAGCTCGCCCAGCGGCTCTAGCATGGCCTCGCGGTACAGACGCGCCTCCGACGCGGGGCTCTCCTCGACGATGCGCGCACGGCACAAGCCCTGCAACGCAACGTTGTACCGACCGTCCGGCAGCTTGTGGTGCTCGATGATCTGGCCCAGGCACACGGCCGGACGCAGCGCCGGTCGACCGTGGTACTCCTGACGCCATTGATCACCCTCGAACACACCCATCGCGATCTGGCCGGAGCCGTCGAGTGCGTCGGAGATCAACTGGCGGTAGCGCGGCTCGAAGACGTGCAACGGGAGCACCCCGTGCGGGAGCAGCGAGACAGCGCTGAGCGGGAAGATCGGGATTGGGCGCGTAAAGCGCACGAGCAGTTCGTCGCCCGACATGCAGGATCATACGGGCGCACGGACGCCCGCCTCGATCTCGGGGGATCCAAGGACAAAAAACCCGGTTCCGAGCCCTAGGAAAGCGGATCGGGACGGAACAGCTTCGTGCGGTCCAGCGCCCACTGCGGCTCCGTGAAGTTCCCGCCGAGGTCCGACGCGTTCAAGTCCGGACGAGCTGCGGCCAGCGCGATCGTCGTCTTCGCGTCTACGTTGTCCAGCATCGACACCAGGATCGCCTCCGGCGTCGCGGGCACCTTCGCGGCGCCATACTCGGGCACCCCGTGGTGGCTGAGGATGATGTGCTGCAGGACCGTGATGAAGTTCGGCGGGAAGCGCATCCCGTGCAGCGCCATCGCCTGCTGGGCCTTGTCGTGGAGCATGATCGCCCCCTCGACGATGTGCCCGATCAGCTCGCCACGATCCGAGTACGCAAACGTCCGGTCGTAGATCAGCTCGCGCGTCTTGCCGAGGTCGTGCAGGAACAGACCCAGCATCACGATGTCACGGTTGATGCGCGGGTACAGCGGACAAACGGCTGCCGCGAGGTTGAGGAGTGCCAGCGTGTGCTCGAGCAGCCCGCCGAGGTAGGCGTGGTGCATCATCTTGGCCGCGGGTGCGCGACGGAACGCCTCCATCAGATGCTCATCGTCGAGGTACACCTGCGCCAGCGCCTTGGCCGCCGGGTGCTCGAGCGTGTCCAGCAGCGCCTTGAGCTCGGCGAACATCTCGTCCGGCTCGCGGGCCGAGGACGGGATCAGTTCGCGAAGCTGGTCGGCGGTCGGCTCGACGGCATCGATCGACGCGATGATCAACTGCAACTCGCCCTGGTAGGGCTGGGTCTCGGCCTCGATGTAGACGAAGCCGTCCGTGGGGATGCGCCGGAACTGGTTGGCGTCGATCGACCACATGCGCGCCGGGAGCACGCCGGTCTTGTCGGAGATGAGCGCCTTGAGGAAGGGCTTGTCCGCCTTGGTCCGGCCGAGCTGGGCGTTGGCGATGGCGAAGGCCCCGCTGATGCGCTCGTAGGGCTGGAAATCTCGGATGAAGTGGTGCGGGGCTGCTGTGGGCATCGATTTCTCCGTTGCCTGTTCGTGCCTCCATCGTAGCCCGGACCCGCTTACGATCCGCCCATGGCCCGACGTGTCATCCAGGACGAGTTCTTCCGCAAGGCCAAACGCGAGGGCTACGTCGCCCGCAGCGCCTACAAGCTCGCGGAGATCGACGACAAACGGGGCATCCTCGCCAAGGGCTTCCGCGTGCTCGACCTCGGCTGTGCGCCCGGCTCGTGGATCCAGGTCGCCGCCGAACGCATCGGACCGCGCGGGACACTCGTCGGCGTCGACCTCAAGCAATGCGAGGTCAAGGTCCCCTGCAAGGGTGAGACCTTTGTCGCCGATGCCTTCAAGCTCGACCCCGAAGACCTCGTCGACCGGGCCGGCGGACGCTTCCACGTCGTCCTCTCCGACATGGCCCCCTCGACCACCGGGGCGGCCGGCGGGACCGACCACGCGCGATCCGTCCAGCTCTGCCGCAAGGTGCTCGAGCTCGCCACCGGGGTACTCCGCGAGAACGGCTCCTTGGTGATGAAGGTCCTCGAGGGCGAGGCGTACCCGTCGCTGCTCCAAGAGACCGGTCTGCACTTCAGGCACGTCAAGGGCCTGAGCCCGCGCGCCAGCCGTGACGTGTCGACGGAGATCTTCGTGATCGCCAAGGGATTCCGCTCCGGCGGCGCCAACGAAGCCCCACGTCGCCAGTCGCACGTCGCGCCGCGCGCACCCGACCCCGTCAGCGGGTGGGGAGCCGACTCAGACAGGAAGGACGGGGCGTGACGTTCCTCGCCCCCGCGGCCGGGCTGATCGCCGGCGCGATCGCGGGCCCCGTCCTGCTCGCGCTCTACCTGCTCAAGCTGCGCCGTCGCCCCGCGATCGTCAGTTCCACCCTCCTCTGGGAACGCGCGGTCCACGACCTCCAGGTCAACGCGCCCTTCCGTTGGCTCCGCGTCACACTCCTCTTGATCATCCAGGCGCTTGCGCTCGCGTGCCTCGTCATCGCCGTCGCGCGCCCCGCGATCACCGACGCCGGACCCGCCCCGCAGCGCGTCTTCGTCGTCATCGACCGGTCGGCATCCATGCTCGCCCTGGACGGCCAACCCCGCGCGCCCGGTGAGCAAGCAACACGCCTCGATGAAGCCAAGCGGCGCGCGGTCGAGCTCGTCGACCGCCTCGGGCGCGACACGGAGTCCCAGGTCGCCCTCGTCAGCTTCGGCGCACGAGCGAGGCTCGACGTCGGGCTCACACGAGACATCGGGACCGTCAAGGACGCGATCAACGCCCTCGAAGGAGCCGACCAACCCGGTGACCTCGCCGGCGCGGCCCGCCTCGTCAACGCCCTCCAGTCCGATGCGAGAGGGGCGGGAGGAGGGGGCGAGGACTCCGACGCACGCGCCGGCGTCGTCGTCTTCAGCGATGCCGGCTTCGACCCGTCGCTCGTCGTCGAAGGGATCACCGGGGCCGAGACGTCCTTCACGCGCGTCGGCGACCAGGCCAAGGTCCGCTCCGAGGGCAACCTCGGGCTCGTCGCGCTCAGTGCGCGGCGCGACTGGGAGGACCCGTCGCTCGTGCGCGTCTTCGTCCGGATCCAGAACTCCGGCGCAGAGACCCGAACGACACGCCTGAGCATCGAGCTGGCGGGCGAGACCGTGGGCGAGGCCTCAGTGGGTGTCCCCGGAGCAACCGAGCAGCAACCCGGTGAGCTCGCGCGGACGTTCGAGGTCAGCACCACCGGCGGCGGCCTCCTCGTCGTGCGCATGCAAGGCCAAGACCTGCTCGCGAGCGACGACGCCGTCGCCATGGCGCTCGAGCCAGCAGCCAGCGCACGCGTCCTGCTCGTCGCGCCCGGCCCGGGCGACGGGCGTCCGGATCCGTTCCTCCTCTCCGTGCTCGAGGTGCTGGACCTCGCCCGGATCCGCAAGGTCAGCCCGTTCACGTACGAACGCATGGCTGAGGAGCCCGCGACAGGCTCGGGCGCGAGCGCCGGGGACTACGACTTGGTCATCTTCGATCGCGCCGAGCCGCGCCAAGCGCCCTCCCCCCCGAGCCTGAGCTTCGGGCGCACCGTCCCCGGTGTCCCCGTGCAGATCGAGGCAGCAAGCGAATCGAGTGGAGCCGCGGCACGCGCACTCTCCTGGCGACGCACGCACCCGCTCATGCGCTACGTCGCGCTCGACGCACTCCTCGTCGATCCCGCGCCGACCGTCACACTCGAATCGCGCGACGTCGAGTCGCTCGCCATCGGCCAGCGCAGCCCGCTCATCGTCTCCGGCACCTTCGCCGGCGTGCGGCGCGTCATCGTCGGCTTCGAACTCGCGAACTCCAACTGGGGACCCGACTACACGTTCGTCGTCTTCATGTCCAACGTCCTCGAACAGCTCGCCCTCGGCGGCGACGCCGAGCCTGGGCGCTGGTACAGGACCGACGAGCCCGTGCGCGCCCGTGCCGCCTCCGGCGCACGCGCGATCACGATCGACGGTCCGATCTCCGGGAACGTCCCCATCGGAAACGATGACTCCAGCGAAGTCAGCCTCGGTCTGCTCGCGCGGGCCGGGGTCTACACCCTCGCGGGCGCTCAGGAACCGACGACGGTGTGCGTCAATCTCGCCGACCCGTTGGAGTCCTCACTCGTCGTCCGCGATCGCGTGCGGATCGGGTCCGCCGATGCCGTCGCCGGCGAGGGCGGACCCGCGCCGCGCGAGGTGTGGCGCTGGTTCGTGCTCGCCGGGGCGTGCCTGGCGATGGTGGAGTGGCTGCTCTACGCGTGGCGGATGCGGAGCTAACCGGATCCCGATACGCTCCGCGCACACAACGGGAGGCGACCGAGCGATGCGAAGACGATTGGTGATGATGGGCGTGCTCGCCGGCATGATCGGATCCGCCCACGCCCAGGACACCGGCCCCCCCCCCCCCCCCCCCCCCCCCCGCCCCCCCCC
>JANQQG010000223.1 GCA_028285065.1 Phycisphaerales bacterium
CGACTCCCGGTCGACGGACGCGCCGCAGCAGAACTCATCCGAGTCGGCGGCGGCGACACCATCCGTGGCTCCTCACGACGCGCCGTCGTCTACATCGCCTCCATGCTCGCCTTCTGGGTCGGCCTCGCGCTCATCGCCCTCGCACTCCCAGGCATCGCCCTCAACGCGCGCCTCACCCGAAAACTCCGCGCCCTCACGCAACGACGCTGCCCGACCTGCAGCTACTCACTCGTCGGACAACGCGCAACACACGCCAACCCCGACCGAACCTGCCCCGAGTGCGGCACCCCCCTCCGCCCCCTCCTGGCCGAGTCACGCAGGCGACTCAGACTCCACCCCGGCGAACGAGGCGCCAGACGCGCAGGAAGACTCCTCTTCCTCCCCGAGTAGCCAACCGGTTCGCTCGAGGAGGACTAGAACTCGCGGCGCAGCCGCGCGCTCGGAATGTCCATCTGCGACCGGTACTTCGCGACCGTCCGACGCGCGATCTCGATCCCACGCTCGCCCAGCGCGGCCGCCAGCGCATCATCCGACAACGGCTTGGACTTGTCCTCCGCGTCAATCACGTCACGCAGCGCCGCCTTGATCGCGTCCCACGACACGTCCTCGCCGCCGGCCGTCTGCGTCCCGCCCGTGAAGAACTTCCGAAGCGCAACCATCCCCCGCGGTGTCTCGAGGTGCTTGTCCGCGACCGCGCGCGACACCGTCGCCACGTGAATGCCAAGCTGCTCCGCGACCTGTGTCATCGGAAGCGGGCGCAGCGCCGTCGGCCCCGCATCGAAGAAATCACGCTGCGCCTCGACCACCACATTCAGCACACGGAGCAGCGTCCGCTTGCGCTGCTCGACCGCATCGATCAACCAGCTCGCGTTCGACAGGTTCTTCCGGATGAACTCGCGCGTCGGCTTCTCGACCGCCCGGTCCTTGCTCATCAACGCGTACTCGCGGTTGACCCGAAGGTTCGGAAGCCGCCGGTCATTCAGGTACGCAAAGTACCGATCCTGATCCCGGTCGTACTCCACGATCGCGTCCGGGATGATCACCTGCGTCTCGTCCGGCGCAAGCCGCCGCGCGGGCGCAAGGCTGAGCGCACGCATCCGCCCGAGCGCCTCCTTGATCTCGTCCAGCCCCAGCCCTGAAGACTCGACGATCTTCGGCAGACGGTTCTGCGCAAGATCATCAAGGTGACCCTCGATCAGCACACGCACGTGCTCCCACGCCGCCAACTCCTCGGGCGGCGTATCCGGGCTCGACGCCAGCTCCTCCTCGAGCGCATCGAGCTGCAGCAGCAGACACTCGCGCGTGTCCCGCGCCCCAGTGCCCGGAGGATCAACGAGCAGTTGCATCGCAACCAGCGCCCGCTCGAGTTCCTCCGGCGTCGCCCGACCCGACGCGTCCATCGTCCGGTCCGCGATGTCCGCCAGCGGCGTCCGCAGATACCCGTCGTCCTCGATGAACCCGATCAGCGTCAGCCCGAGCTCCCGCGTGCGCGGATCGACGTCGCACAGACGCCACTGCTCGCGGATCTGCTCCTGCACCGACGCGCCCCGAGCAGCGGTGTTCGCCATCGCGTCGCTCTTCGCGTCACGCTCACCGTCCAATCGCGCCCGCGAGTACGTCGGCTCATGCTCCTCGCGCACGCTCGACGACGACGAATACTCGTTCTCCGCCGCCTCCGGGTTGGACTCGTTGAACGTGTCCAGCCGCTCGAAGTCATCCGCCCCGCTCGTCGCGTCGATCGACAGCTCCGCCTCGCCCGCGCCCTCATCACTCGACGAACGCTCGACGCCCTCCCCGCTCTCACCCTCGACCCCAACATCGCCCTCGCCCTCACCAGGCTCGACGATCTCCAACGCGATGTTGTTCTCGAGCTCCTGGTCGATCCGCTCCTCCAGCTGCAGCAGCGGCATCTGCAGAATCTCCATCGACTGGATCATCCGCGGCGCCAGCTTCATCTGCTGGCCGAGCTTCATGTGCTGTGACGTATCGAAACGCATGCGTCCGTGCAGGTCCTCTCAGCTTCGCGCTACAGCTCGCGCCTGCCCTCGATCGCGTCCGCGAGCACCGCCTTGCTCGCAAACTCCAGACTCGACCCCGTCGGCAAACCGCGCGCAAGACGCGTCACCTTCACGCCGAGCGCGCCGATCCGCTCCCCCAGGTACATCGCCGTCCCGTCCCCCTCGAGCGTCGGGTTCAGCGCCAGGATCACCTCCGTCACCCGCTCGCCCCCACTGTTGCGCGCCGGATCGCTCAGGCGCGCAAGCAGATCAGCGACCGTCAGATCCTCCGGACCAACGCCGTCCAGCGGGCTGAGCCGACCCATCAGCACGTGGTACACCCCGCGGAACATCCCCGTCTGCTCCAGCGCGATCAGGTCCCGCGGCTGCTCCACCACCATCACCCGCCCACGCTCGCGACGAGCGTCCTCGCAGATCGGACAAGGCGACGTGTCCGCCAGGTTGAAACACACCGGACAGTGGCGCACCAACTGCTTCACGTCGGAGATGGCACGCGACAGACGCAACGCCTCCGGCGCCGGACTCTTCAGGATGAAGAACGCCAACCGCTCCGCCGACCGCGGCCCGATCCCGGGCATCCGCGACAACTCCTCGATCAGCCGCCGCACGCTCTCCGGGTACGCCCCCGCCCCGCCCTTGAGCCGCCCACCACCCCCACCGCCGCCCGTGCCGGGACCGCCCCCACGAGCCCCCGAGGAGGCGTCTGAGGCGGGCTGGCTGGGCCGATCGGGCTGGTTCGGGGCGGATGGCATGCGATTCGCTCTCTCACAACCATCGTACGGTCCAGGCCCACCCGCGGCGTAGCATTCGCCGATGCCCAGCCCGACCAAGACCACCCACTCAGCCCCCCCAAACCGCCGCGCCGGCACGCACACACGCGTGATCGCCATCATCGCGGCCGTCGTCGCCCTCATCGTCTTCTACGACAAGGGCGTCAAGGACAACCTCTTCCCCCGCAACTTCGGCATCGTCGAGCCCGGCGAGGTCTACCGCTCCGGACGACTCACCCCCGCCGCACTCCGCAAGATCCACGAAGAGCACCAGATCAAAACCATCGTCGACCTCGGGGCCTACGACGAAGGCTCACGCAAGGACAAGATCGCCCAGAGCACCGCCGACGCCCTCGGCATCACCCGCATCCGCCTCCCCCGACTCGAAGGCGACGCCACCGGCGACCCGAACTCCTACGTCGAAGCCCTCAAACTCCTCGCCGACCAGAACACACGCCCCATCCTGATCCACTGCGCAGCCGGCAGCGAACGCACCAGTGCCTGCATGATCCTCTACGAAGAAGTCGTCCTCGGCGAAGACGGTGACACGGCACGCGAAGCCGCCCTCCGCCACAAGCACGACCCCGACGACAACCCAAAGCTCGCAGCCTTCCTCGCGAAGTGGCAGCCGGCGATCGAACGGGCGTTCCAGACCGGCGAGACGATCGAGCCGGAGCGCGAAACCGACGAGTAACCCTCCGCTCCCGCCCGCGTCGACGCCCCACCGCAGACGCACAGCCGCATCGGCCCCATGTCCAGCCCCGTGCCCGCGCAGACCGACGATGAGGGCGTGCCGCCCGAGCCCCAGCCAACCCCGCCCCCCCTCCGCCGCGCAGGCGCCCGCCCCCTCGTCGCGGCCGCTGCCCTTCTCATCGCCACCTCGGCCCTCATCTACCTCCCGGGCCTCGGCTCGACCGGACTCTCGGACACCGAGGGCCACCGGACCATCCCGGGCTGGTCCATGCTCGCCTCAGGCGACTTCCAGAGCCTCGAGCTCTTCGAACTCGCTTACCTCCGCAAGCCCCCCGGCATGCCCTGGGCCGTCGCCCTCAGCGCCTGGGCCCTC
>JANQQG010000228.1 GCA_028285065.1 Phycisphaerales bacterium
GCTCCCGTGATCACCACGACCCGCACCGGCTCGTCGCCCGTGCCGAGCGATTCGACGCGCTCGTGCAGCGACTCGATCAGGTCGATCGACATCGCGTTGCGCGTGTCCGGGCGGTTGAGCGTCAGGCGTGCGATCCCACCCATGATGTCAAGCGTCGAGAGGTCTTCAGGCATCGTCGGCGAGTCTAGCCGCACGCCGGACGCGGGGCGGAGGCGGTCGGTATCGTGGCGGCATGGCCACGGAACGCCGGCAGGTCGGGCGGGATGACAGGTCTCTCGTTGCTGCCCTCGGGAGCGTCCTCGGTGCGTACCCGCTCGCGCTGCTCTTGGCGGGGCAGGGCCCTCGGGCGGTGCGCCCCCTCGGTGAGTTGCTCCTGGTCGGGGGCGTCTGCCTCGGCGCGCTGATCGTCGGCGTGCTCCTGATCGCGAGCGGATCGCGCACACCGCGCGGAAGCGGCGTCCGGCTCCGCTGCCCATCCTGCGGCTACCCGGCGCGCGACGACCCGGGGTGGGAGTGCCCCGAGTGCGGAACGACCCAGCGCGCCCTGCCGGCTTCGCGCATGTCGGGCGCGAGCAGGTTCGGAGGGGTCCTCTGTCGTGCAGGCATCGCCGGGGTCGCTGGTTGCGTGCTCATGGTCGGCGTGCTGCAACTGCTCCCGGCGTGGTACATGGACTTCGCCACGAAGCAGCTCGCCAGCGGCGTCACCATTTCGCAGATCGGTCCGCTGCGCGTGCATGCCGCGTCGCTGCAGGCCGCGTCAGAGATAGTGCCCGCCGTCGTCGAGCTCAGGGGCGAGGCGGGCCAGGCTCGGACATTCACGCTCTCTGTTGCAGGCACATCCCAGACGGGTTCGGAGGTCGATGCGTTCGGGTCTTGGATCGGCGCGATCCTCGGGGCCAACGACACGGAGGCCCGCTGGGCGCAGACGAACTTCGCACGACTGAACGCGACCGGGGTGGGTGGGCCCAACACGACCGGGCCCTCCCCGTGGCGCCTGACATGGACGTCACACGCGTTGCTCTGGCTTGCCTGGGTGGGGTGCGTCGGCGTCGCTGTTGTCGGTGTCGAGCGGATCACTCATCGGCGCGCTCCCGTCGATCGGCGATCGACTGGGTCCTAGGCGGACCAAAGCTCGGCCAGGCGGCTCCGCTCCTCCTCGGATCCAACCAGGGACAGCGACACATCGAGCGCCATGAGCGCTGGGTGCCCACGTCCGTCCGGCGGACGACCCTCGATGATCGACAGCCAGCGCTTGGTCTCGCTCGTCGCGCTGCTCGGCTTCGCGGCAATCGACCCTGCGATCGACTCGGCCGCGCCCCCGACGTCCTCGCGTGACTCCACGAGTTCCTGCACGAGGCCGAGCTCGTGACCCCGCTCGCCACTGATCAGCTCGGGGTCGAGCAGTCGCGCCCGAGCCGGGCCGTCACCGACCTGCTGTCGCAGGAACGGTGCGGACACCGCCGGGCTGATCCCCAGGCGCACCACCGGGTAGCCGAGCTTCGCCCCGCGATCGGCGACGACGACGTCCGCACCGCCGAGCAGCGCGCACCCGCCTGCGATCGCGGCCCCGTGGCACGCAATCACCACCGGCGCCGACGAGCCCCGCAGCGCACGCACACACTCGGAAAGCCCAGTCAGCAACTCACCCAGCGCCGCGGAATCATCGCGGCACAGCGAGAGATCGAAGCCTGCACAGAACACTGAGCCCTCGCCCCGCAGCAGGATCACGTTCGCGCGGCCCTCGACATCCGAGATTGCCTTCGCGAGGTCGCCGAGCATCGCGGGGGTGAGCGCGTTGCGCTTGTCGGCGCGATCGAGGGTGATCGTCGCGACACCGCTCGTCGTTTCGGTCCGGATCACGCCTGCTCCTCCGCCCGAGCCTCGGCGATGACCCGCTCGGCCAGCTCCGAGGCCGCAACGAGTCGGTCGCGGTTGACCCTGGTCTCACGCCCCTCGCGTGCGATCGCGTCGACGAGGGAGAGCGTCGAGAGGTTCCCCGGAGCCCGCTTCCCGGGCGTCGACGCGAACGGACAGCCTCCGAGACCGCCCGCGGCTCCGTCGAACGACCGGACGCCCATCTCCAGCGCCGTGCGAACACAGTCGGCCGCCCGACCGAACGTGTCGTGCAGGTGCAGCGTCAGTCGATCGAGGATGGGCGTGTCGAGTCGCTCGAGCATCCGCTCGACGAGGCGGGCAGTCGATTCCGGCGTCGCGGCCCCGATCGTGTCACCGAGGTCGATCTCATCGGCGCCCAGCTCAAGAAGGCGTCGAGAGACGTCCGCGACCGCGCCCGGGTCGATCGGTCCTTCGAAGGGGCACGCGATCGCGCACGACACGTACGCGCGGAGCGTCAGCCCCGCGTCGTGCGCACGCTCGATGACGGGAACGAAGCGGGCGAGGCTCTCGTCGATCGTTGCGTTGATGTTCCGCTTGGTGAAGGTCTCGCTCGCCGCGGTGAAGACGCTTGCCTTGGCGATGACGTCCTGTCCGGTCGCCTCTCGGGCCCGCTGGTTCGCTTCGAGCAGCCCGTCCATCCCACGCTCGTTCGGCACGAGCGCCGAGAACATGACCCCTTCCGGTCTATCCGGCGCGACCAGATCGCATAGGGCCGCGGCATCACCAAGCTGCGGCACCCACTTGGGCGATACGAAACTGGTGATCTCGACCTCATCGACACCCGAGTCCGCAATCGCGCGCACGAGCGCGGCCTTCCGATCCGTCGGGATCGGCGCGTCCTCGTTCTGCAGCCCGTCGCGCGGGCCGACGTCCGTGATGCGGATGCGATCAACCATCGCGCCGATCGTAGCCGAACGTGCGATGAGCGGGGAGGTGGGGGGGCGAGGGGGGGTGGGGGTCAGCGGCTGGAGGCGCCCAGGCGGCTCAGACGCGCGGCCGAACGCGACTCGACCCCCGCTGGCTGGAACACGAGCCCGAGGTTCGTCCGGCCCGTGATGTTGTTGAAGTTCAGGCTGAACCCGAACGTCGCGTTGGGGAAACGCCGCTGGACTCGCACGCCAAGGTTCTGGAAGTCCCCTTCGTCCGTGTCGTACGTCATCGTCAGGCCGGTCCGGTACTTGTCCGTCAGGCGGTACGTGATCCCCGCGTCGAGGAACGTGACATCCCGCGCGTTGATGGTCCGCGCCTCGATGAACGAGTTGAGCGACTGGGTGTGCTCGAGCAGGGCGCCGGCGCTGAAACGTGCGATCTGGTTCGTGTCGAAGTCGAACGTCAGGTGCTGGCTGATCGCGACGCCGTCGGTCATCTGCCAGGACGTATCCAGCACGAACGAGTCGCCGAGCTGCGAGTACTCCGGCCGGTAGTCGAAGTACCGGTCGATCGGCGACTCGGTGTCCGCGTCGTCACTGGTGAAGACGAACTCGGTGCGGACCTTGAGCAGGTCGACCGAGCGCCAACGCCCCGGCCCGCCCCGCTGGGTCTGCAGCGTCTGGTCAAGCCCGAAGCGGAGCACCGATGCGTCGGCGAGCGACTCGACCTCGTCGTCGTAGACGGGCAGCTCGGTCTGGCTGAGGTTCGTCCCACCGACCCAGCCGGTGATGCTCGGCTCGATGATGTGACGCAACCGGTGGATACCCAGCAGGCGGCTCTCGGCATCGTCGTAGACCCGGACCATGCTCGTCGAGGCCCGTGCGCCGGCCGAGCCCCACAGTCGCGTCGTGTCGTCGTTGTCGCCGTTGAACGTCTCGAAGTCCTGGTCGTAGGCCGTGACGCGCCCGACGACGAACGGCTCGAACCGGAACGGCCCGGCGTTGATCGGTGCGCTCACCTCATGACGCGTATCGAAACGCAGCACGTCGTCCTCGGTCAGCCCGCTCGCCCGGAGCGCATCGCCAATCTCATCGCCGGGGGCGAGCCCGAATGCCTCGCGAGCCCGCGCAACGGTGTTGAACCCGAGTTGCTCGGGCGTGCGTTCGGTGAACTCCAGTGCCATGTACGACAGGCGCGTCTCGGAGCTGTACGACACAGCCCCGCCGAGCAGGTCATCGGCCAACCGCGCGTACCCGACCTCGGGCGCCTTCTGAACGCTGTACCCCTGGCTCTGCAGGAGGTACTCGTTGGGGATGAAATCGTTGACGTTGGTCTTGGCCGAGAGCGTCAGCGAGGTGTTCTCCTCGAGCCTCCGCGCCATGGCGCCGGTGGTGAACTCGCGCCTCGTCTCGGCGAACGGCTCGAAGAACGCGTCGACGAACGTCTCATCGGAGACCCATGCGCCCTCGATCGCGACCGTCCAGCGGTCGTCGATGTTCCACCGATGCTCGCCGATGACGATCCCGCGCGTGTCGTAGTCTTGTTGAACTTCGGCGCCGCTGGTCAACTCGTCGGCGCCGTTGTCCTCGATGAGCGTGTAGGCGAAGAAGCTGCCGAACGCGTCGCCGGTGTTCCAGTTGATGTCCGTACCCAGGGCCGCCCCGCGGTCGAAGTACCCGTCCGCGAGGATGTCGACGCTCAGCTCATCGGGTCGGGGCAAGCCCGTGAGGCTGAACAGGTCCCACGAGGTCTTGATCGCGCCACCCTGATTCGTCTCGACCTGGATCGCCCGGAGCGGGAAGTTCTCGACGTCCCCCATGAAGACGGGCCAGTAGAGGAACGGGACGTCCTTGACGCGGGCCGTCAGGTTGCGCGCGTCGACGACAGTCGAGCTCATCCCGTCCGCCCGCTCGGGGCGCGTGATCGTGATGCTCGTCGCGCCGACCGAGAAATGCGGGTCGTGGAACGCGCTCGTCGAGAGACGCGCATCCTGGGCGCTGAACCGGTTCGGTGCCTCCTGTCGGATCGCCTCGGCACGCATGTACAGCGGCAAGTCCCGGCGCTCGTCGTACGTCCAGAACACCGCGTCGATCATGAGCGCTTCGCCCGCGACGGCGTCGTAGTACACCCGCGGGCCACGCAGGTTGTACGACCCGTCCGTCGCGACGACGTCGCCCTCGAGGTACATCCCGATGACCGAGTCGCTCTCGCTCCGCGCAAGGTCCGCGATCGCGCCCGGTTCCATGAAGATGATCGCGCGCTGCGCGCTCAACTGCACCGCACGCGTCGACTGCGCCTCGTTGTACTGGACGACCACCCCGCCCGTCAGGACCAGGATGTTCTCCGAGTTCGGATTCTCGGCGTCGATCGGCTCGAACGTCGCCTCGCCCCGCGGCCCGAGCGACCACGACAGCGTCCCTCGCTCCGGACGCACCAGGCGCACCGGCGGCGGAGGGTCGAAGGTCTCATCGGTCGCCACTGGAGCGATGGGCGCACGCTCGTCGAGCCTCGGGTCGATGAGCTGCCCACCCGGCTCGGCCGGTCGGACATCTGCCACCCCCTCACCCGCGATCGGCTTGCGGATCACCGGCGCGCGCCGCGCGAGGGGCGCATCCCCCGCCGGCAGGACCGGTGCTGGAAAGCGTGGCGGACCGTCACGAACCGGGTCACGCTCCACCGGCTCGCCGACCAGACGCGCCAGGTGCCGCCCAAGGCTCGCCTCGGCCGCCATGAGGAACGGATCGCGCTCCGGCGGGGGCGCGGCCGGGGGCGTCATGACGTCCGTGCGGAACCGCACGGTCCCATCGACGACGCCCGTTACCAAGAGACGCTCGCCGTCCAGGTCGTCGCCCTGGCTGAATGTGTCGAGGCTGACGCCGAGCTGGACGACCGACCTGCCGTCGCGCGGAACGGTCCGGGCCCACAGCGCGGCCCGCTTGGCGTCGAACTCGTACCGCCCGACCCGAAGTCGCACGGCGCCCTCGGCCAAGGCTCGCGTGACGCCGCCCTCGACCCATGTGTGGATCCGCTCGGCGCTCAACTCGGCGTCGCCGACCTGGACCGGGTCGCGCAGGAGCACCTCAGCGAACGTCGGCGGGGCAACCGCGCGCACGCTCGGCGCTCGATCGGGCGCGCATGCCGCGCCGTGCGCCAGCGATGCGGCCTGGCCCGCCGTCATGGCGAGAACGATCCCCGCGATCTGTCGTCTTCTGCGCAATGGACCTCGACACATGCTCGGGTTTGGGTGCGAGGCGTGGATGCTAGTGAACACGAACCGATCCCACAACCCGGCCTCGCTCCGGTCTCGGTCAGGGCGCAGAAAAACGGACCGAGCCGAAGCTCGGTCCGTGCGAAAGAGACTCGGTTTGGAGCCCCGCGCGGTCCGTTGGCGGACCGGGGCAATGCGGGGGCCAGGGGGCGGGGCGATCAGCGCCGGGCGTTAGTCCCAGGTGTTGGCGGCCTTCCCGCTCGGGGCGGGCGCCTTGACGGCTCCGTTGGGCGTGTGCGTCCCCGACTTGGCCGGCTGACGCCAGCTCTCCGGGTACGCCGCGTCGTCCAGACCCAGTGCCGCACGCGTGGGGTACAGCGGGCGGAACGTGTCGCACATCACGGCAAGCTCGTCCGTGTGGGTCGCGCCCAGCGACTTCTCGACCGTTCCGGGGTGTGGGCCGTGCGCGATCCCCTGCGGGTGCAGCGAGACCGAGCCGACGTCGATCCCCTTGCGGGCCTTGTAGTTCCCCTCCACGTAGTACAGCACCTCATCCGAGTCGAGGTTCGAGTGGTTGTACGGCACCGGGATCGCCTCCGGATGGAAGTCCAGAAGACGCGGGCAGAACGAGCAGATCACGAAGTTGTGACCCTCGAACGTCTGATGGATCGGGGGCGGCATGTGCAGCTTCCCGACGATCGGCGCGAAGTCGTCCACGTTGAAAACGTACGGGTAGTAGCACCCGTCCCACCCGACGATGTCGCACGGGTGGTAGTCGTACATGTACGAGTGCACGCTGTTGCGCGCCTTGATCCGCACCTCGAACTCGCCCGTCTCGTCCGTGTACATCGGGTACACGTCGTTGGCCATCGGCACCTCGAGGTCACGCTCGCAGAACGGCGAGTGCTCCAGGAACTGCGACGTCTTCTTCGACAGGTAGTTCCGAGGCGGCAGGATGTGCGAGCCGTTGGCCGTCTCGAAACACACGAACTTGCCGTACGGCATCTCCTCGCGCGAGTGGTCGGCGGGCCGATCGGCCTCGTCGAGCTCGTCGAAATCCATGTGGTAGATGATGCCCTTGGGGATGACGATGTAGTCCTTGGGCTTGAACTTGAGCGTGCCCATGAAGGTCCGGAGCGTGCCGGAGCCGTAGTGGATGAACAGGCACTCATCACCCTGCCCGTTCTTGTAGTGGTAGTCCATGCGCTCCTTGGGGACGCAGACGGACATCTCGACGTCCCCGTTGCCGAGGATGATCACGCGACCGGTGATCGGGTCACCGTGCGCCTTCATGCGCGTGGTGACCATGTGGCGCATGCGCATGACGTCGGTCTCGACGTACTCGGGCGCGGTGCCGTAGAGGCTCTTCCACCCCGTGACCTGCGTCGGCGGGTGGATGTGGTACATGGTGGAGGTCGGTCCGACGAATCCCTCGGTGCCGAAGACCTCTTCGGAGTAGAGGCCGCCGTCGGGGCGCCGGAACTGGACGTGGCGCTTCTTGGGCAGGTTCCCGAGCTTCATGTAATAGGCCATCGCACAGGGTCCTTGTCTTCCCCGCACCGCGTCCCGTCATTGCCCGCCGAACGGCAGGGCGAGGGGGGTGGGGGAGGGCGTTTGGCTCTACGCCATTGTAGGGGCCGTCCGGGGCGTTTCCCGTATCCGGGCCGGGCTCGCCTGCGGCTCACCACGGAGGCATACGGGGCACCGGAGCGAGGGCAGGCCGGGAGGCAGGTGGCCCTCGATCAGCGCGGGAACAAGCGACCCTCAACACCCTCGATCATCGTGTGCAGGATCAGCATGTGCAGTTCCTGGATGCGATCGGCCGTGTGCCCGGGGATGATCCACTCGATGTCGCACGCGCCGGCGAGCGTCCCGCCGTCCTTGCCGAGCAGCGCGATCGTCGTCATCCCGATCGCCTTGGCCGCCTCGACCGCCCGCTGCACGTTCACCGAGTTCCCGCTCGTGCTCATCGCGACCAGCACGTCCCCCTGCTTGCCAAGCGCCCGTGTCCAGCGCGAGAAGACCTCGTCGTAGCCGTAGTCGTTGGCCGTGCACGTGATGTGCCCCGGGTCCGTGCACGCGATCGCGGGCAGCGGCTCGCGCTCGTCGCGGAAACGACCCGTCAACTCCTCACAGAAGTGCATCGCGTCCGCGGCCGACCCGCCGTTCCCGCAGGCAAGGACTTTTCTGCCCGCCTTGAACGCCCCCGCCAGCGCATCGGCCGCCTGCTCGAGCCGCGCCAGCGCCGCATCATCGGCCAGCGTCAGGTCGATGAGCCGCCGGGACTCTACGAGTGCGCCGCGCAGCATGTGGTTGTCCTTGTCGGTGCTCATGCGGGCTTGGCCTCCGTGGGCTGGCTATCTGCGAGCTCAGGCGTCACGCTCGCGGGCTTGGGGCTTCCTGTCAAGAGGACCACCCCCGCGAGGATCAACATGATCGCGAGCGCCTTGCGACCGCTCATCGCCTCCCCCAGCAGCAACCACCCCAGCAGCACGGCCACAGCCGGGGCCGTTGCGAACGCCACCGGCTTGATCCGCGAGACCTCGCCGAGGCTCAGGGCCCCGTAGAAGCAGATCATCGCACCCGCACCGGCGGCCAGGCCCGACCCGCCGATCAACAGCACCCAGGTCTTGGTGCTCATCCCGCCCGCCCACGTGCGCGGCTCGGAGTCCAGCCCGATCGCACGCGTCGCCACGACGTACGCCAGCCAGATCGCCGGAAGCGCGATGGTCGAGCGCATCGCGATGGCCGCGAGCGGACCGATCGACTTCGTGTGCAGGACGCTGCGTGTGCAGACCTCGCCGACGCCCCAGAGCAGGCCTGCGGCAAGCGCAAGGAGGATCGCGTTCATGGGCCCACTGTATGAGCCCGGGCCGCCGATGGCGTGCGCCTCGTTGGGCGGTTGCTCCCCAATGCGGAGCGCCCGCATCGGCCCTGGTTGGGCCGACGACGGGCGTGGGAGTAGCGATCTGGAAGCTCGGGCGAGTCGGCGAGCGCTGGCGCCGGTGCGTCGGGAGAGAGGAAGGGGGGTGAGGGGGGGGTTAGCAGTGGGGGTCGAGCATGGCCGCCAGGTATTCGACGAAGTCCGCGTCGTTTTCGATGCCGTCGTCGTTGAAGTCGGCGTGTCCGCGAGGTCCGATGGCGTTGAAGTAGTCGTTTGCGAAGTCGAAGAAGTCCTGA
>JANQQG010000233.1 GCA_028285065.1 Phycisphaerales bacterium
CCCGGCCCCGGGCGCCCAACCAACCCCGCCCCCAAATGGCTCGTCGTCGTCCTCCTCGTCCTCTTCGGGGCCATCTTCGCCCTCCAGCGCATCCAGGCCGCCGCGATGGTCCCAGACCCCACCGTCTGGCAGGACCAACTCGCAGGACGCATCGGCCCGGACGAGCTCACCCCGCCCAGCAGCGACTTCACGATCATCGGCGCACGCATCGCCCTCTGGGTCCGCGCAGAGGCCCCGGAGCAACCCATCGTCGGCAGTGTCCTCCCGCCCGACTCCGACCAACTCCCCGCGCTCACCCGCTTCCGAAACGCGCTCGTCCGAAGCACGATCGACACCCCCGAGGCCGCCGCACGGGATCTGCGCACGCTCCAGAGCCACATCCTCCAAGAGCAGGCCGCATCGCCCGACGCCGACCCGTCGCTCCTCCTAGCCGACATCGACCTCGCCCTGGCGCACTTCGAAACGCCCGACGACCTCACCCCCGATGAGCGCACCCAGCTCATCGACCACCACGGCTACTACGCCCGTCTCGCACTCGCAGGCCCCGGAGACCCCTTCCTCCAGGACGAACAGGCCAAGGGCTTCAACATCGTCGTCGTGCTCGCCATCTTCGGAGCGCTCTTCTTCCTCGCGATGGCCGCGGGACTCGTGCTGCTCATCGTCGCGGCCGTCCGCCTCATCTCAGGCAGCCTCAAGCTCAACGCACACCGCCCAACCGACCAACACCGCGGTCTCTGGCTCGAGACACTCCTCGTCTTCATCGTCGGCTTCATCGGCGTCAAGGTGCTCACCGAACTGCTCGCTTTCACATCCCTCAGCGACCAGACCCTCGTCCTCGTCGCCCTCGGCGCACAGGGCGCGCTCGTCCTCACCATCTTCTGGCCGCTTGTCCGAGGCATGGACCGCGCGACCTACGCACGCGCCATCGGCTTCACAGGCGGCAAAGGCGGCCTCGCAATCAACGTCCTCGCCGGCATCGGTGCATACATCGCCTTCCTCCCCATCCTCTTCGCGATGGCGCTCTGCGTCGTCATCCTCAAGCTCATCCTCGACGCCATCACCGGCGCGCCCCCGGTCCAGGAATCACCCATCATCGAACTCGTCGGCGCCGGAGGACTCGTCACCGTCCTCATCATCGCCCTCGCCGTCCTCTGGGCTCCCCTCGTCGAAGAGGCCCTCTTCCGAGGCGCACTCCAGCGACACCTGCGCACACGCTTCGGAATCGTGATCTCCGCCCTGCTCGTGGGCGCCGCCTTCGCCTTCATGCACGGCTACCTCGTCCCCCAACTCATCATTGTCGGCTCACTCGGCGTCTGGCTCGCCATCGTCCGCGAATGGCGAGGCTCCCTCACCGCCTGCATCACCGTCCACTTCGCGCACAACTCCATCGTCACCGTGCTCATGCTCTACCTCACCACAGCCATGAGCGCGTAGCAGACGAGACGGCCCCGCAACCGACGCTCGGGACACGAGTGCGCCGCCCCAAGTTGCGTGCGCACCACAAGAACGAGCCGCCGCGCACCGGACCTCCTCAGCGGATCCGCCCACACCTCCGAGCGGGCACGATGCCCGCTCGGCCCAGCCGAAGCCGGAACACAAACAAGCCCCGGCGCCAGGACGCCGCCGGTTGATCGCCCAACCAAGATTCGCGCACCATCCAGCCGCCCGCGATCCATTGCAGGACGCGCCCCACGACTCTAGATCTCCGGCCGCCGCGCATGATGCTCCGTCACGCGCTCGAACATCCGCACGACCCGAAGCAGCTGCCCCTCCCCAAGCGCCGGCCCGATCACCTGCAACCCGACCGGCAGCGCTCGCTCGCGATCGCCCTCTCCCACGCTCGCAAACCCACCCTGGAACGACACCGCCGGAAGCCCAGCGAGCGCCGGCCCCACCGTGTACACGTCCTCCAGGTACATCGACAGCGGGTCGTCCGTCTTGGTGCCGAGCTCGAACGCCGGCTCCGGCGCCGTCGGCATCAGGATCGCGTGAGCACCCCGATCCACGAACGCACGCTCGTACTCCTCCTTCACCACCCGCCGCGCCTTCAGCGCCGTCGCGTAGTACTGGTCCGCGTACCCAGCCGACAGCGCATGCGTCCCGAGCATGATCCGACGCTGCACCTCCTCACCGAACCCCTCGCCGCGCGAACGCTCGTACAACTCGTCCAGCGTCGCACCCTCCCCACGCCGCCCGAACCTGACCCCGTCGAAACGCGCCAAGTTGCTCGACGCCTCCGCCGTCGCGACCAGGTAGTACGCCGCGATCGCATGGTCCGTGCTCGCAAGATCGACCTCGACGATCCGAGCCCCCAGCCCTTCGAACACCTCCACGGCCGTATCGAGCGCAAGCGCAACCGATGAGTGATTCGAATGACTGTGCGCCTGCCGCGGCACCCCAATCACCAACGGCTCCACACCCCGCTCCAGATCCGTCATGAAGTTCGGCGTCTCGATCTGCGCCGACGTCGAGTCCCGCGGGTCATGCCCGCTGATCACCGACAGCGCAAGCGCCGCGTCCTCGCTCGTGCGCGCAAACGGACCGATCTGGTCCAGACTCGACGCAAACGCCACCAACCCCCACCTCGACACCCGCCCGTACGTCGGACGCACACCAACCAGCCCGCACAAGCTCGCAGGCTGCCGGATCGACCCACCCGTGTCCGTCCCCAGCCCGATCGGCGCGACACCCGCCGCAACACCCGCGGCCGTCCCCGAGCTCGACCCACCCGGCACGCGCCCCGTGTCCCACGGATTACACGTCGGCCCGAACGCCGAGTGCTCGCCCGATGAGCCCATCCCGAACTCATCCATGTTCGTCTTCGCGATGATGACCGCGCCCGCGCTGCGCAACCGCTCGACCACCGACGCCGCGAACGGCGACCGGTACGACTCCAGGAACCTCGACCCGCACGTCGTCCGACCGGCCTCGACGCAGATGTTGTCCTTGACGAGCACCGGCACCCCCGCGAGGCGCGCCAGCGTCTCGCCCCCGTGCACCCGCGCATCGATCCGGCGCGCCTGCTCGAGCGCCTCATCGTCCAGGATGTCGACGAACGCGTTGAGCACCGGCTGCAGCGCCCGTGCCCGGTCCAACGACAAACGCGCGATCTCCTCAGCGCTGCGCTCGCCCGAGGCGATCATCTGACGGATCTGCGTCGCCGATGCGCTCAGCGGGTCCACGCCTCACCCCCCCGCCGAACCGGTATCCAGAACCTTCGGCACGCGCACGAACCCGTCCACCGAGTCCGGCGCCATCGCCTCGAGCGTCTCGCGCGAGAGCGTCCCACCCGCCTCATCAGCCTCCAGCCGGTTGCTCGACGCGATCGGGTGCGTGAGCGGCTCGACGCCGTCCAGGTCCAACTCCGAGAGACGCTCGACGTACCCCACGATCCGACCGAGCTGCTCCGCATACCGAGCCGCACGCTCGTCATCGATCGCAAGACGCGCGAGCCGCGCGACCTTCCGAACCGTCTCCTGGGTGATCTCCTCGCCGCTCACGATCCCATCCTACCCACCCCCACGCGTGCCATGCGCCGTGAACTCCGCCCCTTCCGCCGACCGGTCCCCGAAAAAAAGCGGGCCCGCTCCCAAGAGCAGGCCCGCCAAGAAAACACGTTGTCCAGGACGCGTTACTTCTTCACGCCGCCCAGCCCGGGGATGTCCTCCGCGCCGGTCGGAACCTCCGCCGAAGACTCGGCCACGTCATCGTCGATCGGCTCGTACCGACCGCCGAGGTGTTGCGCCAGGAACACCTCCATCACCGAGTTGAACGCCATCCGGTTCTCAGGCTTCGCGAAGCCGTGCCCCTCGTCCGGGAACAGCACGTACGTCACCGGGATGTTCTTCGAGACCATCGCGTCGACGATCTGATCAGCCTCGACCTGGTTCACACGCGGATCGTTCGCGCCCTGGCCGATCAGCAGCGGCCGCACGATTTCGTCCACGTGCGTCAGCGGAGAAACCGAACGAAGGAAACGACGACCCTCCACGGTCGACGGATCGCCAACCCGCTTGTTCAGCTGCGGACGGAACGGCGCCCAGTACGGCGGGATGTTCTCCATCAGCGTGATCAGGTTCGAAGGACCGACGATGTCCACGCCGCACGCGAACACCTCCGGCGTGAACGTCAGCCCAACCAGCGTCGCGTACCCGCCGTAGGACCCACCACCGATCGCAACGCGATCCGCGTCGGCGATCCCCTCGGCAACGGCCCACTCGACCGCATCGATCAGGTCGTCGTGCATCGACTTCGACCACTCGCCGTCACCAGCGTTGATGAACGACTTGCCAAAGCCCGTCGACCCGCGGAAGTTCACGCTCAGCACCGCGTACCCACGGTTCGCCATCCACTGGTGGTACGAGTTGTACCCCCAGCTGTCGCGAGCCCAAGGACCGCCGTGCACCCAGAGCACCATCGGCAGCGGCTCGGTCGGAACGCCATCCGCATCCCGATCCGTCCACCACGGCACCGTCAGGTACGAAACCAACTCCTTGCCGTCACGCGACTCGATCACGCGCGGGTGCATCGGCGCAAGCTTCACGCTCTTCAGCGACTCGCGGTTCGTGAACAGGAAGTCGATCTCGCCCGAGTCGCGGTCGTACATGTAGTACCGCACCGGCCCGTCGTCATCGATCGCAGCGAACGTCCACATGCTGTCGTCAAGCGTGCGGCTCGTCACGCTCACCTCGGCGCCGTCCGCGGCCTCACGCATCCGCTCCAGGTCCTTCTCGATCGAAGGATCCAGAACGAACCACTCGTTCTTCAGGTGGTTCACCGAGTACGCCTCGATCGTCCGCTCAGTCGGATGCGCGAGCACGCCCGAGATGTCGGCACGATCGTCCGCCGCGACCACGCGCTGATCACCGGTCGTCAGGTCGAGCGCAACCAGCGCCGCCGTATCCCGACCACGCGAGTCCATCATGTACAGCGTCGTCCCGGACTTGTCGAAGCCCGCCGGCGACGTCGTCAGAGAATCCTCAGAGGGAATCTCCATGAACGGAACCCACCCGCCGTCCGACTGCTTCTCCGCGATCACGACCGACGCCTGCGGCGTGTACGTCACCGCGAAACGAACGTCGTACTCGTCGTCCGTCACGAAACCGAGGAACCCCGGGTTCTGCTCGACCAGCTCACGCTCACCCGTCCGAACGTTCACGACGAACAGGTCGTGCAGCCGCTCATCCCGGTTGTTGATCCCGATCAGGATCTCGTCCGGACGCTCATGGCTCACGCCCTGGATCCGCGCCGCAACGCCGTCCATCGGCGTCAGGTCGATCTCCTGACCCGTCCCGATGTCGACCGAATACGCGCGCCAGTTCTCGTCACCACCCCGATCCTGCAAGTACACGATGTGGTCGTTCGTGTACGACCAGAAGTACTGCCGAATCCCACGGTCCGTATCGCTCGTCAGCGCCTCCGCCTTCGACACATCAGCCGCCGGAGCGATGAACACGTTCAGCACGCCGTCACGCTCCGCCAGGAACGAGATCTTCTCCCCGTCCGGGCTCAGCTTCACCGACGCACGGTCCGGATTCCCGAACAGCACGTCACGAGGAATCAGCTCCGCGTCCCGAGGGGCACGCTCCTGGGCGACAACCGGCCCGCCAAGGCCCGCAACGCCCGCAACCACGCAAGAAAGCAGCATCCGCTTCATCCGTCGATCTCCAGATTGGTCCTGACGGGGCGCGCCTCGTCCCACACGCTTCACGCCCAACACACCAGCCCCTCGGATCCCCCAATACGCCGCAACTCTACGGCCCTTCCACTACCGGCGTCCCCGGCCCACGCTGCGAATCACCCCGCCCAAGCGCTCCCCACATGCCAAAGACAGGCCCCAAGAGAAACCCAAAAAAGAAGCCGCGGCGCCCACGAGGGCGCCGCGGCCGGCTGTATCTCTATTCCCGAGGCCGACGCTCAATCAGCGACGACGACGCATCCCCGCGATCCCGGCAAGCCCGAACAGGGCGACCGGACCGGGAGACGGGGTGTTCACGCGGACATAGTCGTTGTCCCCGAGCTGGAAGAAGGCGTTGCCGATGTTCGCGCCGTTCGGGTAGGTCCCCTGGTCAGGATCGGCGCCGATGAACTCGCCGGAGCGGAAGTTCGCACCGTTCCCGTACGAGAGCACGAAGTCGAACGAGTCGCCGTAGCTCAGGCCGATCTGCGACAGGTTGAAGCTGGCCGTCCAGATCGCGTCACCGGGCGCCCGGGGTCCACCGGTGCCGATACCCGCGACGAAGTCGAGGTTGTTCGGATCGGCCGGCGTCAGCCCGAAAATGCCGCTGAAGAACTGGTCGAACGTGATCCCGAAGTCGGCATCGAAGCCGGAAGCAAACCCGAGGTCACTGACCCCGGCCCCGCCGCTGAGGATCCCACGACCGTTGTCGGCCGCGTCGGTGATGCCGATCGTGTCGTTGATCCCGCCGGCCACCGAGTCGATGAACATGCCCACGTTGTCGAACGTGTCATCGGTCCCGTGGTTCAGCGTCAGGTTCACGGTCCCGTCGGCCAGGCACTCGACCTGCAGCGACCCGTTGCCGATCTCACCGCCGAAGCCGGTGTTCGCATTGCCGTTGACAGTGCCAACCGTGTCGATGGTCTGAAGCTGCGCCGAGGCACCGCTCGCAACGCCCAAGAGCGCCACCGCGCCCACAAAAACACGCATAGACATGATCTCTCTCTCCCTAGGTCCCCCGCAGAGCAGGGGCACAGCCTTGGGCATCGGGCAACCTCTCCAGAATCACCCGATGCGGTGATCTCTCTGACAAGAGTTTGCACCCAATCCCCAACCGAGTCAACGCCTCACTTCGGTTGGGGGTCAGATCCCTGGGATCAGGGAAATCAGACTCCGGATTCCGCTTCTCCACCCTCCGACGCCCCCTCCTCCAATCCCCCCCCAGGGTCACGCGTCACCCGGTCCAGCGCACGCGTCCCGATCTGGCCAAGCACCACCACGACCGCCACGAACGACACCACACCCACGATCAGCACCCACCGCGGCTTGTCCGCGATCGCCGCCCCGATCCCCCCGTCCGCAGCCGCCTCCCGAGCCACCGCCGCAAGCCACACCGCCAGGAACGTCCGCGGAGCCATCCCAACAGCCGTCCCGATCACGAACGGAACCAGCTTCACACCCGTCGAACACAGCACCAGGTTCGTCAACGCGAACGGGCTGTTCGGCGGCACCCTCACCAAGGTCACGATCCCAAGCGTCTTCCAACGCCCACCACCGACCAGCGCCTTCCGCACCGCCTCCCACCGAGGGTGATCAGCGATCACACGCTCAACGCGGTCACGGGAAGTCGTCCGACCCACCGCGTACCCCACCACCGCGGCCCCAACGAATCCCGCCAGCGCCGCGCCGAACCCCACCCACAGCCCAAAGACCCACCCGCCCAAGATCGCCTGGGCGTACGTCGGCAGCAGTCCGAGCCCCGCGAACACGATGAACACACAGATGTAGCCCACAAGCCCCAAGGTCGGGTCCTGCTCGAGCAGCGCCGACACGTCATCGATGAAGATCAGCAGCGCCGTCCCGCCGATCGCAGGCACCGACGTCCACGCCACCGCCAGGATCCCCGCAGGCCCCAGCCGCCTCAACGTCGTATCCACCTCCCGCGCCCGCTCCGGCGATCCCCGCAAGTGCAAGAAGACCACCAGCACCAGCGCCCCCATCACCCCGATGATGATCGCGATCGTCGGAGGCCTCGCCGACCCCGACAGCGCCCACCACGCCCCGGCGCCTCCCACCGCAACCAGGCCGAGCCAGAGCATGGCCCACAGCGTGGGGGGGGTGGGTGACAGCCCACCAGTCCCCTCCGAATGGCTTGTCGTCGGCTCCGTCACGCGCGTCACGGTACACGCCCCGAGCCACCGACGCGCGTAGCATCGTCTCGCGCCCTCCACGGTCCCGAGAGCGCCCCGCGCCGTCAGACGCCAAGCACGGGACGGGCCAGCCGCCCGTCTCTGGAGGCCTTCGCGATGATCCCCAAGCCCCCTCCGCGCGAACCCGCGCTCGGCTTCCTCTACCTCCCGCCGTTCCGTGTCCAGGGCATGAGCATCGGCGGCGAGGCCACCTCCATCCAAGTCCCCGAGTTCGATGTCTGCTTCGACATGGGACAGTGCGCGCGACCAGCGCTCGCGATGGACTACGCGGTCATCAGCCACGGGCACATGGACCACATCGGCGGACTCTCCTACTGGTGCAGCCAGCGCAACTTCCAGGGCATGGGCGAGGGCAAGATCGTCTGCGACGCACGACTCGCGCCCAGCATCGAGAAGATGATGGAGGGCTTCGTCGAACTCGAACGACAGCGCACCCCCTACCAGCTCATCGCGATCGAGCCCGACGCCGAGATCGAGATCAAGAACAACATCGTCCTCCGGGCCTTCGAGACCGACCACACCGTCGAGTCCATGGGCTACGTCATCATCGAACGACGCTCAAAGCTCCGCGAAGACCTCGTCGGACTCCCACAAGAAAAGCTCCGCGAGCTCAAGGACCGAGGCGAGGAGATCACGCGCATCCTCGAGGTCCCGCTCATCGCCTACACCGGCGACACCGCGCCCGGACCCCACCTGATCCGCGACGACGTCATCAACGCCCAGATCGTCATCGCAGAGTGCACCTTCGTCGATCCCGACCACAAGGAACGCGCCAAGATCGGAAAGCACCTCCACGCCGCCGACATCGCCGAGTGGCTCCCGGTCCTCCAGGCAGAAGCCGTCGTCCTCGTCCACCTCTCGCGCCGCACACACCTCGGCCAGGCGCGCAAGAGGCTCACGGAACTCATCGGACCAGAACGCATGGAGTCCGTCGAACTCCTCATGGACCACCGCAGGAACCGCACGCGCTACGAACGACAGGCCGCAGAAGCAGAGGCGAAACTCGCCACCCAATAGGCATTCGCAATCGCGACGTTGACACCTTCATCGCGACGCGGGTACTGTGAAACAACGTCGGGGCGCGGCACCAAAACCGCGTCGGTCGAGGGAGCTGACACCGACGGACGTTGATACACGGACGAGACGAGGACACCCGCTCGCAAGCAGCAGGCCCCGCGCTCCATCGGTGCGCGTGGTGAGGGACGTTTGGATGGACGACCACGACCGGAACACCTGGTCGGGCATGCTTGACTACCTGCGCACGCACCACCCCGGAATGTGCCGCGCATGGTTCCACGACGACCTCTCGCTCGAGTGCATCGAAGCGGGCGTCATGTACCTCCGCGCAGACTCCAACGTCCACCGAGACTACCTCCACAACAAGTGCGTCGACCCCTTCAACGACGCCGTCCGAACCGTCTCCGGAAGACTCCTCTCCGTCGGCTTCCTCGGGCCCCTCGACCCCATCCCCAGAGAGAACCCACGCCCCGCCGCGAGCGCCGACACCAACGGCGCCCCCAGCGAGCACGACACGCTCGTCATCAACCCCGACTCCGCCTTCGAGAACTTCATCGTCGGACCCGGAAACCGACTCGCCCACGCAGCCGCCGTCGCCGTCGCGGCAAACCCCGGCCGCGCGTACAACCCCTTCTTCGTCCACGGAGACGTCGGCCTCGGCAAGACACACCTCCTCCAAGCAATCTGCCTCCGCCTCCGCGAACAGAAGCCCGACATCAAGATCTACTACACCTCCTGCGAGAGCTTCATGACCCAGTTCATGGACGCCGTCCAGGACGGACACATGTCACGCTTCCGACACCGCTTCCGAGAGATGGACGTCCTCGTCATCGACGACATCCACTTCCTCGCAAAGCGCGACCGCACCCAGGAAGAGTTCTTCCACACCTTCAACACCCTCTACCAATCAAACCGCCAGATCGTCCTCAGTTCCGACGCGCCACCCGAAGACATCCCCGACCTCGAAGACCGACTCGTCAGCCGCTTCAAGTGGGGACTCGTCACCAGCCTCGCAAAGCCCTCCTACGAGACACGCGTCGCCATCCTCCAGACCAAGGCACGCCTCCGCGGCCTCACCCTCCCCGACGACGTCGCCTGCTACGTCGCCGGCAAGATCGACACCAACATCCGCGAGCTCGAAGGCGCCATCGTCAAGCTCCAAGTCCTCTCGACCGTCGAAGAACACCCCATCGACCTCGGCCTGACCCAACAGGCCTTCGACGATGTCCCAAGCGCCCCGCCCCGAGAGGTCCAGATCCAGTCCATCATCGACGTCGTCACCGACTTCTTCGGCGTCAAGGTCACCGAGCTGCTCAGCAAGCGCCGCTACCGCTCCATCGCACTCCCGCGCCAGATCTGCATGTACCTCGCGCGCAACCACACCCGCTACTCCCTCGAGGAGATCGGCCTCAAGCTCGGCGGCCGCGACCACACCACCGTCCTCTACGCCGTCCGGACAATCGAAGCCCGACGCGAAGACGACCCCGACTTCGCACGACAGCTCGAGAGCCTCGAGCACGACCTCGTCGAAGAGCCCCGCGCCTAGGCCGCCGCACCTCCGCCCCGACGCGCCTCACGTCAGACAACCCCAACACACCCCAACTCTCCCGGCGCGCCACCCTTGTGGAAAACCTGTTGGGACGGGAACGCGCCCTGGCGCGCCCCCCACAGCCTCGCGCCAGCCCAATCAACACCCCCAGCCGACCCGGTCCTCGGTCGCGCCCACGGCACCACCGCGCGCGCCCTCAATCGACAGGCTCACCCAGAACGCAACCGAGCCCTCAAACTCCTGAAAACACCACGCTTACGGCACACCCGCCCGCGCCATCCCCAAAGCGCCCGCCCCTTCTTCTACTACCACCAACTCTCTCTTCTTTATGAGAAGAAGAGGCACACACCCAGGGATCGAGAGCACGACCCCTCGTCCCCTTCCCCGAGATGGGGCATCCCCACCCGCCCGATTCAGGTTGTGCATAACCCGTGCGAACGGGCGACCCATCTCACGCACCCCCTGCGTCCTGACACACCGGGCAGAACGCCGTCGTCCGCTGCCCAACGCTCGTCCCCTCGATCGTCGTCCCGCAACGACGGCACGCCTCTCCAGCACGCCCGTACACCCGGTGTCGCTTCGCGTACCGCCCGGGCTGACCCATCGAGTCCCGGAAGTCCCGCAGCGTCGAGCCCCCCGCCTCGATCCCCTCACGAAGCACACGCCGGACACAACCCGCCAGCCGCCGGACCGTGTCCCCGTCCAGCTCGTCCGCCCGCACCCCCGGATGCACGCGCGCAAGGAACAGCGCTTCGTCCGCGTAGATGTTCCCAACGCCGGCCAGCACACCCTGGTCCAGCAGCGCCGCCTTGATCGGGCGCGACGTCCGCGCAAGCCGCCGCACAAGCTCCGGCGCGCGCACCCCAAGCGCATCCGGCCCCAGCCGCGACCAGTGACGCCACATCAGCGCCCCCTCGTCCTCGAGCGTCCACAGCCCACCGAAACGACGCGCATCAGCGAACACGAGCCGCTCCCCAGACTCGAGCGTCCACACCACGTGCGCATGCGCAGGCGACTGGTGCCCGCGCGCAACCCGCGACAAGCCACCCGTCATCCCCAGGTGCACCAACACCCCGCGCCACGCCCCCGGCCCGCTCCGCCCCACGATGCACAGCTGCTTTCCGCGGCGGCGCAGCTCCGTGACCGTCGCACCACTGAGCAGATCCGCCCCGCGCACCCGCGCCGGGGTGCCGACGCGCTTGCCCGGGTTGCGCCCGTACCCGCCCGCCGGATCCGACGGGAGCGTCACCACATCACGCCGGTTCACCCGCACGCGCGCGATCCGTGCACCCACCAGCCACGACGCCAGCGAGCGCCGCACGCACTCGACCTCCGGAAGCTCAGGCACCGCCCGCGTCCGCGCCACCGTTCTTCTGCCGCGCCCGGAGCCCGCGGAAGAACGCCCGCAACACCTCCGCGCACTCCTCCCCGAGCACACCCTCGATCGGCTCGACCCGGTGGTTGAACCGCGCATCACGCGTCAGCTCATGCAGCGTGTCCACGCACCCCGCCTTCGGGTCGCGGCACCCGTACACCAGCCGCCCCAAACGCGCATTCACGATCGCGCCGGCACACATCGGGCACGGTTCCAACGTCACCACCAACGTGCAGCCGTTCAGCCGCCAATCCCCAAGCGCCGCCGCGGCCGCGCGAATCGCGATCATCTCCGCATGCGCACTCGGATCCGCATCCCGCTCGCGTCGGTTCGCCCCTTCCCCAAGCACCCGCCCCGTCGCCGTCTCATACACCACGCACCCAACCGGAACCTCCCCCTCATCAGCCGCTCGTCCCGCAAGCTCCAGCGCTCGGCGCATCATCGCCTCATCGAGCTCGCTCGCGCCCGCGCCGATCATGCATCACGCCTCGGCTCGTCCCCCTTGCCGAACCCACGCGCCACGCGCGACGCCGGCAGCACCAGCAGCAGGAACACGCCCAGCTCATACAGCACGTACAGCGGGATCGCCAGCATCACCATCGAGATCGGATCCGCCGGCGTCAGCAGCGCCCCCAGGATCCCGCACACGAACACCGCCTGACGCCGATACCGCGTCAGCGTCGCACGCTCCACCAGCCCAACCCACCCGAGCAGCAGCACCACAACCGGCGTCTGAAACGCCACGGCAAACGCAAGCGCCAGCGACAGCAAGAACCCCACATAGTCGCGCACCTTGTACTGCTGCGCGATGATCGCCGACCCACGCAAGGGCGTCCCAAGGACCTCCGGGTCCGCACTCGTCCCCGCGTTGACCCGCCACTCCTTCAACCGCGAGTTCACCCACACCGCCCCCGCCTCGGGCGCTTCCGGATCACCGGCGAGCACGGGTGCCGTGGGGAACACGACCGCAGGGTCGGGCGTGACCGTCCGCGTCGGCTGCGTCCCGAGCGTCGCCCCGAACGCGATGAAGAACGCCAGGATGATCGGCAGCAGCACGTAGTACAGGAACAACGCGCTCGACGCGCTCAGCACCGCCGACAGCGGCGCCAGGATGTACACGAACCGACGCTCCGACGGATACAGCCCCGGCGTCACGAACAACCAAAGCTGATAGATCAGCCACGGGCTACCCACCAGGATCGTCAGCACCACCGAGACCTTCAGGTAGCTCCCGAACGTCTCCAGAGGATGCGTCGCCTGCAACGCCGCGGGCAGGTCCGCCTCCCGCAAGGCCGACTGCACCGGCTCCAGCAGGAACGCCAACGTCGGCCGACCGATCACCAACGCCGCGATCAGGATCGGAACCAACCCCAGAAGCGCCAGCCACAGCCGCCGACGAAGATCGTCAAGGTGGTCACCCAGCGGCATCGTGTCCGCCGCATCCCCCAATGTTGGAAACGCATGAGGCTTCAAGGCCACCAGTGTAG
>JANQQG010000238.1 GCA_028285065.1 Phycisphaerales bacterium
AGCCTGTGACGTTGTTGCTGGTGGGGTTCGTGGTCACGGTCATGTGTGGGGCTGGGATCGTGCTCGTGCAGCAGTTGATGCCGGAGCGTGCGCTCGCGAGCGCGCGTTTGCTCGTCGGCTCGCTGACCGACCCGCCCATGTGGATGGGCGCGACGATCGTCGCGATCGCGTTTGCGGGGGCGTGCGTCGGTCTCTGGCTCGGTCCGTCGATGGACGCGGGGGCGATGAGCGACGACGAGGCGCGATCCGTCGGCGTGCCGCTCGCGCTCGTGCGGTTCATGCTGGTTTTCTGGGCGGGCTTGCTGGCGGCCGCGAGTGTGGTGATCGCAGGCCCGATCGGGTTCGTCGGCCTGATCTGCCCGCACGTCGTGCGCATGCTGGTGGGGTCGGGCCTGAGCCACCGGACGCTGATCATCGGGGCCGCGCTGGCGGGCGGGGCGTTGGTTGTGGGTGCGGATGGGGCGGTCAAGGCGTTCGCGACGGATGCCGGGCGCCTGCCGTTGGGCGTGGTGACGTCGTTGGTCGGCGGCGTGGTGTTCGTGGTCCTGGTGCGGGGTGGGGCAGCCCGGGGGTCCGGCGGCTTCTAGTGCAAGCGAATCGGCGCGCAAATCTGCGCGTGCGGGTTGCCCAGCCCGCGCCGGTGTGCGCGGCCCGAGCGATCGCGACCGATTCGCCAGCCGGCCCATCGCGCAGGGTCACGTCGGCGATGGACACGGAGTTGTGCCACTGCGCGAAGCCGGGCTCGCGGGCTGGTCGATGCGCTCGCGATGGAACAGCTCAATGAGTGGGGGAATCGCCTGGAGGCGTGGGCGGATTGGGCCTTCTCAGACCCGATCCGCATGGGGATCTTCACCGCCATCCTGCTGTCACCGGTGCTGATCGTGCTGCTGCGTGCGCACAAGCGGGCCCGGCGCGAGGCCCAGGAGGCCCGAGAAGCACGAGAGCAGCAGCGCGAGGAGCGTCATCAGTCGACGCGCCTCGCGCTCGGTGCCGTGCTCCTGATGGCCGGTGCGATCGTCGGCCTGGGGTGGTACCTGGCAAACGGATAACCGCGAACGATCAGGGCAGGTCGGACATCGATTCGGCCTCGATGCCGCGCACGCGCGCCTCGAGGATCCGCAGATCGACGATGTTGAGCTGCCCGTCCGTGTTCATATCCGCCTCTCCGACGTACGTGCCGTCCGCCTCGGCCTCGGTCGCCAGGTGCAGGTCATCGACGGTGACCACGCCGTCCTTGTCCACGTCGCCCGAGCCGAGTGTGAACGAGACGTCGAAGCTCGTGACCGACACGTTGCCGGTGATCTCGAATGCGATCACCACGACCGTGTTTTCGCCGGGATCGAGCAGCGATGCGTCGCGACGCCACTCGAAGCGGTCGTACGCGTCAGCGGCATTGGCCGGAGCCACGAGCGTGAGCGGATCAACGCCATCGGGCGGGTTGATCAGGACGTGGACACTGTCGGTGGTGCGATCCTGCGGGATGACGCTGATGGCCTGGCTCGCGTCGCTGATCGACGTGCTGGCAAGGTCCACGGCTGGTGGCTCGCGATCAACGTAGAAGACGCGCCGGAAGTCGGTCAGGATCGGGTCGGTCCCGGCGGGGCGCTCGCGGAAGGCGAGGACGCTGAGGTAGTGGATGCCCTCGTCCAGCAGCGTCGTGTCGATGCGCTGGAGGTAGATGCCGGTCGTCCCGGTGGTCGTCAGCGGGTTCGAGATCGTCGTGAAGTCCTCGTAGCCCGGGTTGACCCCGCCCTCCTGCGGATTGTCGATCGATCCGTTCTCGTTGAAGTCGCGGTAGCCGGAGTCGATCCGGAAGACGGCGTTGTCGTCCCATGCGGGGTCCGCGCCGTCGGTCTTCGTCGTGACCAGCCGGATCAGAAACGAGTCGTCGGTGACGATGTCCAGTTCCGTCAGGCGGCGCGCGTAGGACGGTACGCCAGGGCCATCTGGCGGCAGCACGCCGAACAACGTGGGCTGCGGCTGGTCCTTGAAGAGCTCAAGCGTCCCGCTGGGGGCCGCGGGCCCGTAGACCACGTACCCGCGATGGTGCTCGACGCCGTTCGTGTTGCGGTTGTTGGGAACCGTGATCGTGACGCGCCCGGTGCCATCGACGATCAGCAACTCGGGGATCGTGTTGGACGTGTCGACGGCCGGGTCGGCCGCGTTCCCGGTCAGCTCATGCAGGCGCGTGCCGGGCGCGAAGGCGGTCTGGACGTTGCGGCTCTGGGTGCCCGAGTCGTACCGGTCGTTGACCGCGACGAGCACGTTGGCCGCGCCGTTGGGGCTGCGCCGCTCCCAGACGAGCACGTCGTCCGTCGATTGGATCACGGGGTCGGTCCCGTTGAGCGGGAAGAACTGGCCCCGGGAGTACCCGTTGGAGATCCGCGCGAGCGTGACCATGTGGTCCTCATCGAGCCCGAGCGCGATAGGCAGCCCTTCGCGAGGCCAGAAGCGCCCGGCGCCGGCGTAGATGTCCACGAACTCGCGTGAGTTGTGGTAGACGATCGAGGTCCCCGGCATGAAGAGGATCTTGGCGAACTGGGGGAGGAACCACGAGTCGGGCCCGGGGAGCGGGGGCTCGGAGCCGCCGTCACCGGCGGAGCCGTTGTCGTGGCTGAGCACGTGGCGCACGCCCTGCGAGCCGTTGTTGAACCCGTCGTCGTTGGTGTCGAGCGCGTTGGACAGCGCGCCCGACCACGAGATGAACCCGCGGGCGTTGTGGATGTCGCGCAGCGTGCCAGCCGCGTTGATATCCAACGCATCGCGGTTGCCGAACCCATCCTTGCGGATGTACGTCTGGATGAACCCGTTGCCGGCGACGGACTCGCCGAAGCTGAACGGCGTGACCGCGTTGCCCGCGAAAGATGTGCGGTTCTCGAAGACCGCGTTGTCCCAGAAGTCGTTCCAGAAGAACTGCGGGATGTGCTTGGCGGCGTCCAGGCGGAACCCGTCCACGCCCACGACCTCGACCATCCACTGCGTCCAGCGCACGAGCAGGCCGGTCGCGTTCTCGGTGACGGGGTCACCGGCCATCGGGTCGGCGAGGTTGTACGGATGGATGTTGATCGTGTTGCCGGTCGCCGGGTTGACGAAAGACCGCGCGGGCAGGTCCAGGTCCGGGTACAGCGCGGCGTTTGCGGGGTTGGGCCGGTTGAAGATGGTGCCGGCGGGGATGTTGTTGGGGTTGCCATCCTCGGTGGGGTGGCGGATGAACTGGAAGTTTTCTTCCTGGGCGATGTCGATGAGGCTGACGAGGTCACCCTCGAAGAGGTTGTAGTTCGCGCCGCCCGGGTTCTCGGATTGCGTCGAGCCGTCGTGGAAGTCGCCCCAGAACTTGCCGCCGGTGGCGCTGGGGCGTCCGTGTACGAAGCCGGGCCACCCGCCCGCGTTGATGAACCCCTGGTCGCTGGTGCGCCCGGAGTTGTGGTTCATGATCGACTCGGGGTAGACGAGCAGCCCCGCTTGGTGCAGCTCGTCGACCATCGCGCGCACGTCGCCGAACGTACCGAAGGCCGTCTCCGAGCCGGGGCTGCCCAGGTCGAACCGGTCGAACGGGTCGTAGCCGGCGCCGTTGGGGTCGGAGGTCTTGGAGAAGCCCGGGAGCCAGAGCGAGTCGTAGCCGGCCATGAAGATGTCCGGCGTGCGGTACTCGATCGTGTTCCAACGCGTCTCGAAGAGCTGGAGGATCAGCGGGTTGTCGTCGGCGAAGGCCGGATCAGTGGCGGCCAGCAGGGCGAGCGATGAGCCGCTGGCGAACGCCAGGCAGACGGTGCGTCGGGCGGACCGGCGTGTCGGCACTGGGGGCATCGAATCGGACTCCTTGCTCGTCTTCTGTGGGCATTTCGGCCCAGTGACCCAAGGGTAGACGACGGGGGCGCACGGGCCACCCGGATGGGTGGAAGCCCAGCCTGTTGGGATGGATTCCCGGCTCCGGCCCCGCCAGATTCAGCCCCCGAGCGGCGACCGGCCCGCCACGATCGCGTTGCGGGCTCCCGTCCGGCAGATCTCGCGGATGAACGCCTGGTACCGCCGGTCGGCCGCCTCGATGTCCGCGTCGAAGTAGGCCTGGAAAACGCCCGCTCCGATCCGACGGTTGATGAGCGATCGCACCTCGCGGGTCGTGAAGTACCGGCCCAGGGTCCCGGGGAGCGTCCCGTCGGCGGCCTCATGCAGGAGGCGGTCCAGGTTCTCGCGGTACGCCCCGTTGTCACCCTCGCGGAGGAAGTGGGTCAGCGCCCAGACCTGCGCGTAGTAAACCAGAGCTGCCTCGGAGTCACCCTTGAGCAGGTCCGCGGGGCGGGAGTTGAGCAGGACCTTCAGGCTCGTCAGGCGGCCGTTGCGCTGCGCCGCGCGGAGGGCGTCGAACCGTTCCGTGTTGGACCACCCGTGGAAGACGGGCGTCGGCCCGTCCCACTTGTGCCCCTCCATGTAGCTCGCGATGCCCTCCTCGATCCACAACGGGAGTGGCACGTCGAAGGCGCGCTGCGTGTACTGGTGCCATCCCTCGTGGCTGGCGATCGCCATGGTCGAGTGTGCGCCGACGCCGCGCAGATTGAACAGCACCGACCTGCCCGCGTGGGCGTACCCACCCCGCTGGATGCGCAGGTAGGTCTCCGCGTTCTCGCCCATGAGCTGACGCGTCAGGCTCGCCCACTCGTCACGCGTCTCGAAGACGAAGGTCTCCAGCGGCTGTCGCCCCGACGGCTCGGGCAGCGGGTCGGCGCCGGGCGAGACGAAGTCGTTGCGGTAGTGCGTCAGCGCGGTCTCGAGGAACAGCGGCAAACGCGCGATGATCGTCGCGTCCTTCTCCGTCGTGCGGATCTGGTAGTGCTCCGTGCGGATGACCTGGCCGGGCGTCTCGCCGAACGACCACGCCTTGCGCGACAGCACCGCGCCCGCGGGCCGGTCCGAGATCGCCCCGGGCGACCCCACCAGCGGACGCGAATCGGCGCACGAGCCGAGCAGCATCGCGCCGAGCACGACGAGACAGGCTCGGACGGAAAGACACCTCATGCGAGGCTCCCGATCGCGTCGGTCACGCGCTGCAACTCCTCCTGCTTCTGCGCGAGCTCGGCCCGGGTCTCATCGACCAGCTTCGGCGGGGCCTTCTGCGTGTAGCCCGGGTTGTTCAGGCGCCCCTCGAGGGCCTTGATCGATTTCGTCAGATCGGACTGCTGCTTCGACAGACGCTCACGCTCGGCCGAGGCGTCCACGGCGTCGGCGAGGTTCGACAGCTCGCACGCCTGCCCCTCGTGCACGAACGCGGACGCGGCGCCCTCGGCGGCATCGGTCGTCAGGCGCTCCAGGCCCGCCAGGTGCTCGACCAGCGGGGCGTCCGGGCCGATGGCGTCGGCGACGGACCGGGTCACGTGAGCGACGATCTTGCGCTTGACCGGGACCTGGTGCTTGGCCCGCACCTCGCGGATCGCGCTCACCAGCGAACGCGCCCGGTCGAAGCGGGACTCCGCCTCCGCGTCCACCCAGCGCTCCTCGAGCACCGGCCACGAGCTGCGGCACAGCAGTTCGTCCGACGCAAGCTGCACACCGGGCACCCGATGCGCCGGCACCTCGCGCAGACGCTCATGGATCGTCTCGGTGATGAACGGGCAGATCGGGTGCAGCAGGCGGATGATGCAGTCCAGAGCCGTGCGCAGGATGGTCTGCTGTCGTCGGTCGCTCTTGACGGTCGGCTTGATCGCTTCGAGGTACCAATCGCAGAAGTCGCGCCAGAGCAGGTCGTACATGCCGGTGGCGTAGTCCGCGAACTGGTAGCTCTTGATTGTCCACTCGAGGTCCTGCACCGTCGTCGCGATCCGCGAGAGGATCCACCGGTCGGCGATCGAGGGCTCGTTCTCCCAGTCCGTGTCCGCGTGCTCGGGCATGTCGGCGCACTGGCTGAGCGTCAGTCGTGCGGCGTTCCACAGCTTGTTGCAGAAGTTACGCCCCTCGTCGAACTTGGGGGACGTGTTCTTGCCGGTCTTGGGGTCGTGCTCGACCGGCATTCGGACGTCCTGGGTCTGCGTGGTCATCTTTGCGAGCGTGAAGCGCATCGCATCGGAGCCGTGAGTGTGGATGATGTCGCGCGGGTCCACGCCGTTGCCGAGGGACTTTGACATCTTGCGTCCCTCGCCATCCTGGATCATGGCGTGGATGAAGACGTCGTTGAACGGGAGGCGCCCGGGCATCTTGGAGTCGGTGTCGCCCAGGAAGTACCGGTTGAACATGACCATGCGCGAGACCCAGAGGGTGATGATCTCGCGGGCCGTGCAGAGGACGCTCGTCGGATTGAAGGTGTCCAGGAGCTGCGGGAAGTCGGTCGCGCCGGTGTCGCTCGCCGCGGCTTCGGCGTCGGGCCAGCCGAGCGTCGACAGCGGCCAGAGCGCGGAGCTGAACCAGGTGTCGAGGACGTCGGGGTCCTGCTCGTAGCCGTGCGCCTCGAGCCACGCGACGACGTCGGCGTCGGCGCCGTCGGGGTCGCGGACACAGATGAACACTGCCGCGAGGTCGAGGTCCTCCTTGTCCGCCTCCTTGAGTTCAACGAACTCACCGCGGTACTGGATCGCGGCGCGACCGTCCAGGCTCCATCGGAGGACCTGCTCGGCGCGGGCTGCCATCTCTTCTGGCGAGAGCACGTCGATCAGCCGCGTGATCGGGCGCCACACGGTGATCCGGTGCCCCCACCAGAGCTGCCTGGAGATGCACCAGTCGCGCAGGTTGTCGTGCCACGTCTCGTACGTCTTGGCGTAGCGGGCGGGATGGAAGGTCAGCTCGCCGTCGCCGGGCGTGGCGTGGGGGCGGAAGGGGCTGCTGGTGCGCTGGTCCTCGCGGAGGGCGCGCTGCGCAAAGCCGCGGAGACGCTCGTCCGTCACCTTGCAGTACCACTGGTCCGACAGGTACGGCTCGATCGGCACATGCGAGCGGTACGAATGCCCGACCGCGTGCTTGTGCGGCTTCTTCGCTTCGAGCAGCCCCTCGTCCTCGAAACGCTGCACGACCTTCTTGCGCGCGTCCTCGCGCGACAGGCCGAGGAACGCCCGCGCATCGCCGACGTCACTCCAGCCGTGTTCGTCGCTGATCGAGGCGTCGGGCCCCATGACGTTGATGACCACCTGGCTGGCCGAGCACGCGTCGTGGATGACCTGCGCGTGACGCTGGCCGATGTCCCAGTCGTTGGGATCGTGCGCCGGCGTGACCTTCAGGAACCCCGTTGCCATCTGCGCTTTGGGGTCGTTCTCGTCGCCCCCGAGGTCGACCGGAAGAACCACGTAGTCGTCGTGGATGATCGGGATCAGGCGTCCGACAAGCGGGAGCTGGACCATCAGCCCGTCGAGCGCCTTGGCGCGCGGATCGGCCGGGTTGATCGCGACGGCCGTGTCGCCGAGGTACGTCTCGGGGCGTGTCGTGGCGACGGTGATCCAGGCGTTCTGCTCGTCCGGCTGGTCGCTCGCGCCGGGGTAGCCGCGCGTGGCGAGTTCGCTCCAGGTGACCTCCTCGGCGTCGAGCGGGTCGGACGGGTTCTTGGGCGGGTGCACCAGCGGGTAGCGGAGGTAGTAGAACGCGCCATCGACGTCCTTGGACTCGACCTCGTCGTCCGCGAGCGCCGTCTGCGTCACCGGGTCCCAGTTCACCAGGCGCTTCCCGCGATAGATCAGGCCGTCCTTGAACAGCCTGAAGAACGCCTCGCGCACGGCCCGGGCGCACACGTCGTCCATCGTGAACCGCTGCCGCTCCCAGTCGCACGAGCAGCCCATCGACTTCAGTTGGTCGGTGATGGTCGCCTCGAACTCGTCCTTCCAGTCCTGCACGAGTGCGATGAACCGCTCGCGCCCATTCTTGCCCTCAAGCTCCTCGCGCTTGTAGTCGGCCAGGGCCGGCTCGCCGGCCTCCTTGAGGCGCTTGTCCACGACGGTCTGCGTCGCGATGCCGGCGTGGTCGGTCCCCGGCATCCACAGCGTCTCGAAGCCCATCATCCGGTGGGCCCGGACCAAGACGTCCTGGAGCGTGTTGTTCAGGGCGTGCCCCAGGTGAAGGGCGGCCGTCACGTTGGGCGGCGGGATCAGGATGCAGTAGGGCTTGCGCAGGTCGGGATCAGCGCTGGTCGAGTCGACGCGCGAAGGATCGGCCCGAAAGGCCCCGGCGTCGTCCCACCGGGCGCTGACGCTCGGCTCGGT
>JANQQG010000243.1 GCA_028285065.1 Phycisphaerales bacterium
ACGCTGGTTCCAGCGCTTGCTCGTAGTTGAGGCGCGGGTCGCATGGGGACGCGTAGTTGCGCTCCAGGTCGGCCTCGGAGAGCTGGGCGGCCCCGCCGATGCACTCGGTCACGTCATCGCCGGTGAGCTCGAAGTGGACGCCGCCGAGATGCGAGGCGCATGCGCGGTGGGTGTCCCAGGTTGCTTCGAGCTCTTCGAGGATGTGGTCGAAGCGTCGGGTCTTGCGTCCCGAGCTGACCGAGACGGTGTTGCCGTGCATTGGGTCGCAGACCCACAGGACGCGGCGCTCGGCGTTTGTGACGGCCTCAACGAGCTTGGGCAATGTCTTCTCGACCTTGCCGGCGCCGAAGCGCGTGATCAGGACGAGCTTGCCGGGTGTGTTCTGCGGGTTGAGGCGCTCGACGAGGGCGAGGAGTTCATCGGGCGTGATCGAGGAACCGACCTTCACGCCCACGGGATTGGCGATGCCGCGGAAGTACTCGACGTGTGCGCCGTCGATCCCGCGGGTTCGCTCGCCGATCCAGGGCATGTGGGTCGTCAGGTTGTACCAGCCGGGGTTGTGCGGGACTTCGCGAGTCTGCGCGGTCTCGTAGAGGAGGTTGAGCCCTTCGTGGCTGGTGAAGAACTCGACACGCGAGAGCTCGTGCACGCGCGCCTCGCCGATGGCCTCGAGGAACTCGAGGGCGCTGGAGAGGTCGCGGATGGAGCGGACGTACTCGTCGCGCAGGTCGGGGTTGATCCCGCCGCCCTGGAGGAAGCCGAGGTTCCAGTACTCGGGGTGGTGAAGGTCCGCGAACCCGTGCTCGAGGAGGGAGCGGATGAAGTTGAGCGCGAGGCCGGCGTGCTTGTAGCCGCGGACCATGCGGTACGGGTCGGGGCGTCGGGCCTCGTGGGTGAAGTCGGGGTCGTTGACGAGGTCGCCGTAGTAGGACGGGAGGGTGAGCTCGCGTCCCTTCTCGACCCTGCGTGTCTCGGTGGGGCTGGAGCGCGGCTTGGCGTACTGGCCGGCGAATCGGCCGACGCGGATGACGGGGGCTTTCGACGCGTGGGTCAGGACCACCGACATTTGCAGGAGGATCTTGAGCTTGTTGGTCAGCTGGTCCGGCGTGCAGTCGGCGAGTTGCTCGGCGCAGTCACCGCCCTGGAGGAGGAAGCGCTTGCCGTCCTGGGCTTCGGCGATCAGCGAGCGCAGGCGCTCGATCTCCCAGCTGGTGACCAGCGGGGGCAGGCGTCGGAGCATGGCGACGGCCTCGTCGACGGCGCCGCGGTCGGTGTAGATGACCTGTTGCTCCGCCAGACGGGTGCGCCAGGACTCCGGGGACCACTGGGTGCCGGGATTCCCGGTTGATCCGTCGGCCGCGTCCACCTGAGCAGGGGGTGTGCTTGACGGCGCGTCTGAGCGTCCTGAGGGGGTCTTGGAGCCGGTTTTCGGTGATCGATGCGTCGGCATGGGGGTGTCGCGTGTCGTTCTCGGCCTGTGTCGGGAGCGTTGTGTATGTGTGCGCCGATGGTAGCGCACCCGCGCGGAAGCGATGCACTGCGCGAGAGTTGCGCTTCGGTCCGAAATGAGCCAAGTTCCTCTCAATCGGGGTGAAACGTTGATCCTTACGCGGGTGTGTGTCGATCGGGAAGCCTGCTCGGGCGGCCGCCCCGTTCGCTGTGAACAGGTGGTGGAACCCTCGCCGGGCAAGTGGGTTGGCGGGAGCCGGCCCTGGGGAAGCCGTGGGAGCACTCGGCTCCACGGCGTGAATCGATCCTTTCGTGAATAAGGAACAGGGCATGCCCACGAAGAAGACCACCAGCAAGAGATCCCCCCGAAAGACCACCACCCGTCGCCACTCGGCCTCGAAGGCCAAGGCGACGGGTCGGTCCAAGACCGCCAAGAAGCGCACCACCAAGAAGAGCCCCGCTCGCAAGACGGCGGCCCGCAAGACGGCCGCCAAGCGGAAGACCACCGCCAAGCGGAAGCCGACGGCGCGGAAGACCACTGCTCGCAAGACAACCGCGAAGCGGAAGACCACCGCCCGCAAGAGCGCCCCCAAGCGCAAGACCACGGCGCGGAAGACGACCGCCCGCAAGACCACCGCTCGCAAGAGCCCCGCGAAGAAGACGGCCACCAAGCGCAAGACGACCGCGCGGAAGACCACCGCCCGGAAGACGACTGCTCGCAAGACCACCGCTCGCAAGAGCCCCGCGCGCAAGACCGCCGCCAAGCGCAAGCCCGTCGCCCGCAAGACCACTGCTCGCAAGACGACCGCTCGTCGCAGCCCGGCCCGCAAGACCACGGCCCGCAAGACGACTGCCCGTCGCAGCCCGGCTCGTAAGACCACGGCACGCAAGACGACTGCCCGCAAGACGACCGCTCGTCGCAGCCCGGCCCGCAAGACGACCGCTCGCAAGACGACCGCTCGTCGCAGCCCGGCTCGCAAGACCACGGCCCGCAAGACGACCGCCCGTCGCAGCCCGGCTCGTAAGACCACGGCCCGCAAGACCACTGCTCGCAAGACGACCGCTCGTCGTAGTCCGGCCCGCAAGACCACTGCTCGCAAGACGACGACCCGTCGGGCTCCCGCGAAGCGCACGATGACCAAGCGGAATTCTGGCGCGAAGAAGGTCTCTCGGTCGACGAAGAACAAGCGTCGGACTGGTCTCCGTCTCACCGGGACCTCGTCCCGCTCGATGCGGGGGCGTTCGACGAAGGCGCGCAGCTCGTACCGTCGCGCCGCCTGACCTGTTTCGGGCAGGTAGAGACAACGCGTCCTCCACGCTTCTGGGCATCGAGAGAGCACGTTTGCCCTAAGCGCAGCAACGACCGGCTGTCCGTCGCTTCACCGCGGCGGACAGCCGTGTTTTTGCATCGGCCTACTCAGCGGTGCCGTGCGATTGCAGACAGACCGGTCATGATGCCGGAGCAGTCGGAGCGTCGAGCGGCGGAAGACCCACTGAACTGCGGTGTTCGTTGATGACCTCGACGTGCACGTTCCAGAAGTGCTCGAACGAGTGCGCGAATGTCATCGGCTGGATCTTCGCGAAGCCGGTGTCGCCCATCCGCGTGCGCCGCCCTTCGTCGGTGAGCAGTTCCATCAGGTGATCGACCCAGAGCGCGGTGTTCTCAACGCTGAGCACGAACCCGGTCTCGTCGTGGTCCACGACTTCCGATGGGCCGCCCTGGTCGGTGACGACGACGGGGACTGCGCAGGACTGCGACTCCATGACGACCTGTCCGAGCGTGTCGGTCGTCGACGGGAAGACGAAGACGTCGCTGGACGCGTAGATGCGAGAGAGCTCATCGCCGTGACGGAAGCCGAGGAACGTGACGGGCACACCGGCGAGTTCCTCGGTCATGCGGGCGCGGTATGGGCCGTCGCCGACGATGGCGAGTTCGACCTCAACGCCTTCGTCTTGTGCGCGCGTCTGCAGGGCCTTGTAGACCTTGACGAGGAACGGGAGGTTCTTCTCGACGCTGACGCGTCCGACGTAGAGGAGCTTCTTCGACGTCGGCGACATCCCGTACCCCCCTTCGGCGTGCCAGATGGAGGTGTCCCGGTGCCGCCGGTGGAACGTCTCGGTGCGGATGCCGGGGAGCAGGCGCACGAGGCGCTCGCGTGGGATGCCGGAGGCGACGAGGGAGTCCGCGTAGTCGGCGCTGCGGCTGAAGATGCGCTTGAAGGGCTTGTAGAACCAGTGCATCGTCTTGCGGGTGACGTACGTGGCGGCGTCGGTATCGAGGAGGTGATCGACATAGGCGGGGAAGTCGGTGTGGTAGGTGCCCAGGATGGGGAGTTTGCGTTTGCGCGCGTAGCGCAGGCCGGCGATGCCGACGGGGCCGGGTGTCGAGAGGTGCACGGCATCGGGTTGCAGCTCGTCGGCGCGGCGCCACAGCGCCGGCGCGTTGGCGATGACGATGTCCAGCGTCTCGTACGCGGGCATCGGGCGCGCGAAGCGCGGCTTGATGTTGTGGACGTTCGGCCGGTCGGGACACTCGAGGCGCTGGCTGGTCAGGACGTGCAGGTCGCGTCCGGCCTCGCCGGCCCGCTCGGCGAGGTTGCGGATGAACCGGGCGACGCCGTTGACGTCGGCGAGGGTGTCCGTGAAGAGGCAGACGCGGGGGGCGCGTGAGCTGTCGGAGGAGGCCGGTGGTGGGGGCTCGCTGGACATGCGCGGGATGATACTGGGCCTGGCGTGGGCTCCGGTGCGTGGGGTCGAAATGAAGCAGGCCGGGGGGGTGGGGCGGGTCTAGTGTGAGGTGTGCGGGAGGCGCTTTCCCGCAGCCGACATGGTCAAATCTGCAAGGAGGACGCCGCCATGGCACGCCTGAACACCGTCGATCCCGCGAGCGCAACCGGACGGGCGAAGGAGATCTTCGATGGCCCGCTCAAGGGCAAGCACCTGAACATCTTCAAGGGCATGGCCAACAGCGGCGCGATGCTCGACGCGTACCTGGGTCTGGCCGGTGCGCTCGGCAAGTCCAGCCTGAGCGCCGCCGAGCAGGAGGTCATCCACCTTGCGATCAGCGAGCAGAACAACTGCGGGTACTGCGTTGCGGCCCACACGATGCTCGGCACCAACGCGGGCCTGACCGAGGAGCAGACGGTCGAGGCGCGCAAGGGTCACATGGGCGACGCCAAGCTCGGCGCGCTGGCGAACTTCGCGTTGGCGCTGCACGAGAAGAAGGGCTTCGTGACGGATGAAGATCTGGCGAAGTTCAAGGGTGCCGGCTACGACGACGCGGGCGTGTGCGACGCGATCACGACGTACGCGCTGGCGATCATGACCAACTACTTCAACCACGTGAACGACACGAGCGTGGACTTCCCGCCGGCGCCCGCGCTCTGACCGATCGGGTCGAGCGCGAACGCGAAGAAAAAGGCCCCGTGCCGGGGAGGCAATTCCGGCACGGGGCGCAGGCAGGGGGGTCCGGTTGACTTCATGCGGTTCGGTCGACCGAGGGGGCTCTCAATCCCACTCGACCTTGCTCGCTCGGGCGCCCGGCATGCCTCATGCGCCGGGCATGTACTCGCTCAGTCACAACCATCCGAAGTGGGCACCCGGCTCGCCATGATCACCCGGTCGTGGGGGTTCAAACAGGTCGGGTTGTGGGGGTTGTAGCGCGTGTGCGGCGCCGTGCCAGGGCGGCGAGGGGCGTCGTGGCGGCTGTCGGGGCGGGAGGGGCATCGGGAGGGCCGGTCGCGGCGTCGGGGCTAGACTGGCCCCATGGCGTCCGTCAGCAGCCATCTGGCCATGTTCCCCGGGTCGTTCGATCCGATCACGTTCGGGCATCTGGACGTGATCCGTCGCGGGCGTGCGTTGTTCGACGAGGTCCTTGTGGCCGTCGGGCGCAACCCCGGCAAGGACCCGTTGTTCACGCTGGACGAGCGGGTCTCGATGGTGCGGCGTTTGGTCGAGCAGCTCGAGCGGGATGAGCCGGAGGGCTCGCCGGTGCGTGTCGAGTCGTTCGGCGGGCTGACGATCGAGTTCGCGCGTCAGAACAAGGTCTCGGCGCTGTTGCGCGGGATCCGGAACCTCTCGGACCTTCAGTCCGAGATCCAGCAAGCGCTGACGAACCGCCAGGTGGGCGGGCTGGAGACGGTCTTCGTCGTGGCGGGGCAGGACTTCGCGTACACGTCGAGCAGCCTGATCCGTCAGATCGCGGCGATGGGATCGAACCTGGAGGCGCTCGAGTCGATGGTGCCGCCGTTGGTGCTCGAGGAGCTCCGTCGCAAGCGTGCCGATCACCACCCGGTGCTGGAGCGCCTGGTCGAGGGCGATGCGATGCAGGATGAGGCGTAGGTCGGAACCGGACGAGAGAGGGTCTTCCCGTGGACGTTCGAGTGATCAGCATCGGGACGCTGTCGGCGCACCGCCTGTGGGACGAGAGCGCGCCTGTGCGCACGGGGCACGCCACGTGCACGCTGGTGCGCGCCGGCGACCGGACGATCCTGGTCGATCCGGGGCTGCCCGAGCGGGCGCTGGTTGCACGCCTCGGTGAGCGCGCGGGGATCGGGGCGGAGGAGATCACGGACGTTTTTCTGACGAGCTTCAAGCCGGACACGAGTCGTGGGATCCGCGCGTTCGATGACGCGCGCTGGTGGGCGGCGGAGCGCGAGCGCGAGGCGATCGGCGTGCTGCTGATCGATCAGGTGCAGCGTGCGGCCGCGGCGGGGGACTCGGAGCTGCGTTCGGCGCTGGAGACGGACGTCGCCATCCTGCAGCGCTGCCAGCCGGCGCCGGACTCGCTGGTCGCGGGCGTGGACCTGTTCCCGATGCCGGGGGTGACGCCGGGGCTGTGCGGGTTGTTGGTGGCGGAGCCAACGCGGACGACGCTGATCTGCGGGGATGCGGTGCCGACGGTGGAGCACCTGGACAAGGGCCAGGTGCTGCAGAGCGCGGCGGACGTGACGCGGGCGCAGGAGTCGTTCAACGAGGCGCTGGAGATCGCGGACGTGCTGGTGCTTGGGCGTGACAACGCCGTGGTGAACCCGGTGCGTCGTGCGTTCTAGGGCTCGAAGTGAACCGCAACACGCGGGGGTGCGTTCATGTATTCGATGTCGATGCTGAAGCGGAGTTCGGTCGTCGTGATCTGCGTGATGGGCGCGCTGCTCGCGATGGGATCCTGCGCTGGTTTGGGATCTGGTCCTGAGTCATCGGGTCCGGCGTTGAGCGCCGTGGAGCCGGTCGACCTGACGGGGCTGGAGAACGTGATCCTCGTCAACGAGGGCTTGATCTCGGGCGGTGTCCCGCAGGGGGATGCCGGGTTCGATTCGCTGCGATCGCTCGGTGTGCGCACGATCGTGTCGGTCGATGCGCTCGCGCCCGATGCCGATCGGGCTCGGGTGCGTGGGATGCGCACGGTGCACCTGCCGGTTGGATACGACGAGATCGGCGACGGGCGCGCGTTCGAGTTGGCCTCGGCCATGCGCGACCTGCCGCGCCCGATCTACATCCACTGCCACCATGGCAAGCATCGCGGGCCTGCGGCTGCGGGCATGGCGATGGTGGGCACGGGTGAGCTGACACACACGCAGGCGAGTGAGCTGCTCACGCGCGCTGGGACGAGCCCGGACTACCCGGGGTTGTACGAGTGCGTGGCGTACGCGCCGGTGTTCGACGAATCGACGTTCGGCGCGAGAACGGTGATGTTCGTGGAGCGCGCGGAGGTCGAGGGGTTCGCGGCGATCATGGCGGAGATCGATCGCGTGATGAGCCACATGAGCGCGGTGAGCCGCGCTGGGTGGGCAGTGCCGCCGGAGCACCCGGACCTGGTCCCGAGTGCGGAGGCGGGTCGCCTGACGGACCTCTTGCGATCATCCGCTGCCGACCCGGAGGCGATGGGGCGAGACGAGGCGTTCCGGGAGCTGCTGGATGCGTGTATCGCGCGTGCCGCGGATATGGAGCGGAAGATGGCGGCGGGTGCTGAGGGGCGTGACCTGAGCCGCTCGCTTGGGCTGGTTGCCAGGAGCTGCCGCGACTGCCATGTGCGCTATCGCGACAAGTGAGCGCGGGTGGGGGGGTGTATGGTGGGCGCATGAACATCGTCCAGAAGCTGCGTTCGATGGTTGGGGAGATCGGCAAGGCCCAGGGGAAGAAGCTCGACGAGGCGTGGGCGTTGGTCGAGCGGATCCTGGGGCGCGTGCCGGTGGACCAGGAGGAGGGCGCGCGTGTCGTCAAGGAGCGCGACGTCGCGGGCCTGGACATCCTCGTGGCCAAGCTCGAGAACCCGCAGGCCGAGGCGCCCAAGCCCAAGGCCGGCGATCAGGTCTCCGAAGGCGACATGGACGCGGCCCTCAAGGCGTTCAAGAAGCGCCTGAAGCTTGCGCGTCTGTCGGACGAGTCGCGATTGGGGAACCGGTACACGACGGGTGGGCGGAAGAGCGAGATCGACGCGATCATCGCGCCGACGGAGTGGCCCAAGGAAGTCTGGGACGCGCTGGTCGAGGCGGGGCGTCTTCAGTACACGGGGCAGGGGTTCTACGCGCTGGTGTAGTGCGGATTGGGACGGGGTGCATGGTGCGGTGGGGTTCCGGGGCGCGGCCCGTGCTACGCTCGTCCCATGCGGATTCTGCTGACCAATGACGATGGGATCGGGGCACCCGGGATCGAGGCCCTGTACGACGCGCTGACGGCTCAGGGCGAGGCGGGGAGCGTCTTCGATGGGCCGCTGCTGGGGGCGGAGCTGGTGTGGCCGATCGCGCCGCTGACGGTGCAGAGCGCGACGAGCCACGGGGTGACGTTCCACGAGCCGCTGATGGTTCGGGACGAGGCGGTCAACGAGCGGATGAGTGGTGTGGCCGTGGATGGGCGTCCGGCGGACTGCGTGAAGGTGGCGGTTGGGGCGATCTGGCCGGAGCGGTTCGGGCAGGGCGAGCGTCCTGATCTGCTCATCAGCGGGATGAACGCCGGGGCGAACGTCGGGATCAACGTGATCTACTCGGGGACGGTCGGGGCGGCGCTCGAGGGCGCGTTCCTCGGCGTGCCCTCGATTGCGGTGAGCATGCACCTGGGGAGTGAGACGCCGGACTTTGCGCGCGGTGCGCGTCGTGCGCGCTTGGCGCTCGAGCGTGTGCTGGAGGGCGGGCTGCCTCGTGCGCACGAGTGCCTGAGCATCAACGTGCCGCGTACGGAGATCGGCGACGCGTTCGCGGACGAGATGCCGGAGGTGGTGGTGCGTCCGATGAACACGCACGGGCTCAACGACAAGTACGAGCGTCGCGTGAGTCCTGGCGGGGACGTGTACTACTGGGCGGCGGGTGGTGGGCTGGACTTCCGGACGACGGACGATGGGTCCGACGTGCAGGCGCTGTTTGCGCGCAAGGTCGTCGTGACACCGCTGTGGTACGACCTGACGGCGGGTCCGGAGTCGATGGGTCGTTGGACGGCCCGTCTCGGCGACGCCTGAGGCCTTACGTGAGGACGTTCTCGACGGACTCGAGGGCTTCTGGGTAGGTGTCGCAGAGGTTCTGGAGGGCGTCTCGGCTGAGCTTGAGCTCGTCGAGGACCTCCGGGCTCATGTCGAGCGACTGGAGGTCCATGCGGAAGCCGCCCTCGATGGAGCCGGCGAGCCGGTCTGCGACGTAGACGATGCAGGGCAGGGTGCGTCGCTCGGCGGGCAGGTCCATGGGGTTGTGGTGGTTGCCGGTGACGGCGAGGAAGGTCTTGGGGAACTTCCACTTCTCGCAGAGCGCGGCGCCGAAGTCCTGGTGGTTGGCGGCAAAGATCTCGGTCTCCGCGGTGAGCATGTCGGCGCCGGGGTTGCCGTCGGCGTCGGGCGCGCAGCGTCCGAGGACCTCGATGAGCTTCTGGCGGTCGTACTGGATCTCGACGACGATGCCGATGTCGTGCATCAGGCCGGCGAGGAAGGCCTCGTCGGTGAGGCCGAGCTTGAGGTTCTCGGCGACCATCTTGCAGCCGGTGGCGACTGCGATGGAGTGGTCCCAGAGGTCGCGTGCGTTGAACGTGCCGGTGAGCGAGCCGCCCTTGAAGAGCTTGGCCAGGCTTGCCGCGATGGCGATGTTCTTGACGGCGTTGAGTCCGAGCAGGACGATCGCGCGGTTGATCGATCCGATCTGGCCGGGCAGCCCGTAGAAGGCGGAGTTGACGACCTTGAGGATGCGTGAGCAGAGCGCAGGGTCGTTGGCGATGATCTTGTGCAGGTCGTTGGCCGTCGAGTCGGGGTCCTCGACGAGCTCGATGATCCGCAGTGTGATCTCCGGGAGCGTCGCGATGTGCGAGATCTCGCGGATCGCCGCGGCGACGGCCTTGTCCCGGTCGGTTGTCTGGACGCTCATGCTGGTCTGCTCCGTTCTGGAGTCCGGCTGGTGGGGAGTCGTTCGCGGACGTTTCCCGATCGGGTGGATCGGCTTTCCGGGCGTTTCACTTAGCGCCGATTCGGACGATCCGATGGGGTGATCCTGCCCCCCGCGTCGGGGTGAACGGGTTGGGGGCTACCGGGTGTTGCGTTTGCGCATGAAGTCCGGGCTGCGCGGATCCAGGCCTTGATGCGGGGGGTCGCCGGCGAGGACGCTCGCGGTGCGCGGACCGGCCTGGCCGGGGCCGTAGGGGTGCGGCTGGTCCGCGGGCAGCGAGGCGAGTTGGTCCCGGACGGCCTTTGGCGTCGCCTTGTCGTGTTCATCGAGGTGGAGCACGCTCGCGGGGCGCTCGCGTCCGGCCTGTCTCGGGCCGAGGTCGATCGCGCGGACCCCCAGGGCGCTGGCCTCGATGAGGGCGCTCGATGAGTTGCCGGCGATGAAGCCGTTGTTGGCCGCGATGCGCTTGAGCAGCGCGAGGAACGCGGGGCGCGGCAGGTGTGCGCGACGGGTCCAGCCCATGTCGTGGGCGGCGGTGTCCAGCTCGGCGAGCACGGCGTCGCGCCCCGGGTCGTGGTTGGGGTTGAGGCAGAGGACTGGGCGCTGGCCTCCGACGACCTCGATGAGTCGGCGCGTGAGGGTGCGCTCGCGTTCGGCGCCAAGGCCGGCGGGATGGTGGAGGACGAGGACCTGTGGGTCGCCGAGCTCGTGCGCCTCGTCGTTGGTCATTGGTTCGACCTGGTCGAGCCCGTCGATGGCGGGTGAGCCGATCATGACGACTCGGTCCGCGGGCTCGCCCATGGCGATGATGCGCGAGGCGGACTGACGCGTTGCGGGTAGGTGCAGGTGCGCGAGCTTGGTGACGGCGTGGCGCATGGCCTCGTCGGCGACGCCCTCGGCGCGGTCGCCGCCGTGGATGTGCGCAAGGGCCCACCCGCCGATGGAGGCTGCGCTGGCCGCGGCGAACGCCTCGATGCGATCGCCGAGGACGACGACCCAGCCTGGTTCGATGGAGGCGAAGGCGTCCGCGAAGCCGGTGATGCCGCGACCGGTCGCGCGGGCGTCGCCTGGGCGTGTGTGTGCGCCGGGTCCCTGCATGGGGATCTCGGCGTCGACGGTGACGTGACGCCGGACCTCGTCGATCGTGCGTGCGGGTTCGAGCAGGTGCGCGCCTGCTGCGACGACCTTCAGCTCGAGCGCGGGGTGTGCATCGACGGCCCGCATGACGGGCAGGAGCAAGCCGAACTCGGCGCGCGTGCCGGTGACGATCGCGACTCGGCGTGTGCGTTCGCTCATCGCAGGTCGTCCTCGGTCAGCGGGGTGTCGGCGGCGATCTCGCGCGCGAGTGTTCGTCCGATGACACGATCGAGCGTGACCGGTGCCAGGCCCGTGCCGGGGCGCTTGATGGTCAGGTCGGCCTTTGTGAGTGCGTGTCCGGCCGGAAGCTTGCCGGTGGTGGTCAGCGATTGGCGGCTGACGTGGCGGACGTCCCGCTCGCGGGGGAGCACGCGTTTGTCGTGCTCGCCGAGCATTCGCTCGTCGGTCAGGCGCTCGCGCTCGGCATCGTCGATCGGTGTGGTCGCCAGGCGGACGTACTCGCGCATGGCGTCAGGATCGAGCGAGGCTGCGTGGTCGGGTCCTGCGGCGCTCGTGTCGTAGGTCAGGTGCTTTTCGAGGAGGCCGGCACCCAGGTGGCGCGCTGCGAGGCCCGTGGTGACGCTCGTGGTGTGATCGGAGTAGCCGACGCGTGCGCCGTCGGCGAGGCGGCGCACGTCGGCGATCATGCGCAGGTGCGCGTCCTCGGGTGGGGTCGGGTACGAGCTGATGCAGTGCAGGAAGGCGAGGCGTCCGCGCGCGGGGTCGAGCCACATGCGCGCGTTCTCGATCTCGTCGGGTTCGGCGGCTCCGGTCGAGACGATCAACGGGCGCCCGGTCTCGGCGAGTGCCTCCAGGAGCGGGCGGTTGATCAC
>JANQQG010000248.1 GCA_028285065.1 Phycisphaerales bacterium
GCGCAAACAGCTCACGCATCTCATCCGCACCCTTGAGATGCCGTTCCGCGTGCGCCTCGAGCAGCAACCCAGCCCGGTCGAGCGTCCGCCCGTGCCGAATACACGTCAGCACATCCTGCAGCCGACGCCGTGATGGGTCGTGACACAGAACCCCATTCGTCGCAACCAACGGCACCCCAGTCATCTCCCCCAACGCCGCAACACGCTCCACACGCTCCTCATCACGCCCATCAAGGCGGCACCGGACCTCGAGTGACAGCCGATCCCCATCGAACACCGCCCGCAAACCCCGCACGATCTCGATGAACCGTTCGTCCACCTCGTCCGGCACCTCCACGATCCCAAGCAGCTGACACCCCGCCGCCGACTCCGCCAGATCATGCACACTCAGACGGCACTCCCCCTTCGGAGCCCGGCGCTTCCCCAACGTCAACAGCGTGCACAACCCGCTGTACGACGCACGATCCGACGCAAAGACCAGCACGCAGATCGCCCGATCCTGCTCCACGCCATCGCTCGTCCGGATCGCGTCCTCACCGATCGCATCCGGATCACCGGGCATCATCACCAGCCGCGCACCCACGCACAGCGGGATCGCATGCTCCTTGGCGGCCACGTGCGCACGCACAACACCCGCAAGCGAGTTCGTATCCGCAATCGCACACCCCGCATGCCCCAGCACCTTGGCGCGCTCGACCAACTCATCAGGATGCGACGCGCCACGCAGAAACGTGAAGTTGCTCGTCACAGACAACTCCACGTACCCACCCGACGAAACCACCCCCTGCGCCGCTCCATCCGAGGCCGACGACGCTGCGAGCAACGTCCGAGCCGCATTCTGCTTCGCAGCCGACCACGGATGTGCGCGCGGCTTCGGACTCGGCGCCTCCGGCATCGCTCACCCCTCCCTACGCCCAGATCCCGCCGATGAACCAACGCACGCGCTGCGACTCCGCCCGCCGACGCCACATCCAGAGCCACCGCCCGCCTCCCCCCGACCCGTCTTCCAGCACCCGGTACAGATCGCGCGCCGGCTCGTCGCTGCTCCACCACTCCCCCTCGATCCGCTCCGGACCGATCGCACGAACAACATCCACCCACCGACCGAGCGTCCCCGCCCAACGCACACGAACCGGCGGCCCATCCGGCGCGATCGCCACCACCTCCGCCGGCAACGCCGAAGCCAGCACGACGCTCGGACGCCCCCCCGTCGCCCGCGCCACACTCGCCTCACGCTCCTCAACCGAAAGCGCAAGCCGACGCGCGTTGTCCACACCCAGACGGCTGACAGACTCATGCGCAAAGACACGCTCGGGGATGTGCGTCGCACGAACACGCACACGCGTCACCCGCTCGTCCCCAAGACGGCTCACCAACGCATCAACCACCTCACCCAGTGCCTTGATCCTCGGGCCGCCCCGTGCTGCGCCTTCCTGCACGCCCCCCATCCGATCCATACGACCCTGCTCCGCGCGCACGCGCCCAACCCGCGACGCGATCGCCTCCATCGACTCGATCCCAAACCCAAGATCCACCCGCGCAAGCTGCGGCTGCGCCAACTTCCACAAGTGCCCCGCATCCCGCGACGGCGCACTCGTCGCCACCTCCAACCACACATCCTCTCGACCGCCCCGCTCCCGCTTGACGCCAAGGCGCTCCAACCGAATCGCGACCCGCCGTGCGCCCAGGTCGCGCTCCTCGAGCTGCGACGCAACACGCCCAAGCACGTCGCGCACACCCGCCTCGATCGACTCGAGATGCGTCGTCGGCCCATCGCACGCCAGCAAGGCGCGGATCGGCTCAGGCACACGGACCGGCTCGATGGGCGGCTCCATAACGCCCCCGACGCCGGTCACGAGGTCCAGACG
>JANQQG010000260.1 GCA_028285065.1 Phycisphaerales bacterium
CTCCTTCGGTTCGGCGTCGAGGGCGGCGTCAACGCCCCCCGGCCCGGCGCGCCACTCGATCAGCCCCCACCCTGCGGGCGTCTCGCCTTCTCGGACCACGCCGCGCGTCGCCATGAGGTACAGCCGGTCGGCGGCCGCGTATCGGGCAAGTCGCGCGAACTTGGTCTCGCCATAGAGCCGGCGCTCGACCGCTTCGAGTTCGCGGACGACCGCCTTGTACGCGACGCTGCGGCTCGCGCCGTAGTCCCACCCCTCCATCTCCGCGAACAGGGACGATCCCTGCCTGCGCAGGTGCGGCTCGAGGCGTCGGACCAGTCCCTCCTCGAGGTCGGCCTTGCGCAGCTCGAGCTGCGCCTTGCGCTCGAGGAGCGCTTCCTCGGCGCGCCCGTCGCGCAGGAAGTCGGCACGCGAGCGCTTGCACTCGATGACCACCGTCTCGGTCCGCTTGGCGCCGGACTCGTCCCGCCACTCGCGGTAGCCGGCGACGTCCGCGCGGAAGCGTCCGGCGGGGCAGCGGACCTCCATGCCGACGGCCCGGAAGCCCCGCTCTCGCAGGAGCGCGACGCCGAGCGTCTTGAGGCGCAGATGTCCGTTTGATTCCACGTCGTTCTGCCCCGTCCTCCACGCAGCCGTGCGAGTGTATGCGGGAGTGGCTCGGTGCAAAACGACAGCACCCCGGCGGTTGGCCGGGGCGCTGGTCGCTTCCTCAAGAGCGGGTGATCGGATTCGAACCGACGACATTCACGTTGGCAACGTGACGCTCTACCACTGAGCTACACCCGCGTCGCCGAGTGTGAAAATAGCCCGCCTTCGGGCCCCGGTCAATGAACCCTGCCGCGACGAGGCTCTCGCCGCGATCCGACACCCCTTATCGGGCCGCGACGGGCAGGGAAACCTCAACCGGGGTCGCCTGCGGCATCTGGCACATCGAGTCGTTGCAGGCCTGGTAGGAGACCGTCACCGTGAGGTTGACGGTATCGCCGGTCAACGGTCCCGACGCGCGGAGCGTCACGCGGGCCTCGGCGTCGCCGGAGTAGAGCGGCGCCTGGACGGTGCCCATCCCGGTCGGACTCGGGACAGCTGACTCGTACAACTCCGGCCACTGGATCGAAACGACCTCGAGGCCGACGGGGCCCTCGACGGTGATCTCGGTTGGGATCGCCATGGCCGCCAGGTCCGAGGAGAGGACCTCGGTGGTGTTGTTGGGCCAACTGTGCCAACCCTCCTGGTGGCTCATCGTCACGAGCAACTCGAAGGTCTCGCCGGGCGCGACAGTGTCGGTGGACGACACACGCACCTCGACGGCGTCGCCCGCGCCGGCGCTGGCCTCGATCGGCTCGACCTCGAGCAGTTCCTCGTCGACCTCCTCGCCGCGCGCCTTGGCGATGGCCGCCATGACCTGCTCGGTCGTGTACCCGTTGGCCTTCCAGGGCTCCTCGAGCCCGGGGCCCCAGACGACCAGGAGTGGGATGCCCGTCTGGCCGAGATCGCGGAGCTTGTCCCAGCCGGGCGCGCTCGTACTGGTGTTGTCCGCGATCATCGGGACGACGTCGGCGGACGCGAGTTGGCCCTTGACCGGCTGGCGGTTGAGCACGCCGGCCTTGAGGGACTTGCAGATCAGGCACCACTCGGCGGTGAAGTCCATCACCACGACCTTGTCGTCGTCGAGCGCGGCCTGGAGGGTGTCCTCGGTGTACGCGACCCAGATGTCGTTCTTCGCCTTGACGGAGGTGTCGAACGCGTAGGCGACGGCGGCGCCGCCGAGGACGATCCCGGTAAAGGTAAAGACGAGGCGCGAACCGGGCTTCTTCGTGATCTGGAACGTTCGCACGATCAACCACAGCCCGGCGGCGCCCGCGAGCAGCGCGATCGCCCACCAGTGCACGACCTTGCCCCACCACGGCAGGCCGGCGAGCATCGAGGGGCTCCCGCCGATGAACGCGAGGGCGCCCGAGCCGATGAAGTACGCGCCTGCCGCGAGCATCAAGAGTCCCATGACCTGCTTGACCAGTTCGCTCGCGGGACCGGTGCGCGGGATCTTCTCGACCCAGGAGGGCTTGGCGGCGAGCACGAGGTAGGGCAGCGCCATCCCGACACCGATCGACGTGAAGATCGTGATGATGAACGCCGGCGGCATCGTCGCCGAGCCCGCCAGGAGCGCGCCCGCGACGAACCCGAAGCACGGTAGACCCAGCACGCCCGTCATCAGGCCGAACATGAACGAGCCATGGGCGCTGTCCGCCTTCGGGTTGATCATGTACGCCTTCTGCGGGAGCTTGATCTGGAACAGACCCATGATGCCCACGCCCATGGCCGCGATGATCAGGCCGATCGGGAGCGTGATCCACCAGATCCCGAAGAGGCGCGACGGGTCTGCGAACTCGACGACGAGGGCGGCGGGGATGCCGATCCCAAGCCAGAACGCGACGACGCCGAGGGCCATCCAGATCCCGAGGATCAGCGACTTTCCGGGCGAGCCCGCGTGCTGGCTGATCGTCATCACTTTGATCGGGATGACCGGGAGCACGCAGGGCGTCAGGTTGAGCAGCAGGCCGCCGATGATCCCGAAGAGGCTCAAGAGCGCGAGCCCCGCGAGCCCGTCGGCCTTCGGAAGGGTGATGCCGAACAAGCTCGACGACGACCCCTCATCGGTGTCCCAGTTCGTGATGTCCTGGAAGACGCCCTGGTCGAACCCGTTGAACATCACATCGTCGGAGAGCGCCGAGGCTTCGCCGAGCGCTACGACCGGGAGCGAAAGCGAGAAGGGCTTCTGCTGCGGCATGTCGCACTGCGACTCGTCGCACGCCTGGAACGAGACATTCACGGAGAGATCGACGCTCGTCACGCCCTCGCCGATGACCAGCGGCACGAACGCGACCGCTCGCCCTTCGTAGACCATCGCTTCGACGGGCGGCCCGGCCGACGGGTTCGGAACGAGGGCGGCGTGGGGCTCGGGCCACTGGACCGCACCGACCGTCACGCCCTCGGGGGCCTTGACCTCGATCTGCGTCCGGATCGCGAACGACGCGAACTCGGGGGCGAGCACGTCCTGATCGGCGCTCGGCCACGAGTGCCATCCCGGCTGGTGGTCGAGCACGACCGCAAGCGCGAACTGATCGCCGACGGAGACACTGGTCTTCTGGCTGACGACCTCGACCGTCACGCGCTCGGGTGGCTCACCGCTCCCGAACCCGCCACCGAGGAAATCACCCTGCCCAGAGGCTCCCGACCCGAGCAGGAGCACCGCCACCACAGCAAACAGTCGCTTCATCGCGTCAGATCCTCGCCTTGAGGGATTGGGCCAGTAGGAAGCCCGTACCACGGGACATTGTTCCGCCCCCGCCACGTCCTGGGTTCCTCTCCGGCGCACTTGATTGACCCGGCCATGGGCACTCGACCCGCCCACCCCCCACCATCCCCCTCCGGGACGCTTCAAGGCCACTTGCCGGGGCACCCGATAGGGGAACAGGGGCAGCTTTGGGGGGCAGGAGTTCGGTGCGCGCATGAGCGACGTTCTTGACCAACGCGAGATCGACGCCCTCCTGGCGGCCGTGGACTCCGGCGAGGTCGAGGACGAGCACGACGGCGTTCAGATCTTCAGCCGCCACCGGCGTGATCTGGAGACGGTGGAGGTCCGCCCGTACGACTTCGCCCGTCCGGAGCGCGTCAGCAAGGACCAGATGCGCTCCCTGCAGACGCTGCACGAGAGCTTCTCCCGGAACTTCGGCGCGGCGCTCAGCGGCTTCCTCCGCACCATCGTCGAGGTCAAGGTCGCGACCTGCGAGCAGATGACCTACGCCGAGTTCATCGCGAGCCTGCCCAACCCCACGTGCTTCAACCTGATCGAGGCCGCGCCTCTCGAGGGGCAGATGTGCCTCGAGATCTCCCCGCTGATCATCTACCCGATCATCGACAGGCTCCTCGGGGGGACCAACCAGGAGTTGTTCATCCCGCAGCGCCCGATGACGCTCATCGAGACCCGCCTGATCTCCAAGGTCACGGCACGCGGGCTTGCGGCACTGACGGAGGCGTGGGCGGGGATCAAGGAACTGGAGTTCGAGGTCGTCGCGACCGAGTCGAACCCGCAGCTCGTTCAGATCGTCGCGCCCAACGAGGTGGTCGTCGTCATCGGGTTCGAGATCAAGACCGGCACCCGCGCCGGCACCATGAACCTCTGCATCCCCTACACCGTGATCGAGCCGGTGATCGAGGACCTGGCCGCGCAGAGCTGGTTCAACCAGTCGCGTGCGGACAAGGCAGGCGACGCGCAGGCGCACATCGAGGCCTCGCTTGCCCGCGCCACGCTGACGGTCACGGGCCTGCTCGCTGACACGACGATCACCATGGCCGACCTGCTCTCGCTCGCCCCCGGTGATGTGATCACGACGGAGAAGGCCGCGAGCTCGCCCGTGACGATCTGCGTCGAGGGGGAGCGTTCGTTCCTGAGCCACATCGGCCAGTTCAAGGGGTCCCGCGCCCTGCGTGTGATTGGCCCGGTCCCCAACAAGGACCCCTGACCCCCCCCGCTCCCCCTCCCTCCCTCAACGCCCTCCGGCCCTGGCCCCTGCGTCAGACCGGTTCTTCGTGGTGCGCCACCCCCGCGCGAGGGGGTTGCCAGGGCTGCTGTGACGTTGTTGATTCGCCCCCGACGGGATCCCTACCATCAGGGCTGACAACCTGACAGACAGACACTCGTTTCAGAGAAGCCATGGGGTTCTGATGATGACGACGGTCCACGAGCATGCAGGCTGAGTTCCGAACCGGCGCCGACGCGTTCGCGGAGACCTTCCGCGCTCGCCGACGCACCCCCCGCACCCGCGGGGGGCGGATCGCCCGCCTCGCCTCGGAGGGTGTGATGGCCTGACTTCGGTCTCCATCGCGCGTTCCGCGGCCGTTGGTCGCCCATCGGAACCACGTGCGTCTGAGACGTTCGTGGTTTGTCGCTTTTTGAAACCGCCGGTTTGAAACCCGGCGCAGCCGGAGCAGACAAGCGTGAGCAGCCTCAACACGCAAGAGATGATGCGCCACCTCGACGCGATCGCACGTGATCGCAAGATCGATCGCGCCACGTTGATCAGCGACCTCGAGCACGCGATGGTCTCGGCCGCGCGCAAGCACTTCAACACGCTCGACACCGAGGAGTTCACCTGCCAGATCGATCCGATCTCCGGGCAGATGACCGTCTACCGGCACGGCGAGATCCTGGACATGTCCCCTGCCGAGCTGGGGCGGATCGCCGCGCAGACTTTCAAGCAGGTCATGATCCAGCGCTTCCGCGAGGACGAGCGTCTGAGCGTCTTCGACGAGTTCTCCAAGCGGGTCGGCGAGATCGTCACCGGTGCGGTTCAGCGTTACGAGGGCGGTTCGCTGGTGATCACCATCGACCGGGCCGAGGCGTTCATGCCGCGTTCGGAGCAGATCCCGGGCGAGCAGTTTGCACCCGGCGATCGTGTGCGCTGCTTCATCCTGGACGTGCGTGACGTTGGCAACCAGGTGAAGATCGTCCTGAGCCGCGGTCACCCCGACTTCATCAAGCGTCTGTTCGAGATCGAGGTCCCCGAGGTCGCCGAGCGGATCATCGAGGTCAAGGCGATGGCTCGCGAGGCGGGGTACCGCACGAAGATCGCGGTCAGCTCGATCGACTCGAAGGTCGATGCCGTCGGCGCGTGCGTCGGCGTGCGCGGGAGCCGCATCAAGAACATCGTCGATGAGCTCAACGGCGAGAAGATCGACATCGTGCGCTGGAACGAGTCCAGCCAGATCCTGATCCAGAACGCGCTCAAGCCTGCGGAGGTCCAGGAGATCTCGCTGTGCTTCGAGCTTGGTCGCGCGACGGTCGTCGTCCGCGACGATCAGCTCTCGCTCGCGATCGGCAAGCGGGGCCAGAACGTGCGCCTCGCCGCCCGCCTGACGGGTTGGGACATCGACATCCTGACGCCCGAAGAGTTCAACAAGAGCCTGGAGACGCTCTCTGGGACGTTCGACTCGATCGAGGGTGTCAGCGAGGAGATGGTCGATCGCCTGGCGGCGCTCGGCATGATCTCGGTCTTCGACATCGAGGAGGTCGGCCAGGAGGTGCTGGTGACCGAGCTCGAGGTGTCCGAAGAGACGGGCGCCGCGATGGTCGAGGCCGCCGCCGTGAAGGCGAAGGTCGTGGCCGAGGAGCAGCAGCGCGAGAAGGAAGAAGCCGAGCGTCGTCGTCAGGAGGAGGAGGCTGCGGCGCAGCGTCTGCTCGCCGGCGAGGGGCTCGACGGGGACGTGGACCCGGACGTCGCCGCGGCGGCGATCCTGGGCGTTGCGAGTGCGCCGACGCCGGCGGACGCTGGCGCGTCCGAGGGTGGCGCGGCCCCGGAGATCACACAGGAAGACGAGAGCCGCGCCGCGGACATCCTCGGCGGCGGTTCGGATGGTTCGAGTGGATCGGAGGAGCGGACCAACGGCTGATCGGCAGCCAGTCCGTTCGAGCAAGGCCCTAGCGGGAGCGCAGTTTGGCGAAGCGAATCTTCGAAATCGCGAAGGAACTCGGCGTTAAGTCCAAGGCGGTCATTGAGAAGTGCCGCGCCGAGGGAATCCCCGCGGACAAGGTCAAGAACCACATGGCCAGCATCTCGCCCGGCCTCGAGGCGAGTATCCGCGAGTGGTTCACGGCCGCGGAGGGCGCCGTCGCGACGGCCG
>JANQQG010000013.1 GCA_028285065.1 Phycisphaerales bacterium
GCGCTGCGGATGCCGCGTCGCTGCGCGATCTGATGACGTGGGAGCAGGCGCCGACGAACTTGCGTCGGTTGCGGGAAGCGGGTTGCATCGTCTCGCTGACCTCGTCCCGGCTGAAGAACCGCTCGGACTTCCTCAAGAACCTGCGCAGCGCAATCACGGACGGTGGGCTCGACCCCGAGGACGCGCTGGCGATGCTGACGCTGCGTCCGTCCGAGTTGCTGACGGTGCACACGCAGATGGGTCAGGTGCGCAACGGGTACCTGGCGAATCTGGTTGTGAGCGAGGGGGCGTTGTTCGAGAGGGTCGACGGGGAGTGGGGGAAGATCCGCGATGTGTGGGTCGAGGGCGAGCGCTACGAGATCTCGAGCGATCCGGTGCGCGCGGAGTTCGAGGGGCGTTGGGCCGTGGAGCTCAGCCCCGCCCCGCCGGTCGCCGAGGGCGGCGAGCCTGCTGAGCGGCTGTTCATCATCGACGACAAGGGGTCGGTGACGATCACGGAGGGCGATGAGAAGGTCAAGGCCCGGAACGTGCGGATCACCGGCGACGGGCGGATCAGCTTCGTCTTCACGCACGACGCGTTCGGCGAGCCCGGGACAGTCTCGGCAAGTGCGCTGCTCATCGCGGGACCCGACGGTGCGGAGATCCGCGGGGCGGCCCAACGCGCGGGTGGCGAGCGCTTCAGCTTCGTCGCGCGGCACCAGCCGGAGACGCCCAAGCCCGAGCCGGATGACGCGGAAGACCCAGACGCTGGCGCTGAGGACGACGAGGAGGTCGAGGACGACCCGGGTGACTTCAAGCCGTTCGTCGGACGCTGGGTGATGGTCTCGCTGGACGTGAGCGATCCGGTTACGGACAACACCGTGCTGCAGGTCGATGGCGAGGGCGTCGTGACGCTGCACAACCCGCGCGAGGACGGGGCGCGGTTTGCGGAGGACGTCGTCTTCTCCACGGATGATGACGGCACGCCCAGGCTGGAGTTCAGCGTGCCTCTCGAGGAGACGGCGCTGTTCGCATTCACCGAGCAAGACGGACGCCTCGAGGGGACGACGAAGGTGGGCGATTCGTTCTGGTGGGCGATCGCGGCACGCAAGCCCGGCGACGAGCCGATCCCGGCGGCGCTCCCCGGTTACCCGTTCGGCGCGTTTGCGCTCAGCGAGCTTCCGCCGGCGCGCGACGTGGTCCTGAAGAACTGCACGTTGTGGACCTGCGCCGACGACAAGCAGGGTGACGACGGGATCATCGAGAACGCAGACGTTGCAATCAAGGACGGCAAGATCGTCTACGCGGGGCCCGCCCGGGACGTGTGGATCGCGACGTACACGCAGATCGACTGCACCGGCATGCACGTCACCCCGGGGCTGATCGACTGCCATTCGCACACCGGCATCGCTGGGGGCGTCAACGAGGGCGGGCAGACCGTGACCAGCGAGGTCCGCATTGGCGACGTGACCGACCCGGATGATCCGGACTGGTATCGCCAACTCGCGGGCGGGCTCACGTGCGTCAACCAGCTACACGGTTCGGCCAACCCGATCGGCGGGCAGTCGCAGACCGTCAAGATCCGCTGGGGCGTCGCCGATCCCAGCGCGATGCACTTCGAGGGTGCCCGCCCGGGCATCAAGTTCGCGCTCGGTGAGAACGTCAAGCGATCCAACTCGTCCAACACCTCGCGCTACCCGCAGACGCGCATGGGTGTCGAGTCGATCATCCGTGAGCGGTTCATCGCGGCCCGTGAGTATGCCGCGGGGTGGGACAGCTGGGAGAACAACCCGCGGCGCCTGGAGCAGAACCGCCCGCGCCGCGACCTGGAGCTCGAGGCGCTGGCGGAGATCCTGGCGGGTGAGCGGTTGATCCACTGCCACTCGTACCGCCAGGACGAGATCCTCATGCTGTGCCGCGTCGCGCAGGACTACGGGTTCACGATCGGGACGTTCCAGCACGTGCTGGAGGGGTACAAGGTTGCGGAGGCGATCCGGGAGGCCGCGATCGGCGGGAGCTCGTTCAGCGACTGGTGGGCGTACAAGTTCGAGGTGATCGACGCGATCCCGTACAACGGCGCGATCATGCACGACGTGGGTGTTGTGGTGAGCTTCAACTCGGATTCGGATGAGCTGGCGCGGCGCATGAACACGGAGGCAGCCAAGGCCGTCAAGTACGGCGGTCTGCACCCGCACGAGGCGCTGAAGTTCGTGACGCTCAACCCTGCGAAGCAGCTCGCGATCGAGTCGCGGGTCGGTTCGATCGAGGAAGGCAAGGACGCGGACATCGCGGTCTGGTCCGCCGACCCGCTCTCGACCCGGTCGCGCTGCGTGCGCACGTTCATCGATGGGCGCGAGATGTTCAGCCTCGAGACCGACGCGGAGCTGCGCGAACTCGCGGCCAGTGAGCGCCGGCGGCTGATCCAGAAGCTGCTGGCTGACCCGGCGTCGAGCCGCCCCAGGAAGGTGAGCGAGACACCCGGGGATCCGGACGGCGTCGCCGAGGACCCGGCGGGGATCGATTCGCCTCAGCCCTCGCCGCCGCGTCGTCGCGGGATCATCGCGGATGCGCGTGCGTACGAGGCCGTCCGGAGACGAGAGCACTACTTGGAGATGGTCCGCTGGGGTCTCGACCCTGAGTCGCACCGCTGCGGCGAGTGCGGGGCGGTGCTGTACTGATGCCGACGAACACACGACTGAAGCTGAGCCTCGCGCACGAGCCCGAGCCCCGGAGTCTGACGATGCTGCCCGCCGCCTTCCGCCTGTTGTTTCCCGTTCTCTGCGTGTGCCTGGTGCTGACGGGCGTGGCCCGTGCGCAGGATCTTGGCGTGAAGGCGCCGCCTCAGGAGGTGCCGATCGCGTTGGTCAACGCGCGGGTGCACTGCGTCGTGCCGCCGGACCTGAACGCGCCGACTGGCCTGCGCACGGTGCCGATCAAGCGGCGCGAGGGGCGCGAGGAATCGGACGTGATCGAGAACGGGTTCGTGATGTTCGAGAACGGTCGGATCACGCGGATCGGCAAGGGCATGCCGATCGTGCCGGCGGGCACGCGCGTGATCGACCTCGAGGGCAAGTGGGTGTACCCGGGTCTTGTCAGCGCGTACACGTCGCTCGGCCTGACGGAGATCGCGTCGATCAAGGCGACGCGCGACTACGCGGAGGTCGGGCACGAAGGGTTCGTGCCGGAGGTCAGGGCATGGATCGCGGTCAACCCAGATTCGACGCTGCTCCCGGTGACGCGTGCCAACGGGATCCTGACGGCGGGCGTCTTCCCGGGGCAGGCCGGGTTCTACGACGGGGGTGGGCGGACGATTCCCGGGCGTGCTTCGGTCTGTCATCTCGACGGGTGGACCAGCGAGGACATGACGATCGATGACGACATCGGCCTGGTGATCCACTGGCCGGTCGTCCGTCCTGTCACGGCTTGGTGGATGAATCAGTCGGCGTCGGAGCAGCAGAAGCGGATCGATGAGCGTCTCGAGCGCATCGATGACTTCTTCGACAAGGCCAAGGCGTACATCGCGGCGAAGGATGCCGGGCGCCCGGTGCCGACGGACGTGCGTTTCGAGTCGATGCGTGGTGTGCTCGAGCGTTCGGATCCTGAAGGACCGGATGATCGCAACCGCGTTTACATCATGGCTCAGGACTACGACCAGATCGTCTCGGCCGTGGGGTTTTGTCAGCGCCACGATCTGAAGCTGACGATCTTTGGTGGACGTGACGCGCCGTTGTGTGCGGATCTTCTGATCGAGCGTGAGGTGCCGGTCATTGTTCTTGGAACACACAAGCTCCCGAAGCGTCGTGACTCGGGGTACGACGAGCCGTTCACGCTCCCTGCGCGGCTCGAGGCGCTCGGTGTGACGTGGTGCCTCGCATCAGGTGAGGAAACCGCCCACGAGCGGAACCTCCCCTACAACGCGGGTACAGCGATCGCGCACGGGCTCTCGGAGGAGGCGGCGCTGCGCAGCATCACGCTCTCGGCCGCCGAGGCCCTTGGCGTCGGCCATCTGCTCGGCTCGATCGAGCCTCGCAAGTTTGCGACCCTGATCGTGACGGACGGTGACCCGCTCGAGATCACGACGAACGTCGAGCGGGCGTTCATCCAGGGTCGTGAGATCGATCTGACCTCGAAGCACACCTCGCTGCGTGACAAGTACCGACAGAAGTACCGGCAGCTCGGCATCCTCGAGGGCGAAGCCGACCCCGAGTGAGCGCGCTACTGCTGTGGGCGGAGTTCGAGCCTCATCTCGAGCAGGGTCAGCTCGAGTTCGATCGCGAGCAGCGGATCGAGGTCGCCGGGTGGGTCCTGCGCCAGGATGTCGAGCAGGTCGTCGATGTCGAGCACGGCGAGATCGATCTCAGGACCTGACAGGGGGTCCTTGAGGCCACACTTGTCGTAGGCTTCGATGAGGTTGGCGGAGAGGTCGTTGGGGCTGGAGTTCATGGCCTCGGCGACGCAGTCGTCGAGCACCGAACGTAGATCCTTGATCGTGTCTACGAAACCGTCGCCGGTCGACATGCTGGCACATGAGGAGTGGGCCGATGCGGTCACCTGCTGTGCGGGAAGTCCGAAGATCGTGGCCGCGGTAATGAATGTGAGGGTGACCCCGAGACGGGACGTGCTACGCTGGGAGCGAACGAACATGGTTACTACCTCCTTCTTTGAAACCACCTGGAACAGGGGCGACGATCGCCCTCCTAGGGGGTCGAAACTGGGGGGCCCGCGTTACGGGACTTGCGAGATTCCGTGCGGATTCACACGATCTTCCGAGGTCAGAGGCACGTGACCCTTCCATCACCCGAACCTGGCGGTGCGGCGAGCGTTGAGCAGTTGCTGCGCCGGATGCGTGGGGGCGACCGGGACGCGGCGGCGGCTTTCATGTCTGCCTATGGGCCCCGGATCCAGCGCCGGGTGCGGGGGAAGCTCAGCCGGGCGATGCGGCGGGTCTTCGACTCGCTCGAGATCCTCTCGACGGTGAGCCGGCGTCTGGACTCTTACGTTCACGCGGGTCGTTTGGAGGCGCGGACGGCGCCGCAGTTGTGGTCGCTGGTCTTCCGGATCACGGACGCGGCGGTGATCGACAAGGTGCGGGTGTTCAAGCGTCTCGAGCGTGTGGAGGGCGAGGATTCCCCGCTGGCGGCGCAGCTGCGTGCGCGCTTGAACGAGGCGCCCGAGGACACGATCGAGGTCGAGATCGAGCGGATCCTGCAGGTGCTCGACGACGAGACGGATCGACAGATCCTCTCGCTCTGGCTGGCGGGCAACGAGCACGCGGTGATCGGTGAGTTCGTTGGTCTGACGCCGAATGCGGCACGTCAGCGATGGTTCAGGATCCGCGATCGCCTGCGCAAGGAGCTCGGCGGGGAGCAGCGATGAGCGGTGGGGTCGATGCGGACGCGTTGGTTCGGCGGGCGCACGCGAAGGGTCGGGACGCCACGTTCGCGGAGGTGATCGTCCGGGCTCCTGAGGCCGAGGACGACGAGACGGCCGACCTGATCGAGGCGGACGCCCGCTTGCGCATCGAGCGCGGGCTCAAGGTCGAGCTCGGTCGGTACCTCGCGGCGGTGCCGAACCTCTCGGATCTGCCGGTGAGTCTTGATGCCGCGATCGAGTTCGCCCTTCGTGCGCTCGATGGTGAGGCGCGCCCGGGTGGCGAGGCGGTGGAGGCGCTGTCGGATGCCTACCCGCAGTTCCGCGACGCGATCGCTGATGCCGCGGCACTTGGCGACGCGATCTGTTCGACGGAGGGGCTGCGGACGGACTTTGACCGTCGTCCGCCGCTCGAGTTGCCGGCTTCGGTCGGTCCCGTGCTTGCCAGTGGTGAGCGTCGGTTCGAGCTTGAGCGCGTGATCGGGCGTGGGGCGCAGGGTGTGGTGTACGCGGCGGTGGATCGGCGTCTGTCCGAGCCGGGGCATCCGGCGTCGGTGGCGATCAAGGTGCTCGACCGTGAGGCCGAGGTCGGTTCGGACCTCGTGGAGGAGGCGGCTCGTGCGCGCCGGATCGATCATCGCAACGTCGTGCGCGTGATCGACGCGGACCGGCTGGCGGACGACCGAGTCTTCATCGTGTACGAGCTGGTCGAGGGCGGGGACTTGGACGGGCTCGTGCGCAAGGGCGGGGGGCGCCTGCCCGCGCGCGAAGCGGCGGCGCTGGTCGCGCAGGTTGCGCGCGGGGTGCAGGCCGCCCACAGCGCGCGTGTCGTGCACTGCGACCTGAAGCCGGGGAACGTGCTGCTGTCCGGCGACGGGACGCCGAAGATCGCGGACTTCGGGGTGTCGGTGGCGCTGGACGCGTCGGCGCGCGAGGGTGTGGAGGAGCCGGTCGGGAGCCTGGCGTTTACGTCGCCGGAGCAGTTCCGGTGCGACGACGGCGCGTTCAGCGTGCCGACGGACATCTTCGGTCTCGGCGGGATCCTCTATTACGTGCTGACCGGCGAGCTGCCCAACGGGAGCACCCGCGAGGCGATCACGGAGAGCCTCGAACGTGGCCATGACGATCGGGACCGTTTCGATCGGCTCGAGGCGGCGTTCGACCGGGATCTCGCCGCGATCTGCTGCCGCGCGCTCAACCACGACCCGAGCGAGCGTCATGCATCGGCGGACGCTCTTGCGCGCGACTTGGACGCGTGGCTGCGCTCGGAGCCGATCCACTGGACTGATCCGACGGCGCTTTGGGCTTCGCGCCTGGCGCTGCGTCGCAACCGTGTTGCGGCGGCGTTGATCGGCGTGGGCATCGTTGCGACGCTGCTGCTGACGGGGTTGCTCGCGAGGCAGAGCGCGATGGGGGCGGGCCACGAGTTGGTAGAGGAGGGCCTGCGAGGCCAGATCTACGTGCTCGAGCAGGATCTTCAGCGAGCGCGGCTGCGCATCCTGGGGCTGAGCCTGGACACTGTTCTGGGTGCCTACGAGGATGGGGACTACGACGTTGGGATCAAGGACTTGGATTCCGTGATCCCGGTGGCGAAGGGGCGCGAGTTGGAGTTTCTCAGGGACCTGCACTTTGCCTTCGTCACGCGCCGGGACCTCGAGCGTGGAGAGCTCGATCCGGCTGAGATGGAGGGGGCGCGCCGGCGTCTGGTCGAGGACGGTCGGGAGTGGCTTGCCGCCGGGCCGGGCTCGCGCGCGGCCGGGGTGTTCGCGCAGACGGCGCAGAGCATCGGCCAGCGCATGGCCTCGACGCCGAGCGACTAGACTCGACCGATGGGAGTCGCCGACGATCCAGTCCTTGCGCGCGGGGCGGCCGAACGCATTGCGCAGCGCCTGCAGGCGGGGGGGCACACCGCGTACTTCGCGGGCGGGTGCGTGCGCGACGAGCTGCTCGGGTTGCGTCCCACGGACTACGACGTCGCGACCGATGCACGCCCGGACCGGATCCGTGAGCTGTTCTCACGGACGGCCGAGGTCGGCGCGAGCTTCGGCGTGATGCTCGTCCACGAGGGCGGGCTGACGATCGAGGTTGCCACATTCCGGCGCGACGGGCACTATCCGGACCGGCGACGCCCCGCTCAGGTCCACTTCGCCGACGAGCGAGCGGACGCGGAGCGCAGGGACTTCACCATCAATGCTCTTTTCCTTGATCCCGTCGCGGCCGCAGACAGCCCGAGCATCCACGGGCACGTCGTGGACCA
>JANQQG010000016.1 GCA_028285065.1 Phycisphaerales bacterium
CCGCCCGGTGCCGCATCTCGCGCAGAGACTCCGCGACGGCGCGCGACTCGGCATCAAGCGGCTCCTGATCCCACGCGGCGTCGACGTCGAGCGCGTCGAGGACATCACGCCCATCCCTGTTGGCACGATCGGCGATGCGATGAACGAGCTCTCGCGCGAGCCTACGCAACCAGAGTGAGCAGCCAGAGCAGAACGCCCCCGAGCGCGATCCCACCCACGCCAGAGCCCATCCCCGCGGCGCCGAGCGCGACGAGCTTCAACTGACGGTTCATCCGCGGAAAGGCACGCCCGAAATCGTGATGCACGTGCACCCACGGGTAGATGCACGCGAACGCTATCGCGATCACGAGCACCGCAGGCCCGATGCAGAAGGGCGCTGCAACCGTCGCCAGAAACGGTGGGAGCGCGCACAGAACGAGATAGCCCGGGATCCCCGCGCGTTGACGCGTGATAGGCGCCCAACTCGGATCGTCCGGGTCCACGACCTCACCACACTCCGGGCACACCTCGCGCGTCAGCAGCACACGGCTCTCTGCCTCGATCAGGTACCCGCAGTTCCAGCAGTGCGGCTTGCCGCGCTCCGGACGCTCCTCGCTCATGCCTTCTTGTCCGGCACGAGCCAATCAGGCAGCACACGAATGCTCGGCCCCTCTTCGCCCGGCCCGACGCACGCGATCTCCGTGAACCCACCCACGGCCACGTCCCCGATCCGCCCCTTGCGCCCGTCGCCTGGCTCGACAATGACGATCTCGTACTCGTGACGGATCTTGATCCGCGATCCACCGCCAACACGCACGCGGACGTCCAGCAGATCGTCGTACCGGATCGGGCGCCGGTAGCGCACGTCCATGCGCGTGACGACCAGGAAGACGCCGTCACGCTCGAGTTCGGCGTAGGTCATGCCGTGAGCGCGGAGCAGGTCCGTGCGCGCAATCTCGAACCACGGCACGCACGACGCATGATGCGCCACGCCCATCGGGTCGCACTCGCAGTACCGAACGCGCAGACGCGTGGGGAACCAGCCGTCGACGAGCGGCGGGTCGGTGAGGTTGGCTCCGTCGTCGGGACGAGGCATCGCGGCAACACTCCGTGGCGGGCACGATACCGGGCGATCCGGCTCCGTGCCATGCAAACGCCGCCATGAAACGAAAGAGGGCGGCCCCTCCTGGGCCGCCCCTTCTCGTTCATGCTCGATGAGGTCTGGTGCCGCTAGGCGCTCTTGGAATCGCCTCGTGCAAAGATGCTGGCGACGTAGTTGAGCACGTCGGTGGCGCTGGTCTCGTTGTAGCCGAAGTTCTTGATCAGGCGCTGCTTGACGACATCGATCTTCGCCTGCGTCTCGTCGTCGACGACGCTCGAGACCAGGTTCTTGAGCTTGATCGTGTCCCGTTGGTCCTCGAAGAGCTTGAGCTCGAGGGCCTTGTACAGGCGCGCGTTGGTGTTGTACTCGAACTTCTTGTCGTCGAGCGCGAGCGCCCCGATGTAGTTCATGACCTCCTGGCGGAAGTCGTCCTTGCGGGCCTCAGGGATGTCGATCTTCTCCTCTATCGAGCGCATCAGACGCTCGTCCGGCTCCTCGTCCTTGCCGGTGTAACGGTTGACGACCTTTTCCTTCTGGGTGTACGCGCGGACGTTCTCGATGTAGTTGGCGCAGAGGCGCTTGATCGCCTCCTCGTCGGCGCTGATCGCCCGCTGCACCTCACCCTTGATGATGTCCTCGTACTCCTCCTTCACGACCGACAAAAGCTCGCGGTACTTCTTCTTCGTCTCCTCGTCGTTGAGCAGGCTGTGGTGGTCGAGCCCACGCTCGAGCGCGTTGAGCACCATGAACGGGTTGATCGACTTCTCCTCGATCGCCTGACCCGACACGAGCGCATTGGAGACCTTGTCCTGCACGAAGCGCGGGCTGATCCCGTCCATGCCCTCGCGCGGGGCCTCTTCCTTGAGCTCCTTGACCGAATCCTCCGTGAAGCCGCTGATCGCCTTGCCGTCGTACAGCTTCATCTTCTGCATCAGCGTCAGGCCGGCCTTCTTCGGCTCGTCCAGGCGCGTCAGCACGGCCCACATCGCCGCAACCTCCAGCGTGTGCGGCGCGATGTGCACCCCGCGGACGCGCGACGGGCCGAAGTCCTTCTGGTAGATCTTGACCTCGTCGGAGAGGCGGATGTTGTAGGGGATGTCGATCTTGATCGTGCGGTCGCGGAACGCCTCCATCATCTCGTTGGACTGCAGGCGCTTGTACTCGGGCTCGTTCGTGTGCCCGATGATCACCTCATCGATGTGCGTCTGCGCGAACTTCTTCGGCTTGATCAGGTGCTCCTGGCTCGCGCCGAGCAGGTCGTACAAGAACGCCACGTCGAGCTTGAGCACCTCGATGAACTCGCAGACCCCGCGGTTGGCGATGTTGAGCTCGCCGTCGAAGTTGAACGCGCGCGGGTCGGAGTCGGAGCCGAACTGGGCGATCTTGCGGTAGTTGATGTCGCCGGTCAGCTCCGTCGAGTCCTGGTTCTTCTCGTCCTTGGGCTGGAAGGTGCCGATGCCGACGCGGTCCTTCTCGCTGAGCACGATCCGGCGCACGCGCACGTGCCCCATCGCCTTGGACCAATCGCCGTCGTAGAAACGCATCAGGTCCTCGAGGACCTTGCGGCTGAACGGATCGGGCTCCCCGTAGATCCTCAGGCGACCGTTGTACGACTCGGGCTTGAAGTTCGCGTTGAGGCGATCGACCACGTCGTCGCGGGCCTCGCGCGGGATGAGCACGAGCGGATCCTCGTGCATCGGCGAGTGGAAGGCGTGGGTGCGCTGGGCCTCGTGAGGCGAGCCGTCCATCGGCGTGACTTCGCAGTTGTCGTCGAGCATCCAGCTAAACGAGTACAGCGCGCCCTCAGGCGTGCGCGAGTAGTGCTCCATGCCCTTCTTGAGCAAACGCGCGATCGTCGACTTGCTCGAGCCGACCGGCCCGTGCAACAGCAGGATGCGCTTGTCGGTCCCGTACCCCTCGGCCGCGGCACGCACGACGTCAACGAGCTGCATCAGCGCGAAGTCGAGGCCGAAGATGGCGTCGGCGCCATCGTCGATCGGATCGGAGAAGAAGTGGTAGCGGATGCAGTCCTTCTTGAACAGCTTGTAGCGCTCGGACCCGTGGCTGAGGATCGCGTCGAACAGACGCTGGTACGCGTTGCGCGCAACGCCCGGGTTCTCGACACATGTGTCGAGGTAATCCCAGAAGGAACCCTCCCAGTGGTGCTCCTTGAAGGCCGAGCGGTCGAGTCGTCGCTCGACGATCGAGGCGAGGTCCGCGCTGGCGCCCTGTCCGAGCCGGTCGCTGTCGTTCATCGTCGTGCGCTCCGTGCAAGTCCATGCAGCACGCACACGCGGGCACTGCGGCCCCGGCGCGCGCCGGTGTCAACGAATCCGTGTCACAATGGCCTCGCGGCGACCCTCAAGGCCGCACCGCCGGCCCGCCCACTCCCCACGTCTCACCCCAACGCCGCCCTCCCGCGCAGTCCAAGGCGCGGGATCGAACGCACGCTTGTCGCGTTCGCCCGATGCGCACACGGCGGCACCGGTCAATATCGGCTCGCCACCGACGCGCCCCGAGACAGATTCCCGGGCGTCAAATGTGCCTACCCGTATATACGGACCGGGACCTTCGCCGGATCGCTGACACGCCGTTTCGACCCCCAAACCGGACACGGAATACAGTCCACGCATGTCGTTTGGACTCGGACACGGACGTGAACTCGACCCTGGGCACATCGCGGTGACACCCGCCGAACTGCCCCCCCTGCCGGACGCAATCCGCACCGATCCGGAGGCCGGGCGCGTCGACCCGCGCACGTGGTTCCCGGACCCTGCGCTCCCGCTCGAGATCGAGTTCGGCTCCGGCAAGGGCACCTTCCTCGTCCAGCAGGGCGCCCTTCAGCCCGACACCAACTTCCTCGGCCTCGAATGGGCCGGCGAGTTCTTCACCTACGCCGCCGATCGCGTCCGACGGGCCGGACTCGAGAACGTGCGCATGTGGCGCGGTGACGGCGTCGAGCTCTTCCGCTGGCGCATGCCATCGGCGATCGCCCGGGTCGTCCACCTCTACTTCCCCGACCCGTGGCCCAAGACCCGCCACCACAAGAAACGGACCGTCCGCGACGAGTTCCTCAAGGAGTGCCACCGCGTGCTCGTCCCCGGAGGCGAGCTCCGCGTCGTCACCGACCACCCCGCTTACTGGGACTGGATGGAGGACCACTTCGCCCGCTGGTGCGACCCCGGGGGCGTCGAGGGGATCCGATTCATCCGGGGCGCCTTCGAGACCGTCGAATCCGCCGAATCAGGGGAGATGGTCGGGTCGAACTTCGAGCGCAAGTACCGCGAGGAAGGCCGGGACTTCCACGGGGCTGTGCTGAGGCGTGAGATGTGAGATGTGAGGGGTCCGCCTGCCACGCCGCGAAGGCTGGGAGGGGTGAGGGGCGAAGGGTGACCGACGGGACTCGAACCCGCGACATCCTGGACCACAACCAGGTGCTCTACCGACTGAGCTACGGCCACCATCGGATCCGGCTCACGTCCCACGGATGGGTCGCGACCGGGCGACGGCAACGATACGAACGCCCACGAGCCCCGGTCAATGGCCGACCGCCCTCTTCCAAGGGCTTTGAGACGACTCTTCGGACGCCAAGGACTATCGTGTGGGCTTTCCCAGTAGGCTCGGAGGGGTCGAACCCCCCACCTCCTGTCCCCATGTCCGTCCGGCCCATGTGACCGGCCCGAAGCGACCCGAGGAAGCCGCACACGATGCCATCCGCAACCGCCACCGGCCTTGACCTGTCCCCCGCAACCATCGTGACGAACCTGGGCCCGGCGGCCCTGGTCGAAGAAGCGATCCGTCGCGGCGAGGGGCGCCTGGCCTCCAACGGCGCGCTGGTCTGCATGACCGGCGATCGCACCGGTCGCAGCCCCAAGGACAAGGTGCTCGAGGACACACCCGAGATCCACGACAAGATCCGCTGGGGCAACGTCAACAAGCCGATCACGCCGGAGAAGTTCGACATCGCGCTCGCGATCGCCACCGAGCACCTGCGCTCGCAGGAGACGCTCTTCGGATTCGAGGGCTACGTCGGCGCTGATCCCGACCACCGCCTCGGCGTCAAGGTCATCACCGAGCAGGCCTGGCACTCGCTCTTTGCACGCACCCTCTTCATCCCGCGCGGCTCCAAGGCCGCCGGCGGCGTCACCGACTGGAACCACGACTGGACCGTCATCAACGCGGGCAAGCACCGCCTGACCGCCGAAGAGCAGGCGCAGCTCGGCGTCGACAGCCCGATCATGATCGCGCAGTCGCTGACGCGCAAGCTCGTCGTCATCCTCGGCACCGAGTACGCCGGCGAGATGAAGAAGAGCCTCTTCTACGCGATGAACTTCGACCAGCCCGAAGAGGGCGTCTTCCCCATGCACTGCTCGGCCAACGTCGCCAAGAACGACCCGAAGAACGTCGCGCTCTTCTTCGGTCTCTCCGGCACCGGCAAGACCACCCTCAGCGCCGATCCCGAGCGCGCTCTCATCGGTGACGACGAGCACGGCTGGGGCCCGAACGGCATCTTCAACTTCGAGGGCGGCTGCTACGCCAAGTGCATCAAGCTCTCAAAGGAGGGCGAGCCCCAGATCTGGGACGCCATCCGATTCGGATCCGTCCTCGAGAACGTCGTCATGGACGACATCAACCACACCCCGGACTTCGACGACGGCTCCATCACCGAGAACACACGCGTCACCTACCCAGTCGACTACATCCCGGGCGCCATGATCCCCTCCGTCGGCGGGCACCCCAAGAACGTCATCTTCCTCACCGCAGACGCCTACGGCGTCCTCCCGCCCGTCTCGCGCCTCACCCCCGAGCAGGCCCAGTACTACTTCATCAACGGGTACACCTCCAAGCTCGCCGGCACCGAGGCCGGTGTCACCGAGCCGCAGCCGAACTTCAGCCCCTGCTTCGGCGGCCCGTTCCTTCCGCGTCGCCCGATGGAGTACGCCGCACAACTCGCAGACCGCCAGCGTGAGCACGGCGCCCAGGTCTGGCTGCTCAACACCGGCTGGAGCGGCGGCGGTCACGGGGTCGGTCAGCGGTTCAGCCTCAAGTACACCCGCGCGATGGTCACCGCGATCCTCGACGGGTCGCTGGCCAACGCCGAGTACCACGACGACCCGGTCTTCGGGCTGCATGTGCCCAAGGGCGTCCCCGGCGTGCCCAGCGAGGTCCTCATGCCCCGCGACACGTGGGCGGACGGCGCTGCGTACGTCGCCGCGGCGAAGAAGCTCGCCGAGGCGTTCCGCCAGAACGACACGCAGTACCAGATCGCAGACGACGTTCGGGCCGCCGGACCGCGCGCCTGATCCCGACCAACGCCCGCGCCACGCGCGCCCGAGCGCGCCGTCGGCAGCCTGATCGGAGCGCGGCATGAGCAGGCGTGCGAAGAACGCCGAGCGCAGGACCTTCCTCAGCGACTTCCGGGAGTTCTTCTTCCGGGGGCTCGCGATCCTGCTCCCGACCGTCCTGACCCTGTGGCTGCTCGTCCAGGCCTACCTCTTCGTCGATGCCCAGGTCGCCGAGCCGATCAACCGAGGGATCCGCGCTGGCGTGATCCAGGTCATGCCGCGCGTGCTCGATGAGGAGCACATGCCGGACTGGTTCCGGGTGCCGGATGCGCGCGTCGAGGCGAGGTACGCCGAGCAGATCGAGCAGGGCGACATCGAGCCGCCCGAGGGCGATGACGCGATCGCGGCGGTCAAGCTGCAGATGCGCGAGGATCTCCGCGCCGAGCAGTTCCGACGCCAGTGGGAGGAGCACTGGTACCTCCGCGTGATCGGCCTGCTGGTGGCGATCACGCTGATCTACTTCGCGGGGATGCTGCTGTCGGGCTTCATCGGGAGGCGCATCTTCGCGCGTCTCGAGCGTCTGCTGACGTCCATCCCGGGCTTCAAGCAGGTCTACCCGCACGTCAAGCAGGTGGTCGATCTGATCCTGGGCGACAAGCCCATGGCGTTCCGCCAGGTCGTGCTCGTGCAGTACCCGCGCGAGGGCATCTGGACGGTCGGCCTGGTCACCTCCAGCTCCATGAAGATGGTGCGCCACCTGGCCGAGGGCGAGGTTGTCTCGATCTTCGTGCCCTCGACGCCGACCCCGTTCACGGGCTTCACGATCAACGTCGCCAAACGCGACGTCGTCGAACTGCCCATCAGCGTGGACGAGGCGATCCGGTTCTTCATCACCGGCGGCGTCCTGATCCCCGAGGAGCAGGCCAACGAGCCGATGAGCGAGTTCCAGAAGAAGGCCGCGGCCGCCATGGCCCGGGCGGAGAAGGACGGCGAGGGGACCGAGCAGGCCCCCGACGCCGGCGAGGGCCAGGCGGGGGGGAAGGGGTCGCCAACCGGGGATGGCGAGGGCTAACCTCTTGACCGGGCCCGTCATCGGCCCGGCGAACGGGAGGACCGCATGCGCATCGACGTCGTTGGGAAGCACCTCGAGGTCACCGACGCGATCCGTGAATACGCACTGAGCAAGTCGGAGAAGCTGCTCAAGTTCTTCGACGGGACGCAGCAGATCACCGTCGTGCTCGAGCAGGCGCCCAAGAACGCAGGCTTCAGCGCCGAGATCGTCGTCGACGTCGTCAAGCACGACGACTTCGTCGCACGAGCGAACGCCGAGGACCTCTACGCGGCCATCGATGTCGCCGCCAACAAGGCGGGGCGTCAGATCAAGGATTTCAAGGACAAGCTCCGGCTGCACTAAGCGCCGGTCCGTGTTGGGAGCACGTTGCGATGAAGTTGACCGAGATCGTGGCCGACAAGGCGATCATCCCCGAGCTTGCCTCGGCCGAACGCGACGACGTCGTCGCCGAGCTCGTCGATGCGCTCGTCGGCGCCGGGGCAGCGGAGAGTGGACTCCGTGATGAGTTGATCACGCGCATCCTCGACAGAGAGGAGAGCGGCTCAACCGGTTTCGGGCGCGGTGTCGCCGTCCCACACGTCAAGCACGCGGGCGTCGACACCATGACCGCCGCGATCGGCCTGAGCGCGCGCGGGGTCGACTTCAACGCGCTGGACAAGCAGCCCGTCTACTCCGTCTTCCTCCTGCTCAGCCCGGCCGATCGGCCCGAGGAACACCTCCAGGCGATGGAGGTCATCTTCAAGAACCTCAGCCTCGACACCTTCCGGCGCTTCCTCAGACAGGCCGGCAGCGCCGAGGAGGTCTGGACGCTTCTGGGCGAAGCCGACGGGCAGTAACACCGCCCAACACTCCCGCACTCTTCCCGCCCCCCCCGCCCCCCCGGCCATCGACGGCCCATCGACGGAGACCACGTGTCCCAGCGCGCGAGCGTCATGGTCAAGATCAGCAACCGCCTCGGGCTCCACGCCCGACCGGCGATGTCGTTCGTCGACCTCGCGAGCAGCTTCAGCTCCACCGTCTCCGTCCGACGCGAAGACCAGAGCGTCGACGGCAAGTCCATCATGCAGATGATGATGCTGGCGGCGACCCAGGGCACCGAACTCGAGATCACCGCCGAAGGCGAAGACGCCGAGAAGGCGTGTGCAGAACTCAAGAAGCTCGTCGACGAGGGCTTCGACGAGGAGTAGGCCCCCGTCCCCGCTCTCTACACGCTCGCCCGCTGGCGTGCCCCGGCCCGCACCACCACCTCCGGCTCGGCGTGCCCGGGCTCGCGCTCACGCGCGATGTCCGCGCCCAGCATCTGCAAGCGACGCTCCATCTGCTCGTACCCGCGATCGAGGTGGTACACGCGGTTGACCTCGGTCACGCCCTCGGCCGCGAGCCCGGCCAGCACGAGCGACGCGCTCGCGCGCAGGTCCGACGCCATCACTGGCGCGCCGACCAGGCGACGCACCCCGCTCACGATCGCCGTCGGGCCCTGGCGGATCACCGACGCGCCCATCCGCGTCAGCTCGGCAACGTGCAGGAATCGCTCGGGGTAGATCCGCTCCGTGATCACCGAGTTACCCTCGGCGAGGCAGAGCAGCGCCATGAACTGAGCTTGCAGGTCCGTCGGGAAGCCGGGGTGCGGCTGCGTGGTGAGTTGCACCGGACGGAGCAGACGCGAGCACGTCACGCGCGCCTCGGCGCGCAGCGG
>JANQQG010000025.1 GCA_028285065.1 Phycisphaerales bacterium
CGCCTGCCCGCAGGGGACGACCTGGATCAGCACCGAACTCAACTGACCCCCCCCCCCCCCCCGCCCCACCCCCCCACCTGCTGTCGTGCGCGCTACGCCGGCTCGCGCTGATCTTGCTCGAGTTGACGGAGCAGTGTGTTGATCTTGGTGCGCTTGAGGTCGAGGGCGACGCCGCCGACCCCGCCCGCGATACCGATGAGCGAGCCGCCGATCCCGCCGACGAGGCCCATGGTCGCGCCGGCCCAAGCGGAGTCGATCCAGGCGAGTACGGGCATCGTGACGCAGATCGCGATCCCCATGACCAGGAACAGTCCCGCGAAGAACCAGGCCTTCGTGCGGCGTAGCGCCTCGTACGCCTGAGCGAGTTCGGCTGTCTCCTGCGCGTCCATCGGCTCCGGCTCGCGCATCGCGGCCTGCACGCCGCGAGGGGTCAGCAGCAAGAGGAACGGGACGGTCGTCATCAGCACGACGACCGCGATGATCCACTGCGTCCATCCGCCCCCGCCCCATGCCTCCCCATCCTCGGGTGCCATCGGCGCGAGCGCCGGGCGCAGGGCCAGGGCGATCACCGCACCTGCGAACGCGATCCATCCGAGTGCCCAGACCCAGCGCGGGACGGGGCTGGTGCGAGCGCGGTCGCCCGGGGCGACCATGGCCGTGCGCACGACCGGCTGCGCCTCGTGGGCCGGTCGCCATGCGGGGTTCTTGGCTCGCATCGCGGGCATCGCGAGGAAGAAGAACAGCGGGAAGAACAGAGGCCACGTGTTCATCGCGACGCGCACGCCGGCGGTCTGCCACAGCGCGAGCATGAGCCCGAGGGATGCCAGCGATGCGCAGATGAGCCAGAGGGTGAGACGACGGGCGCGGGGGGCGTCCGCATCGGGATCAGCCGAGCAGCGCACGCCGAGCGCGAACACGAGAGGCGAGACGATCATCCCACCGGAGAACAGCAACCACCAGGCATTCATGACGTGCCTCCTTCTGACTTGGATTCCGCGCCCCCCACCTGCGCCGCCCACAGGTCCGCCACCAGCGAGGCGACGATCGACCCGGCGTCCTCTCTGGAGAGGCCGGCGAGCTTGGCGTCGGCCAGTGAACCGCGCAGGCTGGCCTCGACCTGTGCCCGGACCTCTTCGCGGCTGCCGCGTGGACGCTCGACCGAGGCGGTCACATGCGTCCCGCGTCCCCGTGCGGCCCGAGCAAGCCCGTCCGCCTCGAGGGCGCGGTACGCCCTGGCGACGGTGTTGAGGTTGACCCCGAGGTCCCCAGCGAGCTGGCGGACCGGTGGCAGCTCGTCGCCGGGCGCGAGGGCCCCCTGGGCGATCAGGGCTCGCAGGCCGGACAGGATCTGCTCACCGATGGGAACCGGGCTGTTGAGCCGGACGCTCAGCATGACGACATAGTATCATACGTTGATACAATGTCAAGCCCTCTCAGAGCCTCCTCAGGGCTGATTCTCGGGGCGCGCGAGGCCGGCCGGTCCAAAAAGAAACCGAGCCGGGGAGAGCCCGGCTCGGTCGATGGTGCCTGGGATAGCCGCCTTGCGGTCAGGCGGATTCCTTCCGCGTGACTCGGAGGTCGCGGAGGGGGGTCTTGCTCTTGAGGGTATCGGCGTCGATGACGTACTCGGCGCCGTCGTTCTCGAGCTCGGGGAGCTCGTAGAGCAGGTGGATCATCGTCTCCTCGAGGACCGCACGCAGGGCGCGGGCCCCGGTGTCGCGGCCGAGGGCGTCGCGGGCGACAGCCCGGAGGGCCTCATCCGTGAAGGTCAGGCCGGCGCCCTCGAGCTTGAACAGGTGCTGGTACTGACGCACCAGCGCGTTCTTCGGCTCGGTCAGGATCGAGACGAGCGCGTCGACGGTCAGCGGCATCAGCGGCACGATGATCGGCAGACGCCCGATCAGCTCGGGGATGAGCCCGAACTCGTGGACGTCATCGGGGGTGACCTGCGAGAGCAGCTCGCCCTTCTCGATGTTGTCGTCCTGCGCGCCGCGCTCGACGCCGAAGCCGATGCGCTTCTTGCCGATACGTCGACGAACGATCTCGTCGATGCCGACGAAGGTGCCGCCGCAGATGAAGAGGATCTGCGAGGTATCGATCTGGATGTACTGCTGCTCGGGGTGCTTGCGTCCGCCCTGGGGTGGAACGTTTGCGACGGTGCCCTCGAGCATCTTCAAGAGCGACTGCTGGACGCCCTCACCGGAGACGTCGCGCGTGATCGAGACGTTCTGCGACGTCTTGCCGATCTTGTCGACCTCGTCGATGTAGATGATGCCGCGCTGCGCGGCCTCGACGTCGTAGTCGGCAGCCTGGAGCAGCTTGAGGAGCAGGTTCTCGACGTCCTCGCCGACGTAGCCGGCCTCGGTGAGCGTGGTGGCGTCACCGATCGCGAAGGGGACGTTGAGCATGCGCGCCAGCGTGCGCGCGAGCAGTGTCTTGCCCGAGCCGGTCGGCCCGCACAGGAGGATGTTCGACTTGTCGAGCTCGATGTCTCGGTCGGCGTTCTCGGAGTGCAGCAGTCGCTTGTAGTGGCTGTGCACGGCGACCGCGAGGGCGCGCTTGGCCTGGTCCTGCCCGATCACGTACTGATCGAGGAACTCCTTGATGCTGCGAGGCGCGGGGATCTCGCTGAGCATGGCGCCGACGCTGGAGACGCGACGACGCTCCTGCTTGAAGATGTTCGAGCAGAGCTCGACGCAGTTCGAGCAGATGTAGACGTCGCTGGGGCCCTCGACCATCGGGCCGACCTCGCGGCTGGTCTTGCCGCAGAAGGAGCATGTGGTCACGCGTCGCCCGCGGAACCCGGATGCGCCGGGTCCGGACGCGCTGCCGGAGCCGCCGCCCTCCCCGCCGCCAGGGTTCGTGGGTCCATTCCCCTCGCCGTCGTTCCTGCCCTTGGCCATTCGATCCTCACAAGTCCGGGAACATCGTTCAGCCGGGTGCCTCGATCTGGTGTATCGGCGGTCCCGGATGGCGTCTCAAATCGGTTCCGGCGGGCCGCGAAGACGGCGCGTCGGACACAGGCCCAATCATAGGGGCAGGGCGGCGCCTGCGGTCCCTTCCTGACCGGGACTTGTCCTCGATAACAGCGCTCGGTCCCTCACAAACCCACCCCCTCGCCCCGTCCACCGCGCACAACGGCCCGTACACGCAGGTCGGACGTTGGCCCGGGCGGCATCTGGTCGGGATCGGCTTCGTTCATGCCCCGTCAGGGTCCGATTCGCGAGGCTGCTTCTCGCCCTTGAGACGCCCCGCGAGGCGCTCGACGGCCTCGCGGTACTGCTCGTCCGACAACTCCCCCGTCTCGCGCAGATCGCGCAGCTCGGTCATGATCGTGCCGGGCGCGGCCTCGCCCTCGTCGGAGCCGCCCAGCATCCACCGACGCAGGAGCATCAGCAGCCATGCACCGAGCAGCACCGCCGCGATCAAGATCGCGATGAACAGCAGCGCCTGGCGCACCGCGGCGCCTCGGTCCTGCGTCGCCCGCGCGAGGAGGAGGAGGTGATCCGGCGGCGCGAGCATCCAGAGACGGACCATGTGGGTGCTTGCTCCTGGTAGTTTCGGAATGAGCGTCTAGATGCTGCCCGACGCGATCGCATCGCGCAGCGGCACGAGCATCGTCGGGACCAGCTTGGATTCGACAAGCCTCTCGCCCCGCTCGCGCAGCGTGTCGAGCACGCCGGGCAGCTCGGCGACGTCGGCGATCGGCCCGTAGCGGCGCATGGTCAGGTACAGCGAGATCGGCTCCTCGCGGAACTCGCCCGCGTTCGCATCGCGTGCGGCCGAACGGGTCTTGACCTCGAAGTGTGCCTGCAGGTCGCGCGAGTCGGTGAGGCTAAAGCCCAGGATTGGCTGGCAGTCGACCAGCGACGCGTCCTGCGCATCGGCGAGGTCGGCCAGGGGAGAGCCGGCGATCAGCGCGTTGAAGACGACTTCATCGTGGTTACAGGCAGCGGGGAGGTCGAAGCCGAACAGCAGCTCGACGTAGTCGATGTCGAGCGCGGAGATGTCGAGGAAATACGGGGCGACCTCGGAAGCGAGGCGGTGCAGCTTGCACGCGTTCTCGACCGACTCGGGGTTGACCACGCCCGCGCGGATGGAGGTCTTGCGAACCGCCAGCCACTGGTGGTGCTCGTCGGAGGGCGCGGACTCGAGGGCGAGTTCGTTGGAGTAGCGCCGGAACCGGTCCATGCGCGAGTGCTCGCGCCGGACGCGGTCGAAGAACGCGAGGATCGTCTCGCGGCGCATCGCCAGGTCCATCTTCAGGTTCACCCGAAGATTGACGTAGACGTCCGAGCAGAGTGCCTTGTAGCTGGGGTTCATCTGGGCTCCGTCCAAGCGCCCATCCTAGCCACCAGCGCCACCCCCCGCACCGGGCTCGGCGCGCCGGCGGAGCGGCTGGAGTCGCCAATAGGTCAGTGAGCGCCAGGCCCATTCGGCGGGCCCAAAGCGGAACCTCGCCAGCCAGAGCGGGCTCCACACAAGCTGGAGCATCCAGATCGCCGCGACGACACCGAGCTGCTCCATGCGGTCGAGATGCCCGTACATCCCGAGCCCGTATCCGTAGAAGAACAACGCGCACAAGATCGACTGTGACAAGTAGTTGGTGAGCGCCATGCGTCCCGCTGCGGCCAGGGCGCGCCCGATCAAACCGAGGACGTTGAGGCGGACGAGGAGCATGACCAGCGCGACGTGACCGACACTGACCGGCACGGCTCCGATCATGTTGAACATCTGCCCGCCCGCGAAGAACGACTCGAAGTCGAAGGCGGTCGACTCGTTGTAGACGATTCCGCCCAGCACGAGCGGGAGGCCGACCCCGTAGCAGGCGAGGGCGAGGATCGCGTAGAAGCGAGCGGAGCGTTCGCCGGTCATGACGCGCCACTTGTAGAGCGCCATCCCGATCAGCATCATCGCGCCGGCCCGCCAGAAGATGTAGGTCGGGATCATCATCAACTGGAGGATGAGGACAGTGACGACGCGGTTCATCGCGATCGGGATGTAGCCGGACTGGTGGATGTCGACCTGCTCGGCGACCTCCTCGGGGGTCGGATCGAAGTACGGGCGTTGCCCCTCGCCGAACTGCTCGACGTTCACGTTGAGCCAGCCCATCCCGTACGCGATCGCGAAGTGGATGAGGAGCATCACGCATGCCCCGGCCAGGAGCGCCCACGCCGGCAATCGGCGCACCCACCAGACGAGGATGAACGCGCAGATCGCGTAGGCGACGAGGATGTCGCCCTCCCAGATCAGGTACGCGTGCAGCATGCCGATCAGCAGCAGCCACGCCGAGCGGCGCAGCCAGAGCAGCGTCGTCTGCGATGAGCCAACGCGATCCGCCTTCTGCGCGTAGAGCAGGGCCCCGACGCCGAAGAGCATCGAGAAGATGCCCATCATCTTCAGGTCGAACAAGCCGTGGACCAGCCAGTAGCCGAAGCGGTTGGCCCCCTCGTACGGGACCTCGTCGATCGCGCCTGGGTTCACATAGAACGCGAACGGCCAGGCGAACGTCATGATGTTCATCGGCAGGATGCCGAGGACTGCGAAGCCGCGGAGGACGTCGATCGCGCCGACGCGTGCCCCGGAGCGCACGGGCTCGGGCGTCGCGGGTGGAGTGGGCGGCACGCCCTCGGTTGGGGGCGCACTCTGGTGTGGAGCCCCTTGTTCTACGCCATGATCCATCCGACGACCTCCTCGGTCCGCGCCAGGTCATCCAGCGCAAGGTCGGCGCCGTGCTCGGCGAGCTCCGACGCGCCCCACCTTCCCGTGCCCACGCCGATCGAACAGCACCCGCCGGCGCGGGCGCACGAGACATCGTGGGGTGTGTCCCCGATCACCACGACGCGCGACGCGGCCACCTCGTGTCCCATCCGGTGCGAACGTCCGATCGCGACGGGCGCGAGATGATCCCGCCTGGGCGGGTCGTGCGGGGAATCGTCTCCCCACACCCTCACTCGGAAACCGCTCGGCTCGATTCCCGCGCGGGTGAGTTTCAGCGAGCCCGTCTCCTCATAGTTTCCCGTCAGCAGGCCGAGCTCGACGCCCGACTGCTCGGCCAGCGCGGCAACCAGATCGATCACGCCCGGGAGCGCCCGCGAGGCGCCGGCGGGCGCCAGCGCAGCGCCGAGTCGCTCGGCGTAGGCCGCGCGGAAGGTCAGGACGGTGTCGGGCGTGTGCTCGACGGCGTTCTTGTCGAAGAGCGCGGCGACGATGAGCGGGTCGATCGCGCCCGCGTAGTCGACGCCCTCGGCGCTGAAGCGATCGCCGAACAGGTCCTTGCCTGCGGCCTCCATCGCGCGGATGCCCATGCCGGCGGTGGCGATGAGCGTGCCGTCGATGTCGAACAGGACCAGGCGCGGGGGCACGTCAGTACTCGATGCGAAAGCGCTGCTCATCGGGCTGCTCGGCGATCTCGTCCTGCTGGAAGTCGGTGATGTAGCGTCCCATCCGCTGCTGGATCCGAGCGGCCAGCGTATCGACCTGGTCGGGCTCGCCCTGGGCCTCGAGCGTGACGCGCCCGTCCGGCTCGTTGCGGACCCACCCGGCCAGGGGCAGGTCCCTCGCCAAGGCACGGCAGGTCGCCCGGAAGCCGACGCCCTGGACCCTTCCGGAAAAGACGAGTCGTTTCCTCATCGCAGGCCAAGGGTAGCTGCGGGGACGCGGAGAGCCATCGGCTGGGGGTCTGGGGGGTTCGGGTGGGCGGGCTGGGCAAGCGGGGGAGGGGTTTCCGGTCGTGCGATTGACGTGCGCGGGGTGCGTGCTACGTTTAAGGGTCTGCCTTGCGATGGCTCGACGCCATGTGATCACCGCCGCCGGCCCGGTCTGGGCTGAGCGAAAGGCGTGTCGATCAGCACCGTCTCGCGAGCCATCGTCCGGCCTTCGTCCCGCTCGGCACGGCCTCTGCCACCACCTCGAGGCGTGCCCGCCGCCGACTTTTTTCGTCGCGCCGCCCCGGACGAAGCGACTCGAGTACCGGAACCCTGTCGCGCGCCGGTGTCGTCTGCGCGCCCGGGGGATCTTGCGAGGCCACGACCGCCAAGCGCCGGGCCAGCCTCGGCCGCCGTATTGTCCCGTGCCCACGGATCCGGGGAACGCTTGAGCATGCCGCTCCGACAGCCCGACGAGAAGCAGCGCATCCTCGATGCGACAGACATCGTCCAGCTTGTGGAGGAGCACATCGCGCTCAAGAAGGCGGGGCGCGAGTTCGTCGGCCTCTGCCCCTTCCACGACGACCACAAGCCGTCGATGACCGTGGTGCCGACGAAGCAGATCTTCAAGTGCTTCAGTTGCGGCGCCGGTGGTGATGCGCTCACGTTCGTGATGGACTACCACGGGATGACCTTCCCGGAAGCGCTGCGGTTCCTCGCCGAGCGCGCCGGCATCGAGCTCGCCCCGCGCGGGCGACCCGCCGCGCCCGGGCCCGGCATCCCCGACGACGTCCCGCAGGTTGATCGCGCAGCGCTCGTCGAGGCGAACCAGAACGCGTCGACCTTCTTCCGCGCGATCCTCCGGAACGAGGAGCACGGACGCGCGGCGCGTCAGCTCATCGAACGACGCGGGCTTTCGCCGGAGATCGTCGAGACGTTCTCGCTCGGCGCGGCGCCCGACCGATGGGACGGGCTGCTCGCGACCATCCAGGCCAAGGGGATGAACACCGACGCTTACCTCGCGGCGGGGCTGCTCAAGAACCGCGAGACGGGCGGGTCGTACGACGCGTTCCGCAACCGGCTGATCTTCCCGATCGCCGACCAACTCGGGCGCGTGGTGGCGTTCGGGGCCAGGCGGATCGACGACGCGGACGAGCCGAAATACCTCAACTCCTCGGAGAGCGCGGTCTTCGACAAGAGCCGCACGCTGTACGCGCTGCCCCAAGCGACGGACTCGATCCGCAAGACCGGGCTGGCGATCGTCACCGAGGGGTACATGGACGCGATCGCTTGCCATCAGGCTGGCGTGACCAATGCCGTCGCAACACTGGGCACCGCCCTGACGGTCGACGGCGCCCGCGTGCTGCAGCGCCTGTGCGACAGGATCGTCCTGCTCTTCGATGCGGACGAGGCGGGTCAGCGTGCGGCGGACCGTGCGCTCGAGGTCCTCTTCGCATTCCCGGTGGACGTGCGGATCGCGACGCCCGACCCATCGCTTGGCGCAAAGGACCCGGACGACCTCCTCAAGCTCGAGAACGGGCGTGAGCTGTTTGATCAGCTGATCGAGGGTGCTGTTGATGCGCTCGAGTTCCGGTTCAAGAGACTGGGCGCACAGATCGAGGCGTCGCCCTCGTCGCGTCAGCGTTTGGTTGACGAGACGGTCGACCGGTTCTGCGAGCTTGGTTTCATGGCGATGGCCCCCCACCGCCGGACGCAGATCCAGCGCAGGCTCGGCGCGATCGCGGGCTCGTTCGAGCACGAGCTTGGCGAGGCGTTCCGGCGTCGGTCGGGGCGTACGCGTCGACAGGCCGACGCGGGGGTCGAGGCGCGCCCGCAAGGGTGGGCCACGCGCGACCGAACGCTCGGCCTGATTGGGTGCGTGCTGCACGACCCTGCGATCCTCGGGCGGGTGACGCCGGAGCAGGCACGGTTCATCGAGCCGGCGCGCCTGACGCCTGGCACGCCGGGCGAGGGTGTTGCGCGCGCGATCGCGGGCCTGGCGGCTCGCTCGGTGAGCCCGGGTCTTCGCGAGGTGCTGGGTGAGCTCGAGGACGAAGCGGCACGTCGCCTGGCTGTGGACCTTGAACGTGAGGTCGAGCGTCTAACGGGTGAGACGGGTGAGGCCGGGCTGGACGCCCAATGGGAGCAGTGGGCAGGAATCCTCGCATCGGGCGAGGCGCGGCGAGGGGAGGATTCAGGAGGAGACGAGTCAGGACAGGACACTGCGGCATCACTGCTGGAGTTGGTCCAGGCCCGCCAGCGTGCAGAGCGGGCATCAGGATTGGATCGGGCGCGCGTGCCGCGCACGATCGGCTAGTCGGTAGCAGTTCAGGCGGGCCCGTCGTCCAGGCGTCGGCGGGATCCGCAGAGAATGGGTCGGATTGGAACGTGGAGGTCACTGCGTGAGCACCGTGCAAGACGTCTTTCCGCGGTTGGGCAAGCGGTCGCGTTCGCTCGAGGAGATGTGCAAGGCGCTCGATCTGGATCCGGTGCTGGCGCGCCTGATCGATCTGAGCAGCGGGCGGGGGTGGCTCAGCTACGAGGAGCTCAACAACGCGCTCCCGGATGAGATGGTGGACCCCGATCGGATCCACGAGCTGCTGGTCCTGTTGGACGAAGCGGGCGTGGGCCTGATCGACGAGATGGAGTTCCGGGCACGGCGTTGGCGCGAGTCGCGCAAGCGCGGCGCCCAGAACAACGACGCCGAGAACGGCGCGAGCTCGCTCGGCTCCCGCTGGCGCGCGATGAGCGTGCCGGGCGGCGAGCGTTCCGGCGACAAGTCGTGGCTGAAGATGAGCGCGACGGACGGGTCCGGCGCATCGACCCCGAGCGTCCCGCCGGACGACGAGGAAGCGATCCAGCGAGAGCTGGCCGAGGCGATCGCCAACGCCGAGGGCTCGTCGAAGCGGATCGACGATCCGGTCCGCATGTACCTGACCCAGATGGGTTCGATCCCGCTGCTGACGCGCGAGGAGGAGATCCGCCTCGCGAAGAAGATCGAGACCACGCGGATGATCTTCCGCCGGCGCAGCCTCGAGTCCGACTATGTCGTGACGCAGGCGGTCGAGATGCTCCGCCAGGTCGATGCGGGCTCGCTCCCGTTCGACCGGACGATGCGGATCTCGACGGCGGAGGAGAACGCGAAGGAGAAGATCGCTCAGCGCATCCCCCACAACCTGCGCACGCTCGAGAAGCTGCTCGATCGCAACCGCGACGACTGGACGCAGATGTGCGAGGCCGCGGACGCCGGCGACGAGGCGACGGCCGAGGAGATCTCGGCGCGGATCACGGCCCGTCGTCGCAAGATGGCCGCCCTGACCGAGGAGCTGAGCCTGCGGACGAGCAAGATCGTCCCGCTGTTCCGCAAGCTGCGTTCGATCTCGAAGAAGATGTCGGAGCTGCGCAACGAGCTGAACAAGGCCGCGCGGTTCCCGAAGCGCTACGACCCGGATGACCTGCTGGTCATGACCGAGGAGCTCGAGGGTCTGCGTTCGCTGGTGCTTGAAGAGCCCGAGCTGCTCGAGGCCCGGACGAAGGACATCGGGACGGTCTTCTGGGAGTACGAACAGGCCAAGCGTGACCTCTCGGGCGGCAACCTCCGTCTGGTGGTCTCGATCGCGAAGAAGTACCGCAACCGCGGCCTTCCGTTCCTGGACGTGATCCAGGAAGGCAACACGGGCCTGATGCGCGCGGTGGACAAGTACGAGTACAAGCGCGGGTACAAGTTCAGCACGTACGCGACATGGTGGATCCGCCAGGCGATCACCCGCGCGATCGCGGACCACGCCCGGACGATCCGCATCCCGGTCCACATGATCGAGACCATGAGCCGCCTGCGGAACATCCAGAAGCAGATCCTGCAGGAGACCGGCGCCGAGCCGACCATCGAGGAGCTGGCCGAGCGGGCGGGCATGAGCGTCGAGGAGACGCGTCGCGTGATGAAGATCTCGCGCCACCCCGTCAGCCTGGACCGCCCCGTCGGCGAGGACGAGGACTCCTACTTCGGTGACTTCATCGAGGACGACTCGCAGGAAGCGCCGGCAATGAGCGCCACGCACGAGATGCTCAAGCAGCGCATCGAGCAGGTCCTCAAGAGCCTCACCTACCGCGAACGCGAGATCATCAAGCTCCGCTACGGGATCGGCGACGGGTACACCTACACCCTCGAAGAGGTCGGGCGCATCTTCAAGGTCACGCGCGAGCGCGTCCGCCAGGTCGAGGCGAAGGCGATCCGGAAGCTGCAGCACCCCGTCCGGGCGCGCAAGCTCGCAGGGTTCGTCGAGGGCACTGCCCACGAAGACGAGTAGCGCGACACGTCCAGAGAGCGATCAACTCAACCCCGCGTTCGCCTTGCCGGACGCGGGGTTGTTTGTTGCTACGATCCCGGCCGTGAAACGAAGAGAGCTCGAGAACCTGGGCATCCCCGAGGGCGCGCCGATCAAGGAGGCGATGGCGTGCGCGGCCGCGTGCGCGCGCAACGGTCGCTCCAAACGGAACATTCGCGCTCTGCTGATGGCGATCGCCGAGAGTCCCGAGACGCATACCGGGCACGCACAGGGGGCGGCACTGGCCGAGGCGATCATCGAGTCGCGGCGCAAGCCCGCCCCCATGCGCCGGCGCGACAAACCTGCCCCCTGGAAGAGTTGGGGCGTCGAGCTCGATCCGTCATCGCTCTCGCAGATGCACGCGGCCAGCGAACTGCCGGTGGCCGTCGCGGGCGCGTTGATGCCCGACGCGCACGTCGGGTACGGGCTTCCGATCGGCGGGGTGCTGGCGACGTCGGGCGCGGTCGTGCCGTATGCCGTCGGCGTGGACATCGCGTGCCGCATGCGGATGACGGTGGTGGACATCCCCACCGCTGCGTTGGACAGGCCGGACGAACGCCGTCGCCTGATCGACGCGATCGAGCGCGAGACACGGTTCGGGATCGGGGCGAACTTCGAGGGGCGTGAGAAGCGCGACCACGAGGTGATGGATCGCGACTGGTCCGTCTCGCACGTCACCGAACGCGCACGCGACAAGGCTTGGACGCAACTGGGCACCAGCGGCTCGGGCAACCACTTCGTCGAATGGGGCACGCTCACGCTCGACGCGCCCGAGCTCGGCCTCGAGCCAGGGACGTACCTTGCTCTGCTCTCGCACTCCGGCTCGCGCGGCGCCGGGGCGGCGGTCTGCAACCACTACTCCAAGCTCGCCCAGTCCATGCACCCCTATCTGGCGAAGGAGCTCTGCCACCTCGCGTGGCTCGACCTGGACTCTCAGGCGGGCGGCGAGTACTGGGAGGCGATGAACCTGATGGGCGAGTATGCCGCGGCCAACCACGCGTGCATCCATCACCACGTGGTGCGTGCCCTCGGCGCCGAAGCCATCGCGGGCGTCGAGAACCACCACAACTTCGCGTGGAAAGAGATCCACGAGGTCGACGGCCAGGAGCGTGAGCTCATCGTCCACCGGAAGGGCGCAACGCCCGCGGGCGAGGGCGTGCTCGGCGTGATCCCCGGCTCCATGGCGACACCCGGCTTCGTCGTGCGCGGTCGAGGCGGCGAAGGCTCGCTCGACTCGGCGAGCCACGGCGCCGGACGCGTGATGAGCCGTCGCAAGGCGAAGGACTCGTTTGTCTGGGGCAACGTGCGGCGTGAGTTGGCGGAGGCGGGCGTCGAGGTGCTCAGCGCCGGGATCGACGAGGTCCCCGGCGTGTACAAGGACATCCACGAGGTGATGGCTCAACAGGCGGACCTGGTAGACGTCGTCGCGCGATTCGACCCGAAGATCGTGAAGATGGCCCCGCCGGGCGAACGCGCGGAGGACTGACCCCCCCCTTCCCCGTCCCCCTGCCCGAGCCCGGGCGACGCGCCTGTATCCTGTGAGCGTGTTCTTCCTTCCAAGCCTGCTCACGATCAACTTGCTCTTCCCGCTCCTGCTCGGGGCGTGGTGCCTCGTCTCGCTGATCCGCGGGCTCGTCCGCCCACGCCGGTTCGGCGTGCGCAACGCATGCGGGTACTGCGGCCAGGAGGTCGCGAAGATCGCGAGCGTGCGGTGCCCCGAATGCGGGCGTGCGTACGCGGATGCCGGGATGGTCACGCCCTACGTCGTCGCGCGGCTGCGTGCGACGACGGGTTGGCTGCTCGTGCAGTGGTCGGTGCTGTGCTTCATGGGTGCATTGGTGGCCATGAGCGTGGTGTTTTGGGTGACCTGGCCGTCGCAGGTCGCTTCGAGCGTGCCCCTGATCATCGACCTGGTTCCCGCGCGGTCCGACGCGGGATACACGATCGCGGCCGATGGAACGCAGGACGCCAACGGCTTCGGTATGGCGGCGGGGGGCGGGTGCACGATTGTGATCACGACGGACGCCGGCGGGACGTCGACGACCGACGTCGACCTCTTCGACCGCTCGTGGGCGACGCCCGACGGCGCGGAGTACGGGGTAACGTTCGACGAAGTCGCGGCGCGCCTGGCGTTCGAGCGAGCGGGGCTCGACGTGTCGTCCGCGCTCGTGCGCAGCGAAGCCGCGGCTCTCGCGTCGCACATCGCACGAGCGAGCAGCGAGCCGTGGCGCTACGGGCCGGGGATGCCGTTCTACAGCGCAGTGTCGCTTGATCGTCTGCGCATCGAGCGGGCGGAGCCAGGCGACTGGAAGTTCAACGCGATGATCACGTCGACGGAGTTCGGCGACATCGCGTCGATCGACGCCACCATCACCGGCGAGGGCGATGCGCGCGAGGGGACGATCCAGATCAAACCGGCCGGAGCCGTGGGGCAAGCCGGGGTCATCATCGACGCTGCGACCGGTGCCTGGACCGAGGACAGCCCGCTGGAGAACCCGCCTTTCGGCGGGACGTTCGACGCGGATGCCGTGACCCAGTTGGGCTTCTTGTTCGGGATGGGCGAGGGCGAGGCGATCGAGCTGGCGCGTCTTGTCACGCTCGCGATCGAGGACACCGACTCATTGCTGACCGACATCGACAACGGCAACCTGTTGCTCGACCGAACCCGCGCCAATGCCACGGGCTGGGGGGGCCCCATTGTCGCGAGCGGCGGCCTCACACCGGTCGTGATGGTGGCCATCACGGGCCTGAGTGTGCTCGTCTGGATAGGCGGGGTCGCGCTGATCGTGCATCGGCGGCGTCGCATGCTGACGATCCCGATCGTCATGCCAGATGCCGCGTAAGCTGCCATGCAAACGGAGGTGGAACCATGTCCGAACGTGTCAAGCAACTCGAGATGAAGCTGTTCGAGCTCAAGCAGGAGCTCGCCAAGGCGCGCCAAGAGGCCGACCCCGAGCCGATCACCAAGAGCTACACCTTCACGACCGCGAAGGGCGGACGCGTCACGCTCGAGGAGCTCTTCGGCGACAAGGACGAGCTCATCGTCGTCCACAACATGGGCAAGCAGTGCCCCTACTGCACGCTCTGGGCCGACGGGTTCACCGGCCTGACCAAGCACCTTAACGACCGCTTCGCGTTCGTTCTCTCGAGCCCCGACGACCCCGAGACCCACAAGGCCTTCGCCGAGTCGCGCGGCTGGGACTACCGAACCGTCAGCCTCGACGGCAACGACTTCGCCAAGGACATGGGCTACGAGGGCGACACCGAGGACACCTACGGCCGCTTCAAGCCCGGCGTCAGCGCCTTCCGCAAGAACCCCGACGGGACCATCATGCGCACCGGCACCAGCCCCTTCGGGCCCGGCGACGATTTCTGTGCCATCTGGCACTTCATGGACCTGACGCCGGAAGGCGTGCGAGGCTGGTCGCCGAAGTACGCCTACTGACGCCCTACCCCCCGGAATCGTCTGAGCCGCTTCCCGAACAACCCTGTATGTGGCGCGCCACCTACAGAACCGCACGGCGGGTCGTCATCGGCGTCCTGGGTCTGAGCGTGATCCTCGTCGGCATCGCGATGATGGTCCTGCCCGGCCCGGCGTTCGTCGTGATCCCGGCCGGCCTGGCGATCCTGGCGACCGAGTTCGTCTGGGCCAGGCGTCTGCTGCGCCGGTTCAAGGACCATGCAGTCAGTGCGGCTGGTTGGCTGACCGGGACCGCGGACGATGATGCGCATGATGAGCACGTCGCGCCGGCGGGGATGCGTCTGAAGCGCCGGAAGGTCCGTCGCGGGGACCGGCCGGTGCGCCACGACCCGCCCTCGAAGCGGGGCGGGCGGACCTCGGTCTGGGCGATGGCCTAGAGCTCTGGGGCGAACCCGCGGCGCATCGTGTTCTCGCAGCACGCGCGCGGCTCGACGAACTGCATCAGGTACGCCGGGCCGCCCGCCTTCGAGCCGATGCCGCTCATGCCGAACCCGCCGAAGGGCATCCGCCCGACCAGCGCGCCCGTGCACCCACGGTTCAGGTACAAGTTGCCGACGCGGTACTCGCGCTTGGCGCGTTCGAGATTGGCGGGCTTGCGGCTGAAGACGCCGCCGGTGAGCTTGTACGCGGTGGCGTTGGCGATCGTCAGCGCCTCCTCGAACGAGTGGGCGTGCATGATCGCGAGCACCGGGCCGAAGATCTCCTGCTGGGCGATCGTGTGCTCGGGTGTCACGCCGGAGAACACATGCGGGGCGACGTAGTCGCGCCCCGTGCTCACCTCGAGACCGTCGGGGATCTGCATGGCGAGGATCTCGGTACAGCCCTCGCTGCGCGCGGTCTCGATCATGCCCATGATCCCGGCCTTCGCCGCGCCGTCGATGACGGGGCCGACGTCGGTGCCGCTGTGCGTGGGGTCGCCGATGACGAGCGATCGCACGCTCTCGACGAGGCGCTGGGTGAAGTGCTTCATCGCGGGGCCGTCGGGGCCCTCGGGGTCGACGACGATGCACCGGCTGCACGCCGAGCACTTCTGGCCCTGGAAGCCGAAGGCCGAGTAGCGAACGCCGAGGACGGCCTCGTCGAGGTCGGCGGACGTGTCCACGATCACGGCGTTCTTCCCGCCCATCTCGCAGACGACTCGCTTGACGTCGCGCTGGGCCTCGCTGGTCGCACCGGCGGCTTCGATGATGTCCAGCCCGACCGCCTTGGACCCGGTGAACGCGATCATCGAGATGCGCGGATCGCGCACGAGCGAGGCCCCGACCGTCTCACCCATGCCGGGGCAGAAGCTGAAGACGCCCGAGCCGGGCGCGATGCCCGCTTCCTGCTCGAGCGCGTCGTCGAGGATGTCGGCGAGCAGCTTGGCGATGCCGGGGGTCTGCTCGGCGGGCTTGAGGATGACGGGGTTGCCGGTGACGAGCGCGGCCGTGACCATACCGCAGGAGATCGCGAGCG
>JANQQG010000049.1 GCA_028285065.1 Phycisphaerales bacterium
CGACATCGGTTCGAGCGCCATCGTGTCCAAGAGCGCCGACGGGATCGCGCGCACGGCGCCCGAGAGCACCATCACGCCCAGCGCCGAGCCCCACAGCGCGAGCCCGAGCACGGCAGTGACACGCGCGACCAGGACCGACGTGTCCGGATCGGTCGCGGGATCGGCAAGGAAGGCTGCCAGAAGCGTGCCAGGCCCGCGAAGGGTCGAGAGCCCGGCTGACGCGAGGTACGCAGGGAGCAGGAGCGGGATCATCGCGACCGACAACGCGACCTTGGGTCGCGTGCGGCTCAGCCACGAGGCCGGCCAGGCGAGCAGCGTCGCCAGCAGGCCGATGCCGGCGGCATACGCGAGCGAGCGAGCCAGGCGTGCAAGCCCCGCTTGATCGATTGCCATCGCGCCGAGCAGGTCGGCGTGCGACGAGCGGGCGAGTTCGGGGATCGCACCCATCAGCACGGGGGCGAGGCACACCAGCGCGACGCCTGCGAGCACCAGGGCCGACGCGATCGGGGGCGCGCCGGATGGGGCGCCGGGGGGGGAAACGTCGGGAGTGGTCCGTGGCGGGTGTGTCATTGGCAGGGCGGGGGTTGCGCGCCTCGGGCGGGTCCCCCCGATATCATCGTGGCCCCATGCCGCCCGTGAAGTCCAAGAAGTCGAGCAGATCATCCGGACGCCGGCGCACGTGGTCGGGTTCGGGTCGCGACCCGATCCTGGGCGCCCGCCTGCGCCGGCTCCGCGCGGCGATGAAGCGCGAGGCAGTCTCTCACCTCTTGGTCACCAACGCCAACGACGTCGCATACCTCACCGGGTTCCTCGGCGGGGACAGCTGGCTGCTCGTGGGGCGCGGGAAGCCCGTGCTGATCAGCGATTCTCGTTTCGACGAGGAGCTCGAGCCGGTCCGCCCGAACGCGAAGGTGGTGATCCGCACGGGGCCGATGCTCGGGGCCGTCAAGGGCGTGGTCGGCGACGCGTCGCCGGAGCGTCTTGGGATCCAGGCGGAACACGTGACGGTTGCGCAGCGTCAGGCGCTGCGCAAGAGCATCGGGCGTGTCTCGCTGGTGGACACCACGGGCATGGTCGGCCAGTTGCGGGTCTTGAAGGATGAGGCGGAGGTGCGCCTGATCCGCAGGGCGGCGCGGATCCAGGAGCAAGCCCTCGAGGCGGTCCTGCGCGCCGGCGTCGTCGGCCAGACGGAGCTGGAACTGGCGGCGATGCTCGAGGCCGCGATGAAGGCAATGGGCTCGACCGAACCGGCGTTTACATCGATTGTCGCGAGCGGGCCGACGGGGTCGCTCCCGCACTACCGCCCGGCGCGCCGCAAGATCGCCAAGAACCGCCCGATCCTGATCGACTGGGGGGCGACGTTCGAGGGCTACCGGTCGGACATGACCCGGGTGGTCTGCTTCGGTGACTGGCCCAGCAAGATCGCCGAGATCTACGACATCGCCAACGAGGCCCACGCGCTGGGCGCCGCGGCCCTGAAGCCGGGGGCCACGACGCGTGAGGTGGATGCCGCGGCCCGCGACCACATCGCAGCGGCCGGGTACGGGCCTCAGTTCGGGCACAGCCTGGGGCACGGGATCGGCCTGGACGTCCACGAGGCTCCGTCGCTGTCGGCGTCGGGCCCGGAGCGTGAGCTCGAGGTGGGGATGGTGGTGACGATCGAGCCTGGGATCTATCTTCCCGGGGTGGGGGGCGTCCGGATCGAGGACGACTACGTGGTGACGCCGCGCGGGGCGCGCCGTTTGAGCACCCTTCCGCGTGACAGAAAGTGGGCGACGCGATGATCGACATCCGCAAGCTCAAGGAGCTCGTCCGCCTGATGGTGGAGAACGACCTCTCTGAGTTGGACCTGCGCGACCAGGAAGAGAAGGTCACGATCAAGCGGGGCGCAGAGGCCCCCGAGATCATCCACGCGCCGGCCGTCATGGCGGCGCCGGCCGCGAGCGCCCCAGCCGCTGCGCCGGCGCCCGCACCGGCGGCGTCCGATGGCGACGGTGGCTCAGCTGTGCCGGACGGATTGGTGGCGATCGAGTCGCCGATGGTGGGCACGTACTACTCGGCGGCCAATCCGGACTCGCCTCCGTTCGCGGAGGTCGGCGCATCGGTCGGCCCGGACACGACGGTGTGCCTGATCGAGGCGATGAAGGTGTTCAACGAGATCAAGGCCGAGGTCTCGGGCACCGTCGAGCGGATCCTGGTCGAGAACGGGACAGCGGTGGAGTTTGGGCAGCAGATCATGTTGGTCCGCCCCGCGTAGGCCCGCCCCGAAGTGACCCCCAGCAGCCAGAGGGCGAGCCACGCCAATGTTCAGCCGAGTCCTGATCGCCAATCGCGGTGAGATCGCCCTGCGGATCATCCGCGCCTGTCGCGAGCTCGAGATCGAGTCCGTCTGCGTCTACTCCCAGGCGGACGCCGACGCCCCGTACCTGCGCCTGGCGGATGAGGCGATCTGCATCGGCCCCGGGCCGGCGCCCCAGTCGTACCTGAACATCTCGCGTCTGATCGCGGCCGCCGAGATCGCCAACGTCGACGCGATCCACCCCGGGTACGGGTTCCTCGCCGAGCGAGCGGACTTCGCGCAGGTGTGCCGCGACTGCAAGATCGAGTTCATCGGCCCGTCGCCCGAGGCGATGGGCAAGCTCGGTGACAAGGTCGAGGCCAAGCGTGCCGCCAAGGCGGCCAAGGTGCCGATCTTCCCGGGCTCGGAGGGCGCGATCGAGGAGGAGGAGGAGGCGGTCGAGGTCGCCGCCGAGATCGGCTACCCGGTGATCATCAAGGCCTCGGCCGGCGGCGGCGGGCGCGGGATGCGCGTCTGCCACAATGAGGCCAGCCTGCGGACCAACCTCCGCAACGCGAGACAGGAGGCGCTGGCGGCCTTCGGCAATGGGGCCGTCTTCATCGAGAAGTTCCTCGAGGCAGCCCGCCACGTCGAGGTCCAGGTTCTCGGCGACAAGCACGGCAACTCCGTGCACCTCTACGAGCGTGACTGCTCGATGCAGCGCCGCCACCAGAAGGTCATCGAGGAGGCCCCCGCGCCCAACGTCGACCCGAAGAAGCGTGACTCCGTCTGCTCCGCTGCCGCTCGTCTGATCCGCAACGCCGGTTACTCCGGGGCCGCGACGGTCGAGTTTCTGATGGACGACAAGCAGAACTTCTACATGCTCGAGGTCAACACGCGCGTCCAGGTCGAGCACCCGGTCACGGAGATGATCACGGGCGTGGACATCGTCAAGGCGACCATCCGCGTCGCCGCGGGCGAGGAGCTGGGGATCCGGCAGCGCGACGTCAAGGTCAACGGGCACGCGATCGAGTGCCGCATCAACGCCGAGGACCCCGAGCGGAACTTCATGCCGAGCCCGGGGAGGATCGAGACGTTCGAAGCGCCGGGGGGGCCGGGTGTGCGGATGGATACGCACGCGGTGACGGGGTACACGGTGCCGCCGAACTACGACTCGATGATCGGGAAGCTGATCGTGCACGCGGAGGACCGGGCCAGCGCCATCACGCGGATGGAGCGGGCGCTGGCCGAGTTCCGGATCGGGCCGATCAAGACGACGATCCCGCTCCACGCCCAACTGATGCGAAACGGGGCATTCCGCCAGGGCGGGATCGACATCCACTTCCTCGAACGCCTGCTCAAGTAGGCGGCGCTAGGAAGCGGGCCGCTCGCAACCGGCGCATCGCATCGACGGTGACGGCGGATCGGCAGCGGGGCGACAGAATGGTGGGGCGGCCGGGGGCTGGAGCGAGCCTCAAAACGACAGACCGCGGCGCTTGTGGGCGTCGCGGTCCGTGGAGTCATATTCCGGAGCGACCCGGAAGACAGAGAGCATCGCAGGCCGCCGTTGGGCGGCTCGGCCGGACGTGGTCCGGAGCATGAGTTTTTATCGGATCTGTGCCGCCGAGACAAGGGGTCTTGTTGCGTTTCGGCAAGCGAAAGTGTTTCTAAGAACGGGAGTTATCAACATGCTCGGCGCATGCAACCGCCATCCGATGCGGGGCATCGGATGGCGGTTGAAGATCGAGGTTCGCTCCCTGGGCGGAGCGGTTCAGCGCCGGCGTCGCGTCGCGATGAGGCCGCCAACGCCGAGCAGGGCGAGAGCGCCGGGTGCGGGGACGCGGTTGAACTCGGCGGTGAAGATCCAGTCAGCGGCGCCTTCATGCCCGTCGAAGTCGAGCCATCCCCAACCGGAGATGCCGTCGAAGCCGCGGTGGCCGTTGTTGTTGGTTTCATCGCCGAAACGGAAGGTGAACCCGTTGAGCACCATGTCGGTGAGGTTCACGGTTCCGCCGGGACCGCTGATGGACCCGAAGTTGGACCCACTGCCGGTTTGCGCCCAGAGATCGTCATCGCCCGGGACGAGGCCGACGCCCACGTCGTAGACGAAGTCGATGGTGTACACGCCGGTGGAGGCCTCGGCGGCGAAGTCGCCACCGATGTCGCGTCCGCCGAACGCCTGACCGAGGATGCGGATCCGGTCGGATCCGTTGTAAGTCAGCACCATGTTCGAGCTGGCGTGATCGAAGTCGAACACAAACGAGTCAACCCCGGGGGTGACATCGAAGAGTTCGTCGAGACGCAAGCCGTACGGCGGCGGCTGGAGCGCACCGGACGGATGGTTGCTGAGATCGTAGATGCCCGCCTGGAGCGTCTCCGCGCTCGCAGTTTGGGACACCATTGCCATGCCGAGTGCGCCTGCCGAGAGAGCGAGCAGACGGACGCGGCCCGAGCGGAAAGACATCACTGTCTCCACAGGACCCTCCACAACAACGACTTTTTGGGTCTGCTCCTCCGGGTTGCCTGACCCGAACGAAGCGAATGACCGGTACGAGAGAGTTTGCCACTGGAAGTGTAGTGGCTGATCTGCTATCGGCAAGCCCGAAGGACCGGGAATCATCGAAACAGGGGTAGAACCCGCCTCATCCGGGCAGAAGGAGCCATCGGGGGATGAGATTTTTCATCCCCCGATGGGGTGTTCGGTTGTTGTCGGCGCCAAATCAGGCGGATGTCCTACGACGCTTCTTCATGAACAGGCCGACGCTGGTCAGCGCGAGTGCTGCCGGTCCCGGGCCGGGGACCTCCTGTCCGACCGCGAAGAGCCAGTCGCTGGAGTAGACGTGCGGCTTGTCGGAGTGGTTGAGCCAGCCCCAGCCGGAGAAGCCGGCGAAGCCGCGATGCCCGTTGTCGTTGGTCCCGTCGCCAAGCCTGAACGAGAACGGGTGGCTGCCACGCTCGTCCTCGAGGGCGACCGTGCCCAGGGCGTTGGGGGCGGTGATGGTGCCGGTGTTGATGTTGTTGGGCCCGTCGACCCAGCGATCGTCGTCGCCGGGGACGAAGCCGACGCCGGTGTCGTAGGTGAAGTCGACGGCGTAGATGCCCAGGTACTGGTCCAGGGCGTAGCTGCCGCCGACGTCGCGCCCGCCGACGGAGACGCCGAAGATCCGGATGGAGTCGTCGTCGACGGTCATGCGCATGTCCGAGCCGGGGGCATTGAAGTCGAACGTGAAGACGTCGTGCGAGCCCGTCGCGTCGAAGAGCTCGTCCAGGCGCAGGCCGTAGAACGGCTCGGCCTGGTTGCCGTCAGGGTGGTTGAGCAGGAAGTACGTGCCGTTGGGAAGGCTCGCCGCACTCGAGACCGAGGTCGCGAATCCGAGCGCGCAGCCCGAGAGCACACACAGGGCACTGAGGTTTCGCATCTTGTTTTCTCGCTGAGAGAGACACACGCTCCGGCCGCCAAAGCCGGGTCCGGGCAGGACCGCCATTCTCGTGGGCGGGTGGGTCCACGACCGCAACGCCGGACACCTCAAACGTCCAATGCGGGCGGGGGTTGGGCGACCAGGTTGCGCGCGCAGACCTCTCAACAGGGGGGCGCGAAACCAGACCCTCCTCTCAGCTTCCCCAGGTTGTCAGGTGCCGTGTCGTTATCGGGCGGGCATGCGTTCGGCCCTTGCGTCGGCGTCCAAGCCTCTGGCACTCGCCTCTGCCTGGTCGGGCTCGGTGAAGCGGACGACCGCGGGGGTGCCGGCGGGCCAGGCGCCGGTGTTGTCCAGCTCGACACGCACGCGGACCGTGCGGGTCACGGGGTCACCCACCGGGGAGATGTAGGCGATGCGCCCCTGTACGACGACGGGCTGATCGGCCAGGCGGAGCATGATCCACGCGGGATCACCGGCGCCCAGGTCCAGGCTGCGGACCAGGGCGGTGGGGGGGTTGGGGTCGAGCAGGAGCCGGGCCGTGTCGACGAGGCGGAGGACGGGCTCGGTCTCGTTCATGGTCTGGCCGAGGTCGACGTAGATCTCCTCGACGGTGGCGTCGAAGGGGGCCTCGAGGCGGTAGCGCTCGTACTGGCCTTCCTGCTGGCGCAGGCGGACCTCCTCGATGAGCTTGACCTCCTTGGCTTGCTCGAGGCGGGTCTTGGCTTGGGCGAGCCCGATGCGGGCCTCGGCCTCTTCGAGAGGAGAGGGGCGGCTGCCTCGGGAGATCGACTCCTGGATCTGGTCCCAGCGGAACTGGGCAAGCTCGAGGCCGTCCGTTGCCTCGGTGATGCCGAGTTCGCTGGCGGCCCGGACACGCTGCAGTTCGAGGCTGGCGACGAACTCGGCGTCGCGTGCCCTGACCAGGACGTCCCCGCTGCCGACCCGCTGCCCTCCCTCGACGAGCATCTCGCCGACCTGGATCGGGAAGGTGAAGCTCATGGTCACGTCGCGGGCGGGCCGGGTGTCGGCCGTCGCGCCGGCGTCACCCGCGAATCGCTCGGCGACCTGTTCCCACCAGCGGTCGGATCCGGGCTCGGGTTCGTGCGTGCGTGGCGCGTGGGTTGCCCCGGTCGAGACGGCTCCGACGAGCAGGAGCATCGGGAGCGTCAGGAGCAGTGCGAGCGTTCGGGTGCGCATCGGTGGACCTCGCTTGTTGGACTCGCTTCGGGCCTGGCTTGGGTGGGCTCGTTGGCCCGAGGGACCATTCTCGCCGCCTTGGCCGGCGGTTCCACGTGCCCAGCCTATCCACGATGGGGCATGCGTAGACTTCCTCCACCGGTAATCGGGGGACGACGACCCCGCCCAAGGGGGCGAGGCGGGGCCGATTTGAGCACGCGAACCACACGGAGGAGCGGCATGTCCAGCGCCACCAGCACCGGGGCCGACGCCCTTGCCATCAACGGCGGAACCCCAGCCTGCGCACAGCCCGTCGCTTTCATGGCCCCGCGCCTGACGAAGGAAGACGTCGCGGGCGCCACGGCCGTCCTCGAGTCCGGCATGCTCCGCGCTGCCTCGCGCTGCGCCGAACTGGAAGAGCGCTGGGCCAAGACCACCGACGCCAACCACGCGATGACCTGCTCCAACGGCACCTGCGCCCTGCAGCTCGCCTACGAGCCGCTGATTGAGCGCGGTGACGACGTGATCGTCCCCGCGTGGACGTACATCGCGACCGCAAGCATGCTGGTCGCGCGCGGCGCCAACCCGATCTTCTGTGACCCGATCGAGGACACGTTCCAGATCGACGTCGAGGACGCCGAGAAGCGCCTGACCCCGAAGACCACCGCCATCGCCTGCACCCACCTCTACGGGATGCCGGTTGACATCGAGGCCGTCCAGGACCTCGCCAACCGCAAGGGCCTGAAGGTGATCTACGACGGCGCGCAGGCGCACCTTGCTCGGTACGACGGCAAGGGCATCGGCGCGTACGGCGATGCCGTCACGTATTCCTTCTACGCGACCAAGAACCTCGGCACCGGCGAGGGCGGGATGATCACGGCCAACGACGATGCGCTGGCGCGCAAGATCGGGCTGCTCCGCTCGCACGGCGAGACCGACAAGTACCTGCACGAGTCGATCGGCTACAACTACCGCATGAACGACATCACGGGCGCGATCGGCTGCTCCAAGCTCGATCGCCTCGGTGACGAGACCGCGCGCCGTCAGCAGGTGGCGGACCTCTACGACGCGCGCCTCGCCGAGATCGACGCGGTCGCCGCTCCGGTCCGCACCGCGAAGGCCGAGCCGGTCTGGCACCTCTACACCGTCCGCCTGGACCTGTCGAAGCTGACGTGCACGCGTGACGAGTTCTGCGCCGCGCTGAAGGAAGAGGGCGTGCCGACGGCTGTTCACTACCCGCGCGCTTTGACGCGTCAGCCAGCGTTTGCCCAGTGGGCCCAGGACATGCCGGTCTCGGATCGCCTTGCCCAGTGCGTGCTGTGCCTGCCGATGCACCAGGAGCTGACGGATGAGCAGGCCGGCTGGGTCTGCGATGCAGTGGCGAAGATCGCGCGGGCGTTCGCGAGCTAGTCGAGCCCTTCCGGCGCAACAACCAACGCAGCGTCGTCGTCGTCCAGATCGATCGTTGACGATCCGGCGAGACATGCCGGGACCAGCACGGTGGTTCCGGCTGAGTATGCGTGCGCGCTTCCGGGTGTGGCGAGCGTTGCCCGCCCACGCGTGACCATGACGACGCGGCAGCGCCCATCCTCGGGCGCGAGTGGCGCGCCGGCGAGTGGGCCCCGGACGCCTTCGATCGTGAAGTACTCGGTCTGGCCGACGACGGCGCGTGTCGCGCCTGCCGCGAGCATGCCAGGCGGCGGCGGCGCGGGCACGTCCATGCACGCCAGCGACTCGTCGACGTGCAACTCGCGCTCGGGGCGGTTGTATTCGGCGGTCCAGTCGTACACGCGGAACGTCGTATCCGAGGGCGTCTGCACCTCCGCGACGAGCACGCCGGCGCCGAGCGCGTGCACAAGTCCGCTCGGGAGCACGTGCGTGTGCCCCGGTGTCGCCGGCACGGCGCGGAGCAGCGGCTCGATACTGGCGCGGGATGTGAGGGCGGCGCGCAGGTCCTCGTGTGTCACGCCCTGGCGCAACCCGAGGTAGAGCACGCTCCCGGCATCGGCCTCGACGATGTGCCACGCTTCGGTCTTGAGGTGGGCATCGGGGTGGGCCGCGGCGAACGCAGGGCTGGGGTGGACCTGGACCGAGAGGTGCTCGCGCGCGTCGAGGTACTTGATCAGCAGCGGGAATCGCTCCACGCTGCCGGGGCCGACCAGGTCGTCGCCGAGCAGCCCGATCGCATCCCGGAGCGTGCGCCCGGCGACCACACCGTCGGCGATGACCGAGCGTGCGGCCCCGCCCCCCGCACCGGACGCGCTCGTCGCGTCCATGTCGGTGATCTCCCACGACTCACCGACCCTGACGCCGTCAGGCAGGTCCTTGCCGAGCGATGCCAGGCGACGCCCGCCCCACACCTTCTCGAGGAGCACGGGCTCGAACGTCATCGGGTACGGCTTCGCGGCAACAGTCAATGGTCGTGTCCATGCTCATCATCATGGTCGTCATGAGCATCGTGATGATCATGGCGGGCGTCCTTCTGTCGGTGCCAGACACCTTCCATGAAGGTCTGCCACTTTGCGTCGGGCTCGGCGCTGGGTTTGCCGCGCACGGTCCAGGCGTAGGAGTCGTCGTCGATCATCTGGTTGACCTGGTGCAGGTCGGTGCCGTCGTTTGACCAGCGCGCCTCGATGCGTGTCCGCCCGTCGATCTGCTCGACCTTGAGGGGGAGGATGTTGGTGTTGCCTTCGTAGTCGAAGCTGTAGGCAACGATCTCGTCCTCTTCGGGGTTGTACGACCAGACGGTGCGGTAGCGTTCGTACATCGGCCCGTCGTTGTCGCTGACGTGGGTGGACTGTTCGAGGAACTTGCCCGCGATGCCGGGTCTGAAGGTGTTGATCGCCTTCACGGTCCCGCCCCAGGACCACTCGGCCTCGACGGTCCAGGTGCCGAGGAACTGTGCGAGTGGATCGAGCTTGGGGTGTGTGAGCCCGTCGTGAGAGCGGGCGGCGTCGCGGGCGCCGTGTTCGGCGTGGGGGGCGTGCCCGTGGTCCTCGGGCTGCGGATTCGGTGCGATCGCGGCTCCGAGCGCGAGGGTCGCGCCGAGGATGACGGTGACGGTCAGTGGTGTGCGCATGGTGGTGGCCTCCGGTGTGCGGAGGGTACCACCTTGTCGCTAGACGTTGAACAGGAAGTGGCAGACGTCCGCGTCCTGCATGACGTAGTCCTTCCCTTCCGTGCGCATGCGTCCGGCGTCCTTGATCGCCTTCTCGGAGCCGAGCTCGTCGAGGTCCGACACGCCGTAGACCTCGGCGCGGATGAACCCACGCTCGAAGTCCGTATGAATCACGCCGGCGGCCTGGGGGGCCGTGGCGCCGACGGGCACGGTCCACGCCCGGATCTCCTTCGGGCCCGCTGTGTAGTAGCTCTGGAGGCCGAGCAGCCGGTACGCCTCGCGGGCCAGCGCGTGCAGGGCGGGCTCTTCCATGCCCATGTCCTTGAGCATCTCGAGGCGGTCGTCGTCGTCGAGCTCGGCGAGCTCTTGCTCGATCCGTGCGCACACGGGGATCATCCGCATGCCCTCTTCATCCGCACGAGCGCGCACGCGGCTGGCCATCTCGCCGGTGCCGGTCGGGTCCGAGTCGTCGACGTTTGCGACGTACAGGACTTTTTTTGCGCTGAGCATCCCGAGCCCGCGCATCGCGATGTCGTGCTCCGGCTTGTCGAAGCTGATGCTCCGGGCGGGCTTGCCCGCGTCCAAGTGCGGCTGCATCCCCTCGAGCACGTGCACGCGCGCCATCGCTTCGGGATCGCGCGCCCGTGCGGCTCGCTGCGCCTTGGGCAGGGCCGACTCGACGGTCTGGAGATCCGCGAGGATCAGTTCGGTCTCGATGGTCTCGATGTCGCGGATCGGATCGACCTCGCCATCGACATGGGTGACGTCCTCGCCGCCGGGCGCCTGCTCGAAGCAGCGGACGACGTGGACGATCGCGTCGACCTCGCGGATGTGGCTGAGGAACTTGTTGCCGAGCCCCTCGCCCTCGCTCGCGCCGCGCACGATGCCGGCGATGTCCACGACGCGTAGGGACGCGGGGACGAGCTTCTCGGTCTCGATGTGTCCGCGGATGACGTCAAGCCGAGGGTCGGGGATCGGGACGACGCCGACGTTCGGCTCGATCGTGGCGAACGGGTAGTTGGCCGCCAGGGCTCCCGCGCGGGTCAGCGCGTTGAACAGTGTGCTCTTGCCGACGTTGGGCAGACCGACGATCCCGACTTCCATGATCCGGGGCTCCTGGGGCTTCTCCGAGGGGGGGCGGATCTTACGCACCACCCGTGGCCGCGACGCTGGCTTCAGCGTGCCTACCGGAGTGCGACTCCCAGCGTCCCGAGCGCCAGCGGGGTGGCCACGAGCTGGTCGTTCTCCATCGAGCCGCCGGCGGGGTTCGCCCACGACCCGTCGTCGCGCTGCAGCGTCACGAGCTGGTCGGCGAGGTCGGCCAGCTTCGTGTCCATGGTCACCGACGGAGCCGCGGCATCGGTGAGCGCCCTCGTCGCGTGCGCGGCCGACCACGCCCAGTAGTAGAAGGTGCTCCGCCGGTCGGTCTCGCGTGCGGACGGGAAGTCGCCGGGGTTGGTGGACCAGTCGGCGCTCTCGAGCCAGGTGACGGCTCGGGTGAGCCGGTGGTCGTCCAGATCGACGCCGCAACGGAGCAGGCAGCGGATGGCATCGGCGGTGGGGGAGCCGTACGGGTTGTAGGTGCGTCCGGAGGCGAAGCGATCGGTCGCGCCGGCCTTGTTCTGCACGGGCGTGGTTGGGCTGAAGAAGAACCCGCCCCTCTTGTAGCGGCAGCGCTCGACGAACGCGAGGGCGTCCTGGATCGCCGGGTCATCGTGGGACGCACCAGCGAGACGGAGCGCGCCGACGGCGAAGAGCGTAGTCGAGATGTCGGCTTCGTGGGGGCGGGTGCTCGAGGCGTCTGGAATCGTGCGTGCGTTGCCCCAGCCGCCGAAGGCTGCGTCATCGAGCATGAACCCGTTGTGCGCGCCGTGCTGGTGTGCGCGGAGCAGGTCGAGCCAAGACTCGCGCGCGGGCGCCAGGGCTGGATCCTCCGTGCGCGCGAGTGCCAGGACGACCAGGGATGCGCTGTAGGCCGGGTAGTGCAGGTCCAGCTCACTCGGATCCCGTCCTGCGAGATCACTGGTCAGGGAGGCCCATGCGCGCTCGATTGCCGTGTTGAGCGCTTCGCCACCCATGTTCAGCTCGGAGCGTGCAAAGGTGAGCGTCTTGAGGTTGAGCGCGGTGAGCGTGACGCGGTCGTTGTTGAAGACGCTGTAGTGCTCCGATCGCCAGGAGCCGTCGTCCTGCTGGGTCTGGATCAGGTACTCGATGCCATCCTCGAAGCTTGCGCGCCAACGCTCGGCCTGCGTTGGCTCGGGTGTGAGCGCACGGTTCGCGACCACGGCCAGACCCACGATGAGCCCCAGAAAAACCACGCACGCGACAGCGACAAGGAGCGTGCCCCGACGCGTGCGTGAGGTGGTGGGCTGATCGGTCATCAAGGCGAGACTAGCGACGTGGGCCCGTAGCGGCCGGCGTGGGCACCTCGTAGAGCGGGCCGTCGATCGGGAAGAAGATCGGTTCCTCCGGCTGGATCCCGGCGCCGGCATCGGGCTCGCCCTCTGGCGCATCCGTCTCGGGAGCGTCAAGCTCGGGCTTGTCGACGACGTTCGTTTCGCCCTCCGGCGGGATCGGCGTGCGATCGGCCATCAGGACGGCCAGTGCCATTGAGGTGCAGAACGTGCGCCCGGTGATGCAGTGGTGGCCGGTCCAGCTCCCGTCGGGGTTCTGGACCTTGTTGAGGTTGCGCGTCATGGCGCCGTCCCACTTGGTCCACTGCTCGCCGCCATCGACGACGAGGTTCTCGCTGATGGCGAGGTAGCTGAGGAACTCCTCGCCACCGTTGGAGCCGAATCCGGCGATGAAGCCCTCGTCGTCCATGCGCGAGGCGAGCGCGTCGTTGCAGGCGGCCAGCGCGCGATCGACCTGGTCGAACTCAGCGAGTTCCTCCTGGGCCGGTGCGCGTTCCTCGGCCGGGGCGCTCTCGTCGGCCGCGACCTCTTCGAGCTCGTCGCGCCGCTGGTCGTTGGTGTTCTTGGCTTCGCGTAGACCGCTGGAGGCGGTGGCGGCGGAGTAGAGCTCGATGCCCGCGTTGTCGTCGCCGGCGAAGCGTCCGTTGTCGTCCATCTGGTCCTGGGCGTACTCGTTGGCGTTCTCGAGCGCCTGACGCGAAACCGGTGCACCGAACTGGGCGGCCTTGTTCAAGCCGCGCCCCGCCATCGCCTGCCCGAGCGCCCCCGCCCACGCCCCGCCGGCGAACCGGCCGTCTTCTTGCTGGTGCGCCTCCATCTTGCGCACGACCTTGGCCAGAGCCGCGGCCACGCGCTCGTTGCCCTCGTCGAAGCCCATGCGCCCGTTGACCTCCGCGAGGAGGTTTGCGCTCATGAACGTGTCGATGAACGGGCCGATCTTGCCCTGGACGCGCGTCCCCTTGACGCTTGTCACCGAGAGCGACTCCTCGTCCGACGCCTCGATCTCGCTGCAGACGTAGTCGATCCCCTTGGCGATGTTCTCCATGTACGTGCCGGTGCTGGGGGTCGAGCCCGAGCGGAGCAGCGCCATCAGGGCCGCGCACGTGTCGGCGACGTTGCCCTTGGCCGCAAGGTGCTGCATGGAGTTGCCCATCTGGGTGGACTCATCGCCCTGTCCCCATGCGCCGCTCTCGAGCTGGTGCTTGGCGAGCCAGTTGAGCCCCTTGTGGACGTTCTCGCTGAGTTCCTTGGGCTCGACATAGGTGTCGAGCGCGGGGATCGCGATGCCGCCGGCGAGCGCGACGTTGGTGATCTGGGGTGCGTTCGGGTTCTTCGCGCAGTCGGGACAGCGAAGCTCGGCCCCGGCGATGCCCGCAAGTCCGGAGCACGCGACGGCACAGAGCGTCATGCGCATGATGCGCGTTCTGGTGGTCGTGGATTTGGTGGTGGTCGTCGTCATGGTGGTGTTCCCCGTTGGTCCCCGTGGGGGGCGTTTGCCGGGGGCGTCTGTGTGGTGGACGCCCCTGTGTTGAGTGGCCGCCGGACGCGGGTCGTTCCCTGTCCGCGATCAATCAAGTGTGGCCGCTGGGGGGCGTGCGCGGCGTCACAGGTGCGCAACACGTGGGGGGTCTTGGGAAGGCCGACCGGCGGGAGCAAGGGCCTTCTCGGACCCGTGCCAGGGTGGCCCATTCCGGATAGACAGGTGCGGCTGCCGTGAAGCGACTTGCACCACTGAACTGCGTGATCGGGCACCCTTCGCAAGCGAACCTGCTACAAGGGACATCTGAGAGAGAACCCACCTCGAAGAGGTTGGAGACACCAGCCGTCGCGCGGCTGTCTGCCGCGCCGGCACCAGGAGAGAGGACTCCCCCAATGCGTACGACCTTCTTGACCTCCGCCGCCCTCGCCTTCGCCCTTGCGACCCCCGCCTTCGCGGGCGTGACGTATGACGAAGCACTCGACGGCGACCTGTCCAACGACGGCTTCGCCGCGACCGACCTGGGCGTGCTGAACCTCGGCTCCAACACCGTCACGGGCCAGATGGGCGTGGACCCGGCGGGCAGCGACCCCATCGATCCCGACTACTTCACGTTCGAGATCGCGTCGGGTGAGCAGCTCAGTGCCGTGATCCTGAACCTCTACGCCCCGCAGCTCGGCGGCGCGCAGCAGTCGTTCATCGCGATCCAGGCGGGCACGCAGGTCACCTCCGACTTCGACACGAGCCTTTTTCTGACGTCGACGCTGATCGGCGCCGGGGCCGGGTCGTCTCAGGGCGACGACGTGCTCGACGACTTCGGCGCTCCGTTCCTCGGCGGCTCGGGTTTCACGCCGCCGCTCGGCGCGGGCTCGTACGCGTTCTGGTGGCAGGAGACGGCCGACGTAGTCGACTACGAGTTCGACTTCATCGTGACCGAGGTCCCTGCCCCGTCGTCGCTCGCCCTGCTGGGTGCGGGCGCCTTGATCGCGGGCCGGCGGCTTCGCTGAGGACGGGGGCACCACCGAGGGTGCGATGGCTCCACCCGCTCCTCTCACCCAGTTGGGTGGACCGTGGTTCCTTGAAGCGCGGAGTCGGGGGTTCGAACCTAGGGGCAGCAAGTTGCATGGGGCCGCGCGTGCCCTCTATGCCGTGATAGGCTGTCCGAATGAAAGCGTTGGAGTCGGCTCGGCTTTACTTCGGCGGAATTCTGAGGCGATCCTACTTCTGGTTGTTTGCGCTGTTGTTTGATCCGCTGGAGTGGTGGACGTCGATCGTGCATCCAGCTATCCCCGATGGTACGTTGCTCAAGCGGCTGCCTGATCAGTGGTTCGTCCCACCAGAGGTCGGGCTTGGTGTGTTTATAGCGCTCGTGGTGATCACTTCGTTCATGACGTTCCACGACCTCCACCGCAAGACTGAGATCGCACTTCGCGAGCCGACCGCCGTTGCCGCCGTACTCCAACGGCGAGTGCACGCGTTCGGGGGTCGGTTTCTCAAGGCTGCCCAAGTTGGTGAGGCTGGCCTGCTCTGGCACTACATCAGCAGTGGCTTCGCACTTCTGAAGGTCGTCGCGCTTGAGCCACCTACGCCGTTTGACGGGAAGGTCGATCTGTCATCGCAGCAGGCGCGTCTCGATATCGCCAAGGAGGCGGGGGAGCGCATGACGGCGTCGTTGTGCGGGGGGCTCAAGCCCGCGGCGTCACTGTCCGTTTGGAATGTCCTCGAGCGTGGTAGTGACCTTGACGCAGTTGTCGAGATGGCTGAGGCAACGAAGGTGATTGCGCCCGAGCATCTTGAGGATGGGATCGTACTGTGGCGGAGAACGGTTGAACGGCACCTCGATTTCTCGATCACCATCCCGCGATCGACGGCGTGGGCTGTTCGGCGTCACTTGGTCAAGATCGTACGGCGCGCTAGGAAGAAGACCGGGAACCCAGAAGGAGATGCGAGGGATGTGTCACGACTCGCCATTGAGTTGTTGGGAGGCACGATTCGGCGTGCGAGGCGACGACACGTCAAGACACGAGATTACTCACGGTGAGAAGCTGGTTTGAGTGGCGGTGAGTGGTGGGGCGGCGACGGGCAACTCGTACGCCAGGCGCGGCTGGACCTCGCACTCCCGTCATCCCGCATACGATGGCGTCTGACGCCCTCGTAGCTCAGTTGGATAGAGCAGCGCTTTCCTAAAGCGCAGGTCGCAGGTTCGAATCCTGCCGGGGGTGCTTCAGGTGGGGGGGCTTCAGGCGCCCGCTTCCTGTCGTTCCACCATCGCGTTGATCCAGATCGGCGCGAACGGGGACGTGCAGCCCTTGGGCGTTTTGTAGTCTCGGTACACGCCCAGCGACTCGCCGATTTCCAGAGCGCGGTCACGCCGGTCGGGGTGGTTGATCCCGACCTCCGCCAGCGCGATGTTCATCGTCCACTGGATCGTCGGGTGGGCGTCGGCCATCTCGGATTCGATCCGGTCGAGCAGGGCGTCCAGGTCGAGGCCGTCGGGGGTCTTGTTGACGCGCCCGGCCGTGAGGGCCCAGCCGCAGCGGCCGGCCATCGGGTGCTCGTCGTGCATCCACTTCTCGCGGAGCACCTCTTTCTCGGGGTGGTGCTTGATCACGTATGAGGACAGCCAGTCCGCGACTTCGGTGAACGTGACTGAGCGCACCATGGCGTCGAGCTCGTCGGTCGTCAGTTCCTTGGGCTTCATGATGAGGATGGCCAAGAAGTGGGCGTCGATGTTGCCGGTGGCCCAGAGGTCAAGGGCGAGGGCGTGGTCGGACTTGATCTTCTTGGCGATCTTGCGGCACTCGCCTCGGCGCACGCCGAACTGCTCGCCCTCGGCGCCGTGCTTGGTGTTCTGCTTGCGCATCTTCTCGTTGCCGAGGGCCTCGAGTTCCGCCATCGCTTCTTTGAGGTTCATGGCTCGAGTTTACCGGGTCATCGGGCGATCTGGAGTGCCATTGTCTCGCCTTCGAGCGTCCACGGGTGCTCCGGGCCGCGTTCGGATCGGAGCACGCCGGTTGCCTCGCGGATCAGCCCGGCCGCGGTTTCTGTCTCGCCGGCTTCCTGCAGGCATCGCGCGAGCTTGAGGCGCAGCCAGGCCGTGCGTGCGGCTCCTCGGGTGCCTGTCACGCGCTCACGGGTTGGGATGACGCTCTCGAGCAGCGGGCGGGCTTCGTCGAAGCGTCCGAGGGCGACCATGCTCAGCGCTCGACCCTCGAGGCCGCCGAGTGAGCTCGCACGCGCCGTCGTGCGCGACGCGTCCTCAATGGGTGGATCGAGGTGCTCGAAGAGCATCAGCGCGACGTCCGCATGACCGGCCGCCAGGACCGCATTGGCGAGACGAACCAGCGGGCCTTCGAGCGTCCACGTCTCGCTGGGATCGAGCGAAGCGAGTGGGGCGAGCGCGTCGATCAGCTGTGCGCACGATGGCCCATCCATCGAGGCGTGCAGTCGCTCGGCGGATTGCTTGATCGCCGCGGCGTCGCTGGTGTTCAGCGTGCCGTCGGTCGCGAGGGCGTCGAGGCGGATCGTGAGCAGGCGGCAGGCGATCCCGCCGGCGCGTTCGCCTTCGCCGAGGTTCGTGAGCGCTGCCGCCAGCGAGGCGAGGGGCGTCGCGGCGTACGACTCGCCGAAGGCGGCCGCGAGGCGCGTGGCGGCCTCGTCGAGGACCTCGACCGCGTGCTCCCACTTGCCGGCGTACGCGAGCGCGGAGCCGTAGCCGTAGAGGCACTCGGCGTAGTACGGGTCGTGAAGGTCGCCGACCTCCCGGTACATCGTCGCCGAGCGTTGGTAGGCATCGATTGCGTCGTCCACGCGGTCCTGTCGCCAGCGGAGGTAGGCGAGGTTGTGCAGGCACGAGGCCGTGTCCCGGTGGGGGGCGCCGTGGATGGTCTCGTA
>JANQQG010000065.1 GCA_028285065.1 Phycisphaerales bacterium
TCAGCCCGCCCGGGGAGGTGTGGGTGTGCAAGCGGCGTCGAAGGCACGCGACGCGATCGCACCCTGCGATGATCACGCGCAGGTCGTGCGAGACGACCACGGTGGTCAGGCCGAGTTCATCGTGCACCGTCCGGAGCAGCTCGCTGAACTTCTGCTGCCCTTCGAGGTCGATGCCCACGGTCGGCTCATCGAGCGCCAGGATCCGGCCGCGCCCGTCGCCCCCACCCGCCCCGCCCGCGATCGCGCGCGCGATCAGCAGCCGCTGGCGCTGCCCCCCGGACAGCGAGCCGATCGGTTCATCCGCATACGACGATGCGCCCACGAGTTCGATCACACGGTCCGTCTCCCGCCGGCGGACCGTCCCGATCCGACGCCATCCCGGCACGCGCCAGCCCATCGCAAGGCGCACCGCCTGACGACCCGACATCGGAAACCCAAGCTCGGCATCACTTCTTTGGGGGACATAGCCGATCAGCCCGTCCCGGCGCGCCCGCTCTGGGCTCCGTCCGAGCACACGGATCGACCCACTCTGCGGCTCGAGCAGCCCGAGGATCAGACGCAGCAGCGTGCTCTTGCCCCCCCCGTTGGGACCGAGCAGCCCGATCCGCTCGCCGGGCTCGACGCGCAGGGTGACGTCCTCGACCACGGGAGCCGCGGCCCCCGGGTAGCTGTACGTCACCGAACTGCATTCGATCGCGGGCTCAGCCACGCGTGCATCCTCGCCGGGTGGCGCGCCGGGGGCAACTCACGGCGAGTGCGCTGGGGCGCTCAGCCCCTCGCCGAGGGCCTCGAGGTTCCGCTCCATGAGACCGAACCAGTCCCCATCCCCCAGCGGGTCGAGCATCAGGACGCGGGCGCCCGACGACTCCGCCAGACGCTCGCCGACAGATGGGTCCATCTGCGGCTCGACATACACGACGCCAGTGGCGCCCTCGCGGATCAGAGCTGCGGCCCGCGCGATCGCGCCGGGCGTGGGCTCGCCCCCCTCCACGCCGGTGAGCGGCACGACCTCGAGCCCGTAGGCGTCGGCCAGCCTCTGGTAGGCGTTGTGGGCGACGATGATGGACTTGCCGGCGTGCGGCTCGAGTGTGGTCCGGTACGCCGCGTCGACGTCGTGGATGCGCGTGAGCAGGTCGGTCTTGGCGCCCTCGATCGCCGCGAGGCGGTCGGGGTGAAGCCCCGCGAGCGTTACGGCCGCGGAAGTGACGAGTTGTCTGGCGGCGGCGGGGCTAAGCCAGAGGTGCGGATCGCTGCCATCACCCAGGGCGCAAAGTGGGCAGTCGTGCGCGTCTGCCCCGTCTTCATGGTCGTGATCGTGTGTGTGGTCGTGACCATGCGCGTGGTCATGGTCGTGGCCATCGCCGGAGGCGTCGATCCCGAGGGCGTCGGCGAATCGGATGACGCGCACACCCGCGACCTTCTCGCGAGCAGCGATCTGAGACGTGAGGCTGCCTTCCATCCCGAGCCCGATGCAAACGATGACCCCCGAGCTGCGCAGAGCGGCGATCTTCGAGGGCGGCGCCTCATACCCGTGCGGAGAGACACCGGCAGGCACGATGAGTTCGCTCTCGATGCCGGCGGCTTCGAGCAGCGGGCCGACGAGCCCCGCGAGCGGCGGGATGGAGATGACCGCGCGGGACGTGTCGGGCGACTGCCCGCCCCGTTCCGAGCATCCTGTTGGCAGGGCGATCGCACCCAGAGTGATCAGGGCGAGGCCCCCAATCCAAGACACGAAGCGACTGGTCGAACGGGCCACGGCTGCCCTCCCTTGGTCCAGATTCCCGGGCCCGATGGCCGCGGGGGTGGGCAAGCCTATACTCGCTCCCGAACGGGGCGGTAGCTCAGTTGGTAGAGCGCATCGTTCGCAATGATGAGGTCGTCGGTTCGACTCCGATCCGCTCCACTTGACCGACCACGAAGCGGCCCCCAGGGGCCGTTTTTCGTGCGCCCCCCCCGGGCTCCCACCTCGCTCTCACGACCCCTTGTCGTGCCCGTTGACGCGGACCCGCAGCTTGGAGCCGAGCTCGTCAAAGGCCGCCAGCCACGCCGCGGCTCGCTCGTCGCCCTCGCCGGCTCGTGAGACTGCCCTGGGGCGGACCCCGAGCAGCAGGTCGTAGAACCGGTTCTGGACGTCTGCGAGCTCCACCTCGCACGGGAGCGGCGCCGTCGCGTCGCACAGGGCAAGCAGGCGTGCGACGCGCTCGGTGTCGGTCGGGTCCCGGGCCATCTCGTCCGCCAGGCGCTTGAGCGATTCGCTCGTCGCGTACGAGAGCGTCACGGTGTCCAGCGGGACCGCGTTGTGCGTCGCCTCGGCAAGCAGCTCGTTGATCCGATCCGTGTCCGGCACATCGGCGACGATCGAGCGGCGCAGGTCGTCGTTGATCACGAACTCCGCCGGGGCCACCAGTGCACGCGGGACGGGGATGTTGAGGCCCGTCAGGAATCTCGAGAGAACGGCATGGCGTCCGTACATCCGGCGGAACGCCCCGTGGACCTCCTCGAGTGTCGAGCCGAGCACGCGCTCGACGACTCTGCGTTGCTCGTCGCGGAAGAGCGATCGCAGGGAGTAGTTCGAGTCCCCGAAGGCCTCTTCCATCAGACGCACACACAGCGGGAAGTCCGCGCGATCGAACGCCTCCTCGGCGCTGTTCCAGAAGCCCTGGTACGCCTCGGGCCCGGCGTACGTGCGTGCGCCCGCGCTGATCATGTGATCGCCGAGGTGCAGGACGCCGAAGCTGATCACATCGGTCATCTTCGTGATGCGCGAGGTGATCCTGGCCCTGCCGACCTGGAGCGATGCCTTGCCCGCTGTCACCCGGCGCAGGTCTTCCTTGATGACGTCGTAGCAATAGACACGCTCGCTGGGCTCGAAGCCGTCGAAGATCGAGCAGATGGCGTAGTGGGCCGCGACGTCACGGAGGTCGACGAAGGAGGGCTTGACGTGTCGCTCGAAGAGGTCGCGACCCGAGCCGTGCTCCTCGATGTTGCTGTGCGCCTTGGCGAGTCGCTCGAGGAATTCGGTCTCGAGGCTCAGCCCGAGCGTGCGCCGGGCGAGCTGGTGCACGCGCCCGGCGTAGCGCATCACCTGGACGGTCTCGATCCCCGACAGGTCGTCGAAGAACCACCCGCAGCTCGTGTACATGAGCATCGCGTGGCGCTGCAGCTCCATCAGGCGAAGCACCTGCTGGCGGTCCCCGTTGTTCATCGGACGCGTCGCGTGCGCCTCGAAGAACGCCTCGATCGTCTCGTCCGACCGGTCCAGCAGCACGCTGATGAACTCGTCGCGGGCCGCCCACGGGTCACGCAGGAGCTCTCCGGCGGCCTGCGCGAATGCGGGCTCGACGCGATCACGGAGCCAGTCGAGCGCTTCGCGCAGCCCGGATCGCCACGCCTGGTTCCAACCGGGACGCCCGCCGGTGCAGCACCCGCAGTCCGAGCGCCATCGCTCGATCCCGTGGTAGCAGCTCCACGACGTGTTCTCGGCGATCTCGACCTCGTGGGTCGGCGGGAAGCGCTCCAGGAACTCCCCGTAGTTGGTCAGCGTCGCGAGCCCGGCCTCCTCGATGTGCTCGAGGGCGTAGGCCAGGGCCATCTCGCCGTGCCGGTGGTGGTGCCCGTAAGTCTCGCCGTCGGTCGCGATGTGCGCAAGCTGCGTCCACGACCGGTCGTCGTGGAATGCGCTCATCAGACGAGACGCGAACGTCTCGCCGGAGTTGAGCAGTCGCTCGAACGCAACGGCCTGCGAGACCGGCCCGTCGTAGAAGAACAAGCCGATCGAGCGTCCCGACGGGAGGTTCTGCACGTACGCGCGCGAGGGATCGATCCCCGTCTCGCCCAGGTCCTTCCAGTCCTCGTCACCGATGCGGCGCACGCGGGCAGCCTGACGCGGCGCGAGCACCGTGAACTTGATCCCCGCCTCGGCGAGTTCCTCGAGCGTCGGGATGTCCACGGCCGTCTCGGCCAGCCACATGCCCTCCGGGTCGCGCCCGAAGCGGTGCTGGAAGTCACGCACGCCCCAGACGACCTGGGTGCGCCGGTCGCGCGCATTCGCCAGGGGCATGATCATGTGGTTGTAGGCCTGGGCCATGGCCGAGCCGTGACCCGAGAATCGCCCGGCGCTCTCGCGATCACCGGCGAGGATGTCCTCGTAGACGTCGGGTGTGTGCTCCTGCATCCAGGAGAGGACTGTGGGCCCGAAGTTGAAGCTGATGCGCCCGTAGTTGTTGACTAGCCGGACGATCCAGCCCTCGTCGTCGAGCATGCGCGCGCGTGCGTTGGGGCGGTAGCACTCGTCGGTGATCCGCTCGTTCCAATCGTGGTACGGGTACGCCGAGTCCTGCAGCTCGATCGCCTCGAGCCACGGGTTCTCGCGCGGGGGCTGGTAAAAGTGCCCATGGATGCAGACGTATCGGCTCACGCGGGTCCTCCAGACACCAACCGACCTGCCCGCCCGACCCTGCCCCCACCGGCGCCCGCGGGCGCGTGGTCCAGGGCGTCGCGGAGCGAGCGGATCAGATCGGCGATCGCGGCATCATCCTTGATCACGTCGACCGGTGCGCGCGCACGCCGCCGCCACGGGTCCAGCAGCGCCGGGTCCACGCCCGGCACGTTCTGCGGGCCGGTCTCGCCAAGCAGATCCTCGAGGGTCACCAGCAGCAACGCTGGGTGACGCCCGGCCAGGGCCGTCAACACCGCGCGGAGCGCCTCGTCCCACTCGGCATCGTCGCTCAGCCCGCACGCTGCGGAGAGCGCCTCGCGGACCCGAGCCCTGTGCGCCGCTTCCTCGCGCGCCCGTGCCTCGTCAAAGACACCAAGGCGCACGTTCGGCTCGACGTCGGCGTCGGTCCAGTACGCGGGGAACGGGCCCATGTCGTGCGTATTGAGGCAGGCGATGCGCGATGCCCCCCCGTCCGCGCCACCCGCGCCCGCCGGATCCGGGATGGCCGTCTCGGCTTCCGTCCCGAACTCGAACTGGCCGACGCACATCCCGAGGACCCCATGACGGGCCATCGCGCGTCGCACCTCGCCCGGCACCAGGCCGAGGTCTTCCCCAATGACGCGGCACTGCGCACGGTGGGACTCGATCGAGAGGATCGCGTACAGCTCGTCGAACGGTTGGCGCACGTACACGCCCTCGGTCGGCTCGGCGCCGGGCGGGATCCAGTAGATGCGGTGCAGCCCGACCACATGGTCGATGCGCAGCGCGCCCGCCTCGCTCATGTGGTGTCGTATCGAGTCACGGAACCACGCGTGCCCCGATTCACGCGAGACGCGCGGGCGCACCGGGCTGAAGCCCCAGCTCTGGCCGGAGGCGAAGAAGCCGTCGGGCGGCGCCCCGGCCGTGGCGTCCATCGCGAACAGGTCCGGGTGCTCGAACGGATCGAACCCGTCGCGCGAGACGCCGATCGGCAGGTCGAGGTACAGCCCGTGTCCGAACGACGAGGCGCTGCGCACCTGACGGCGCGCCTCGAGCTGTGCCCACAGGAACGAGAAGCGATCGGCCTCGTCGGAAGGCGGGCACTCGCGCTCGGCATCCGACCAACGCGACCACGGGAGCCCGATCTTGCGCATCGCGCCGCGGAAACGTGCGTAGCGCTCCAGCCGCGGCTCCGCACGCGCGCACGCCTCGACCTGCTCGCGTTCAGCGGCGCTCACGGAACCCGCGCGTGCGCACAGCTGTGCCCATCGCTCGCGCCAGACAGCGCGGTAGTCGACCGACCCGGGCCCCGCCGGCGTCGCCGATGTCTCGCCGCTGGCCCCGGTATCGACGTACAGCTCACTCCAGAACAGCCTGCTGATCGGTGAGTACGGGCTCGGGTCGAACGGCTCGTCAAGGAACATCGGGAGCAGCGGGAGCGCCCCGAGCACGTCGCAGCCTGCCGAGTGCGACCATTCCCCCAACTCTGCGAGTGTCTCGAACGTCGCCGTGGGGCGGCGCGCATCCCAGGCCGCGTACAGGGGGAGCCAGACACCGAGCCAGGGACGCTCATCCTCGGGCGCCCAGCACCGGCGCGGCGCGAGCAGCAGCGTGCAGCGATCGGTGCGGGCGCCGTCCTCGACAACGAGTTCGTGCACGCCGGGCTCGAGCAGGTGCGGGAGGCGGACGACGCCCCCGGGGCCGCGCAGGTGGGGCTTGACAGGGAGTTGGGCACTCGCGCCGTTCTCGATGATCAGCGTGACGGAGGCGTCGCGGGTGCGCACGGGTATGGCCCGCCGTCGTTCGTTCCAGACGGCCTCGACGGGCTCGATCAAGCGGGATCCCTCCCGGTCATCGAGCCACGCGATGACGTCTGACGCCTGATCCGGACGTTCGATCGGGATCCCGAGTGCCGCGAGTGTCGCGACGAGTCCGTCCGCGCTGGCGACACGACGTACATCGAACGGGTCCACGTAGGCGAGTTGGACGCCGGCTCGCTGGGCGAGTGTGGTCAGTGCGCGACGCTCGTCCAACATCAACTCCCTGCGTGCCCACCCGACGCGGGCTTGAGCATGACCAGCGAGAGCGGCGGAAGCGTCAGCTCGAGCGCATGGTCGCGTCCGTGCTCGCCGGGCTCGACCGCCTCGACGCGTCCGAGGTTGCCGACGCCCGAGCCGCCAAACTCCTTCGCGTCCGTGTTGAGGATCTCGAGCCACTCGCCACCCATCGGGACGCCGACTCGGTATCCCTCGCGAGGGACGGGCGTGTAGTTCGCTACGACAAGCACCACGCTCCCCGAGTCGCACCCACCCTCGCCCTTGCGCAGGATTGCGAGAACGGACTGCTCGGCGTCCGCGCCATCGATCCACTCGAACCCCTCGGGCGACTCGTCAAGTTCGTGCAGCGCTGGCTCCTCGCGATAGAGCCGGTTGAGCTGGGTGACCATGCGACCGATCCCCGCATGGCGCGGCGCCTCGGTCAGATGCCAATCCAGGCTCTTCTCGTGGTCCCATTCGTCCCACTGCGCGAACTCGCCGCCCATGAACAGCAGCTTCTTGCCCGGCTGGCTCCACTGGTTGGCCAGCAGCAGGCGCAGGTTCGCGAACTTCTGCCACGCGTCGCCGGGCATCCGGTCCAGCAGCGAGCCCTTCCCGTGCACGACCTCGTCGTGCGAGAGCGGGAGGACGTAGTTCTCGCTGAACTGGTAGATCGCCCGGAAGGTGATCTGGTTGTGGTGATACTTACGATGCACGGGCTCGTGGCCCAGGTACGCCAGCGTGTCGTGCATCCACCCCATGTCCCACTTGAACCCGAAGCCGAGCCCGCCGGTGAAGGTCGGACGCGAGACGCCCGGCCAGGCCGTGGACTCCTCGGCGTACATCTGCACGTCCGGGTGGAGGCGGTAGACCTCGCTGTTGAGGCGTCGGAGGAAGTCGATCGCCTCGAGGTTCTCGCGCCCGCCGTGCGGGTTGGGGATCCACTCGCCTTCCTTGCGCGAGTAATCGAGGTAGAGCATCGAGGCCACGGCATCGACGCGGATCCCGTCGGCGTGGAACTTGTCGAGCCAGAACATCGCGCTCGAGGTCAGGAACGAGCGCACCTCGTTGCGCCCGTAGTTGAAGATCAGCGACTTCCAGTCCGGGTGGAAGCCCTGACGCGGGTCCGCGTGCTCGAACAGGTGCGTCCCGTCGAAGAACCCGAGCCCGTGCTCGTCCGACGGGAAGTGCGACGGCACCCAGTCGAGGATCACGCCCACGCCCGCCTGGTGCAGGGTGTCCACAAAGAACATGAAGTCCTGCGCGTCCCCGTAGCGGCTCGTCGGCGCGAAGTACCCGACCGTCTGATACCCCCACGACTTGTACAGCGGGTGCTCCATGACCGGGAGCAGCTCGACGTGGGTGAACCCGTGGCGCAGGCAATGGTCGGCAAGAAGCGGCGCGAGTTCGCGGTACGTCAGCGACCGGTCGCTCTCGCCCGGCACATGTCGCCACGAGCCGAGGTGGACCTCGTAGATCGAGATCGGGGCATGATGGCTGTTGCGCTCGGCGCGGCCGGCCATCCAGGCGTCGTCGGACCAGTCGTAGTCCAGCGCGTGGACGATCGAGCCGGTGCGCGGCGGGACCTCCTGGCGGAAGCCGAAGGGGTCGGTCTTGTCCACGCGGTAGCCCGCCTCGCGGGACTCGACGTGGTACTTGTAGACCTCGCCCGCGCCCAGACCCGGGATGAACGCCTCCCAGATGCCGGAGGAACCGACCGGGGACATCGGGTGCACGCGCGGCTGCCAGTCGTTGAAGTCGCCCACGACCGAGACGCGCTCAGCGCTCGGCGCCCAGACCCCGAAGCGGACACCCGGGGTCGGGCCGCCAACGAGATGCGCGCCGAGCCGGTCGTAGAGGCACGCGTGGGTGCCCTCATTGAAGAGGTGCAGGTCGTCGTCCGTGAACCAGGGGGCAGGCGGAGAGGCGGGGAGGTCGGGCTTGTCGCGGCTTGCCATCGATCCTCCTTGGGCGGCGCGGGGGGCGGTACATCCCTCACTGCAGCGGCAGTGTAGCCGCGCGAGCGCCGTCCTCGTTGGCGGGCAAGCGGAGCGAGAGGTCCAGCCTGAGCCCCGTCGCCGCACCCGCCTCAGGCCGGAACCGCGTGCGCGCATCTCCCGACCAAACCAGCGCGAGCGAGCCGGCGTGGGCCGTAACGCTCGCGCCGCTGCGGAGTTGGTCGACGACACGCCCGAGTCCGTCGTGGTGGAACGTGTCGGCGCTCCCGAGATCGACCACTCCCCCAGCGTCGAGCGGTGCGCGAGCGGCGCGTTCCGTGCGACCGGCGTGGATGATCCGACCGGTCGCGAGGTTGACGGAATCACCCTCGCCAAGGATGGAGACCCTCACATTCTCGAGCCTGCCCAGCGTGAGCAAGCTGTTGGAGGTATCGACGATCACGACGCCCGCGCCGAGCCCGCCCTCGTCGCCGTGGGCCTCTGCTGTCAGCGTCGTTCGGTCGACGATGAGCGCGCAGTTCTCGTCGATGCCGCAGCCGATCGGCGTGTCAGTCCAGACGAGTGCACTGATGAGTCGTCCCATGCGCCCTCGCGCCAGGAAGTGCTGGTCCGTGATCACGCCATGGACAAGACCCATACCGGGGCCGACGCGCACGCCCTCGGGCTCCGTGGCGCCACCCAGCAGCGCCGCCAGCGAAGCCTCGCTGCGCCCGCCGCCGATCATCGGATCGGACATCATCGCCGCCCCGGCGCTGGTCCCGCCGACGACGCCGCCGCGTTGGAGCACCGCCATGACCGCGGCGTACGCGGGAGTGTCGCGCCGGCCCGGTCGGAAGACGGTGATGATGCGGTTCTGATCCCCGCCCGTGAACCACAGCGCGCCGCACGATGCGATCGCATCGGCGACGTCCGGATCGTCGGCCTCGTCGGCGTTCTGCGTGGTCAGGTCGATCACGCGCACGCGCTCTCCGTCGAGGTATCGCCCCAGGTCCTCACCTGTCGCTCTGGCACTGCGTTCGGGGACGCCACTGGCGGTTGGGAGGATGCCGACGTCACCCTCGGTCCCCGCGAGTTGGGCGAAGCGTCCGAGGACGCCCTCGTTGTCGGCACGGAGCGCACCGCCGACGATGACGAGGTGGCCCGGCGCACTGTGTCCCCCATCGCCCCCGCCGGCGCAGCCGGTCAGGAGCGAGATCAGGGCGCCGACGATCGTGAGGGTCAAACTCCTACGCACGGTCACTCCCAGATCGCGACGTCGAAGCGTCCGGACGAGTCGGCCGCACCGCGGAGCATGGATCGTGTCGTGAAGACCAGCGCGATCTCGCCGGTGCGCGAGACGACGATCGCGCCGCCGTCGCGCGGATCGAGGTAACGAGTATGGACGAGCGTCGCGGCCTCCTCGGCGCTCATCTGCTCGAACTCGACGAGGGCAGCGATGTCACGCGCGACGGTGTTGCGGATGTACTGCTCCCCGACGCCGGTGCATGAGACGGCACACGAGCGGTTGGAGGCGTACGTACCCGCCCCGATGATCGGCGAGTCGCCGATGCGCCCGGGCGCCTTGGCGGTCATCCCGCCGGTGCTGGTCGCCGCGGCAACGTTCCCGTAGGTGTCCAGCGCGACGCACCCGACGGTGGATCCGCCCTCTTTCTCCTGCGCCCGCTCGGCCAGGACCTCCTCGAGGACCTTCCGCCGGCGCTCCGTGTCGAAGAAGGACGTCTCGACGCGCTCAACCCCGGCTGAGTCCGCGAAGTGCTCGGCGCCGTCGGCGGCGAAGAAGACGTGGCGGGATCGCTCCATGACGCGCCGGGCGAGCGTGATCGGGTGGCGCACGGTGCGCACGCCGGTGACGGCACCGCAGGCGTGGGTGGAGCCGTCCATGATCGAGGCGTCGAGTTCGTGCCCGCCATCGGCGGTGAAGACCGCGCCGCGCCCTGCGTTGTAGAGCGGGTCGTCCTCGAGGATCCGCACGACCACCTCAACCGCGTCGAGGGCCGTCCCACCCTCGTCGAGCACCTCGGCCCCGGCGCGGAGCGCGTTCGAGAGCGACCGCTCGTACTCGGCGGTCTTCTCCGGACCGATGTCGTAGGGCACGAAGCCCGCCCCGCCGTGAAGGGCGATGGACCACTTGCCGGTCGTCAGCGCATCGGAGGAGCCAGCGTCGTTGCCCGCGCAGCCCGTCATGGAGGCCGCGGCTGCAAGGAGCAGCCCGGCGAGCAGTCGGATCGGTCTCATGGGAATCACCTCGGGCAGGATTGTGACCACGAGGGTGCGTGCCCGCAAGCGGGCCGCTCAGGCTTCCCGCAGGGCGGCCTCGAGCTCGGGCGTCCAGACCTGACCGGGGCCGACGCGGATGACCCTGTGGGCCTCATCCCCAGCCGCCTCGATGAGGCGGTCCATCGGCTCGTGGATCGGCTCGTCGCTCAGCTCGAACGTCGAGTGGTGGATCGGGAGCAGGCGCTTGCCGCCGAAACCCGTGAACATCGACCACACCTGCTCCGGTGTGGCGTGGTGATGCTCCCAGGGGTCGTACGCGCCGATGCCCAGAGCGGCGAGGTCGACCGGCGGGAGCTCGGCGAAGCGTTCCGTGTGCGCGGTGTCGCCCGCGAGCAAGCTGGTGGCACCGTCGGCGTGGACGAGGTAGCTGTTGCACCCACGGCGCCGATCGAGCCCGACGCGCGCGCCCCAGTGCGCTGGCTCGACGGCCTCGATGCGCACGGTGTCGATCTCGACGGACTCGCCCCAGTCCAACTCGATGACGCGCCGGAAGCCGCGCGGGATGAGGCGTCGCGTCTTGCGGGCAGTGACGACGGAGGTGCGCCCCGACGCGAGAGACTTGAGGGTCGGGCGGTCGAGGTGATCGAAGTGAGCGTGGGAAATCAGGATCAAGTCGATCTCTGGCAGTCGTTCCGGATCGACCGGCACCGGCATGATGCGCTCGGGCCCGACGCTGACCGGACCGACGCGCCCGCCGATACGCTCGCTGAAGACCGGGTCGGCCGCACTGGACATCCCGCCCTGGCGGAGCAGGACGCTGGCGTGCCCGAGCCATGAGGCGGCAAGCTCGTGATCGACGATCGCGCGGAGGCAGGCCGCCGGATCCGCTGCCCCGGTCTTGATCTTGCCGGCGCGCAGGGATCGTCCGACGGCGCCGGGATAGCGACGCACCCCGGACCGGATGGCCTTCTTGACGAACCCACGGCTGGCGCGCTTGTCACCCTTGCCCATCACCGGATCATTGGGCAGGTCTCGGGCCCTCGTTCGCCCAGGTCCTCAGAACGGTCCTCAGACGCTCGCGGACACGCGTCGGGGACGCGCCAGCAGGCCGAGCCCGAGCACCGCGAACGCCCCCGTCGCCGGAGCCGGGATTAGCCCCACGGTGAACGCGCTCTCGTCCTCGCCAGGGCTGGCGGTCCAACTCAGCGTCGTGAACGTGCCTTGGAACTGGATCAGCCCGTGCCCGCTGATCCCCTGAAGGGTCGTGGCGTTTGCCTGCGTCATCGTCCCCGACCCGTAGAACCCGGGCAGCCCGCCCGAGAGCAGCGTGAACGACTCCGAGAACGTCCAGGAAACAAGCTGCGGGTTCGACGGAGGCCCGGCGTCGAACCCGAGGCCGGCGATGGCCATGACGGGGTCGGTGACAGCGGTCGAGAACGTCAGCGTGTGCGTCGTCGAGAAGTTGCCCAGGACCACCGCATCGATGGGTGGGGGCGGATTGGTGACCGGTCCGCCCACGTAGGGCGCCGAGGGGGTCCAGATGCTCGCCCCGCCCCCGACCTGCGTGTTGACCGACGCACCCCCGTAGCTGA